>DASUFW010000200.1:0-6296 GCA_036274335.1 Burkholderiales bacterium | reverse complement strand
GCGGTGGCGGCCTTCCGCGAGCGGATGCTCTCGGCGGCGCGGCGGCTCGAGCAGGGCATCGAGCCCCAGTCGCCTTACGACCCCGACTGCTACCGCGTGCGCGCGCACGCCGCGCTCGTGCCTCGCGACGGCCGCGACTTCATCGAGCACGAGGCGATCAGGCGCGCGATGCTCGCGCCCTAGGCGCGCGCGCCGGTCAGGGCGTCCACCAGTAGCGCACGATGTGGAAGAAGATCGGCGCCGAGAAGCAGACCGAGTCCAGCCGATCGAGCACGCCGCCGTGTCCCTCGATCATCGTCCCCCAGTCCTTGACCCCGCGGTCGCGCTTGATCGCGGACATCACCAGGCCACCGAGGAAACCCATGAGGGCCAGCCCGAAGGCGATCAGGCCGGCTTGCGCAGGGGTGAACGGGGTGATCCACCAGAGCGCGGCGCCCAGCACGGCCGTGCACGCCAGCCCGCCGACAAGGCCCGCCACGGTCTTCCCGGGGGACACCTCCGGCGCGATCTTGGTCTTGCCCAGGAGCTTTCCCCATACGTACTGCAGCACGTCGCTCGACTGGACGACCAGGATGAGGAACACGAGCAGGAAGGCATTGCGTCCCTGGTAGCCGGGGATGTCGAGGCTCAGCAGCGCCGGGACGTGCGAAAGGCAGTACACGCAGATCATGAGGCCCCATTGCAGGACCGCCGCGCGCTGCATGAAGTCGCGCACTTCGCCCCGCACGGCGGAGAGCGTGGGCAGGACGAGGAAGCAGTACACGGGGATGAAGATCGTGTAGAAGCCGTACCACTCCATCCATATCAGCAGGTACTGGAAGGGAACCGCCAGGAAGAAGGAGAGAAGCAGGGCGAGGTGGTCGCCGCGGCGCGTCGGCGCGATGGACGTGTACTCGCGCAGTGCGGTGAACGAAGCGAACGCGAAGAGCGCGATCACCCCGGTCTTTCCAGCGAGCAAGGCGAGGCCGATCGCCGCGACCATCAACCACCAGGAGCGCACGCGCGAGTTCAGGTTGTCGATCGCGGCGTGCGGCCGACCGCCAGCCACCGCGCGCTTCAACGCGAAGCCCGTCACTGACGCGAGCAGCAGCACGCCGAGCACGCCGGCCGCCAGGAGGAACGTATCGCTTTGCGCAAACGAGGGCATCAGCGGGGATGGGTGGAGGCCGCCAGGTCGAGCAGCGCCTGCCGGGTGCGCCCCAGGAACGCCTCCTTGTCCTCGCCCGCGAGCAAACGCATCGGCGCGCCGAAGCTGACCGAGCACAGCAGCGGCACCGGGATGATGTCCCCTTTGGGCAGCACGCGCCCCAGATTCTCCATCCATACCGGCACCAGCGCCACGTCGGGCCGGCGGCAGGCGACGCGATACAGGCCGCTCTTGAAGGGCAGCAGCACCTCGTCGGTCGTGTTGCGCGTGCCCTCGGGGAAGACGATCAGCGAGTCGCCGCCTTCCAGCGCGCCGACGATGATGTCGATCGCGTCGCCCGCGCGCCCGTGGCCGCCGCGCTCGACAAGCACGCCGCGGAGCACCTCGCGGATGACGTAGCGGCGGAGCCGGCCGCGCCCCCAGTAGTCCGCGCCGGCGACCGGGCGCGTTTGGCGGCGCAACGCGCGGGGAAGCGACGACCAGATCAGGGCGAAGTCGGCGTGGCTCGTGTGGTTCCCGAAGTAGATGCGCTGCTCGGCGGAGGGCGCGCAGCCGAGCCAGCGGGGGCGTGCGCCCGTGACCACGCGCGTGAATCCCGTGAGCGCGTTGCCCAGCGCGTTGCCCAGTCGGCTCATGGCAGCCAGAGACTCGCCAGCACGAGCGTGAATTGCGCGCAGAGCAGCCACGCGCTCCTGCGCACCAGCGCGTGCAATCCCGACGTGCGCGATTCCGGCGTGCGCGTTCCGGGCGTGCCGCGCGCCCATCCCAGGCTTGCGAGCGCTTCGTCGAAGCCCGCGAAGCCGGCCGGGCTCGCTGCGGCGCGCGCGAAGACCGCTCGGTCGAACTCGATGCGGATCGCCAGGTAGACCTGCACGGCGCCGAGCGCGATCACCGCGGCCTGCGCCCCGAGGGCCGGCACGCCCGAGGCACGCATCGAGAGCAGGGCGAGGGCGCCGCCGACGAGGACGAGAGAGGCCGCCGAGAGCCAGCGGCTCGCGGTGCAAAGGGCCGCGGCCGTCGCCGCAATCCAGCGCTCGTTCTCGGCGCTCATCGCGAAGTTCCCAGCCCGGCGGCCCGGGCCGCGAACCGGCCCACGCTATCGATCAATTCCGGACCCAGCACGCACGCGGGGCGCACGCGGCGCAGCTGCTCGGCGGCCTGCTCGGCGCCTTCGGCGCGGCCCGTCGCGACCAGCCATGCCGCCACCGCGGTGGCGCTGCGCGAATAGCCGAGCGCGCAGCACACGAGCACGGGACCGCTTGCCATCGCGGCATCGATGGCCCGAACGGCGCGCTCGAGGTGGTCGCGGCTGGGCACGGTGAGATCGAGCTGGGGCACGCAGGCGTATCGCACGCCGGGGACGACGCACGGCAGCTCCGCAGTCAGGTCGACGATCGAGCCGAAGCCGTAGGCCGCCCGCTCCCGGGGGCCCGGAAGCCGCCCCAGCAGCAGCCCCGGCAGCACCGTGTCCGGGGCGGGCTGCGCGCGCGTCCACCAGCGCGAGTTGAGCCAGGCGCCCGCGACGTAGGGGGCCAGCAGCCAGCGCACCGCGGGACTCAACGAGCCGTCCATGCCCTTCTGGAAGGCCGTTTCGTCGAGGAAGGCGTAGATCGCGGCCACGACGCCGAGGGAGAAGGCGATCCACAGCAGCCAGAGCGCCCACCCGCCGGCGAGCAGCGCGAGTGCGGCGAGTGCCGCCGCCCCCGCTGCATAGTACGCGGCGATCCTGCGGCGCCGGGGGTCGCGCGAAAGGCGGGCGGCGCGTAGTGGCGAGGATCCCTCGTCGGGCACGAGCCACACGCACAGCCATCCCACCAGCGCGCCCGTCGGGACATCGATGAAGTGATGCTGGTAGGTGGTGAGCACCGAAGCGCCGATCAGCGCCAACCAGCCGTGCACCAGCCAGCGCCAGCCGCCCGAGAGGCGGCGAAGGTACACGAGCCACAGGATGACCAGCAGAGCGATGTGCAAGGAGGGCGCCTGGTTGAAGGGCTGGTCGAAGCCCATGAGCACGTCGAACATCCAGCCGTAGACGCCGTCCGTCGCAGGACGCGCGAAGGTGAAGCGCAGCGGAAACGCGAGGAAGAAGGCGATGCAGATTGCCTGCGCGAGCAGCAGCCGTTTGCCGAGGGTGTCGACCTCGTCCCGGCTCGCGCAGAGGAAGAGCGACAGGCCGTAGAGCGCGTCGATCGTCCAGTAGGGCACGATGGTCCAGGACAGGAACGGAATGCCGCTCTCCCAGGCGAAGACGATCGCGCCGACGTCGGCGCGTCGGCTCGCGACCCAGTTCGCGAACCCGTAGCTCGCGAAGAACGCCGGCGCGAGCAGCGCCAGCCAGGCGAGCGCGCGCTTCCAGGGGCGCGACTCAGCCGCGCCCGGCGAGCGAGACGGTGAAAATGCCCCAGTCATCGGTCCACTGCTCGAGCTTCTCGAAGCCGGCCTGCCGCACCAGCGCGTCCATCTCCGCCTGCGTGCGCCGGCGCATCACCCAGGCCTGGCCGCCGCGGTGGCTGGTCAGGGTGCGCGCGATGAGCTCGAGCTGGGGGTGCCAGGGCTGCCCGGTATAGATCAGGTAGCCGCCCGACTCCACGGCACGCGCGAGGCCACGCAGCGACGCGAGCACCTGGTCGTTGTCGGGAAACAGCTCGTACAGCCCGGAGACGACAGCAATCGACGGGCGCGGCTGGAGGCGCGCAACGCCTTCCTCGTCGAAGGCGTCGGCCTTCTCGAAGCGCGCGACGCGCTCGAGACCCTTGTCGGCGATGAGCGCCTCGCCGTCGCGCACGTTGAGGTCGCTGTAGTCGCGCAGCAGGATCGCCTCCGGCGGCGCTTCGAGCTTGTCCAGCGCCTCGAGCACATAGCGTCCGTGTCCCGCCGCGATGTCGGCGATGCGTACCGGACGGCCGGCGGCCCGCAGGCGCGCCGCGGCCGCGGCGATCGCCCGCTCCAGGTGCTGCTTGCGCACGCGGATGCCCCGCCAGCCGATCGCGTTCAGGTAGTTCCGGTCGATCAGGCGCCCGAGGGGCGTGATGCCTCCGGCGCGGTCGCGGTACACGTAATCCATCATGCTGCCCGAGTCGAAGCCCGTCGCGAGACCGAGGCGCACGCCATCGGAAAGCCTGCCCAGCGTGCGCATCGACAGCCGCACAGCGGCGAACATCAGGCCCTTCGGCGAAAGCGCGGGCAGGGGGCGCGACAGGCGCGCCTCCTCGTCGAGCGTGTACCCCGCTCGATGCGCTTCCAGCAGCGCGGGCGCTTGGGCCGGGCGGCCGAAGTGGCGGGCGAGGAAGCCCCGGATCCTGTCGAAGGCGACCGCCCGGTCGCGCTCGCCGAGCGTGTCGTGGAAGAAGCCGGGCAGGACGTGCCGCTCCTTGTCCACCGACCCCAGGCGTTCGAAGAAATCGTACTGGGGCCCGGTGTGCACCACCCAGTCGGCGCCGGACACCAGCAGCTGCACCGGCAGCACGATCGCCCGCGCGTCGGCCACGACGCGCTCCGCCGCCTCGTACAGGGCGAGCAGCATGCGCACCGAGATCGGCCGCGTGATGAGCGGATCGCTCTCGTAGGAGCGGATGCGCTCCGGATCGTGCGTCAGGAACTTGGCCTTGACGTAGGAATTCACGAAGAAGTTGCCGCGCAGCCGGTATAGCAGCGCGAGGCCGGCGCGCGCGAACGGGACGTAGAGCCGGACCTTGAAGGCGGGCGCCGCGAGCACCAGGCAGCGCACGCGCGGAGCGTAGTCGTGCGCCCAGGTCGAGACCAGCACCGCCCCGACGCTCTGCGCGATCACGGCGATGTTCTCCATGCGCAGGCCGTAGGCCTGCGCCACGTGCCGCACGAAGGCGTCGACGTCCTTGACCGAGGCCGCGAACGCCGGGCTGTCGCCGCGCGCGCCGGGCGAGCGGCCGTGGCCGCGGGCGTCCCAGGCGAACATGGCGCAGTCGGGGAGCTCGAGCTCATCGACGATGTGCTGCAGGCGGCCCGAGTGCTCGTGCCCGCGGTGGAACAGCACGATCGCGCGTTCGGCCTTCGCGCCCTCGGCGGGCCAGTGCCGGTAGAAAAGCGCCGTGCCGTCGTGCGTCGTGAAAGTCCTTTCTTCTGCGCGTCGCATCCGCGATTCCTTCCTGGACCGCCTAGCGTCCGTTCGCCATGCCGCGGCGGACGCGGTTCACCACGGTGAGCGCGAGAAGCGCGATCACGGCGCCCCACAGCCAGTCGATCGCGCCCGTCATCGGTACGCCTGCCCCCGCCAGCAGTCCCGTCGCGCCGAAGACCAACGCGCGGTCGCTCTTGCCCATCGGTCCGTCGTAGCGGCGCTCGGCGCCGCGCGCCGCGGCCAGCACGCCCGCCATCTCCGACACCACGGCGAGCACGATCAGCACGCCGACCAGCCAGGGGCTGGATCCCGGGAGAAGCGCGAACGGCGCGTACAGGGCCGCATCCGAGATCACGTCGGTGAGCTCGTTCAGGTAGGCGCCCAGCCGCGTCTGCTGGCCGAACTCCCGCGCGAGCATGCCGTCGATCGCGTTCATGCCCATGCGCAGCAGCAGCCATGCGGGCACCAGGAGAAACAGCGCCGGCGCCGGGTTCGCGCACAGCAGCGCGCCCAGGCCTACCGACACCATGCAGGCTCCGATCGTCACCTGGTTGGCGGTCGCGCCGAGCCGGTGCAGCGCCCCCGTCATCGGGCGCAGCAGTGCCTGGAACTTCGGTTTGAGCGCATACAGGCTCATGGAACCGCCCCCCTTGCTGTGGGCGACAGCATAGTCAACCCCCCGGCCTCGCGCCATCATGAGAATCAGGGAGGCGCCGGCGTCAGGCGCGCATCGCGTGCGCCGCGAACTCCCGCAGGTATGTGAGGCCCGCAATGGCACGGGGCCCGTACCACGAGGTCATCTCGCCGTCGACGAGCAGCGTCGGCCGGCCGGTGAGCGACGCAATCTCGGCGCGATGCCGCTCGCGGAAGCGGTACGGCTCCGTGGAGAGCAGCACGAGCTCGGCCGCGGGCGCGCGCAGATCGGCCAGCTTCGGGTAGCGCTCGCTCGATTGCGCCGGCACCGTGCGCATGCCGAACACGGCCAGGGTGCGCGAGATGTAGGTGTCGCGCGACACCGTCATCCACGGGTCCTTCCAGATCAGGTACAGCACG
>DASUFW010000199.1:0-11506 GCA_036274335.1 Burkholderiales bacterium | reverse complement strand
GCCGATCCGCGTCCGGCTGCGGCTGCGCGTCATGGACAAGGAGTCGCCGGGCGCCTCGCGCGTCAAGCGCGCGATCGAGCAGGAGGTCTACCTCGGCGAGCTGCCGCTCATGACCGACAACGGCACCTTCATCGTCAACGGCACCGAGCGGGTCATCGTGTCCCAGCTGCACCGCAGCCCGGGCGTGATCTTCGACCACGACAAGGGCAAGACCCACAGCTCGGGCAAGCTCCTGTTCCAGGCGCGCGTGATCCCGTACCGCGGCTCCTGGCTCGACTTCGAGTTCGATGCCAAGGACTGCGTGTTCGCGCGCATCGACAGGCGCCGCAAGCTCCCGGTCACGATCCTGCTGCGCGCGCTCGGCTACTCGAACGCCGACATCCTGCGCCTGTTCTTCGACCGCAACACCGTGCACCTGACGAAGAAGGGTGTCGAGCTCGAGCTCGTGCCCGAGCGCCTGCGGGGCGAAACCGCGATGTTCGAGATCAGCGCGAACGGCAAGGTGATCGTCGAGGAAGGCCGCCGTATCACCGCGCGCCACGTGCGCCAGCTCGAGGAGGCGGGCGTCAAGCGCCTCGCCGTGCCCGTCGAATACCTCGACGGCAAGATCCTCGCGCACGACGTTGCCGACCCGCAGACCGGCGAGGTGCTCGCGTCCGCCAACGACGTGCTGAACCCGCCGCTGGTCGAGCGCTTCGTCAACGCCAACGTCGAGCAGATCGGCACGCTGTACGTGAACGACCTCGACCGCGGCCCGTACGTTTCGGACACGCTGCGCATCGACGCGACCACGACCCGCCTCGAGGCGCTCATCGAGATCTACCGGATGATGCGCCCGGGTGAGCCGCCGACCAAGGACGCGGCCGAGAACCTGTTCCACAACCTGTTCTTCAACGGCGAGCGGTACGACCTGTCGGCCGTGGGCCGCATGAAGTTCAACCGCCGAGTGAACCGCGCGGTTCCGGAGGGCCTCACCGACGCCGGGGTGGAGCGCTGGCTCGAGGAGCCGGGCATCCTCTACGACGGCCGCTATTTCGCGACCGTCTCCGAGCAGCGCAAGGACGAAACGGGCAAGCGGCTCGTCGCCAAGTACGGCGAGCCGATGTCCGACGTCGTCGACGTGCTGCGCACGCTCATCGCGATCAAGAACGGCGACGGCAAGGTGGACGACATCGACCACCTCGGCAACCGCCGCGTGCGCTGCGTCGGCGAGATGGCGGAGGTCGCCTTCCGTATCGGCCTGGTGCGCGTCGAGCGCGCGGTCAAGGAGCGCCTGACGCTCGCGGAGAACGAGGAGATCAACCCTCAGGACATGATCAACGCGAAGCCGGTCGCGGCCGCGGTGAAGGAGTTCTTCGGCTCCTCGCAGCTCTCGCAGTTCATGGACCAGAACAACCCGCTGTCCGAAATCACGCACAAGCGCCGCGTGTCGGCGCTCGGCGAGGGCGGGCTCAAGCGCGAGCGCGCCGGCTTCGAGGTGCGCGACGTGCACCCGACGCACTACGGCCGCGTGTGCCCGATCGAGACGCCGGAAGGCCCGAACATCGGCCTCATCAACTCGCTCGCGGTCTACGCCCGTACCAACAAGTACGGCTTTCTCGAGACGCCGTACCGGCGCGTGCACGAGAAGCGCGTGACCGGCGACGTCGACTTCCTGTCGGCGATCGAGGAGAGCGAGTTCGTGATCGCCCAGGCGAACGCGCCGCTCGACGAGAAGGGCCGCTTCACCGACGAGCTCGTCTCCTGCCGCTACCAGAACGAGTTCACGCTGATGCCGGCGGAGCGCATCGAGTACATGGACGTGTCGCCGCGCCAGATCGTGTCGGTGGCGGCCGCGCTGATCCCGTTCCTCGAGCACGACGACGCGAACCGCGCCCTCATGGGCTCGAACATGCAGCGCCAGGCGGTGCCGACGCTGCGTTCGTCCACGCCGCTCGTCGGCACGGGCATCGAGCGCACGGTGGCGATCGACTCCGGCGTCGCAGTCATCGCTCGCCGCGGCGGCACCGTCGACTCGGTCGACGCGTCGCGCGTCGTGGTGCGCGTCAACGAGTCCGAGGTCACGGCAGGGGAGCCGGGCGTCGACATCTACAACCTGACGAAGTACACGCGCTCGAACCAGAACACCTGCATCAACCAGCAGCCGCTGGTGCGCGTCGGCAACGCGATCGCGAAGGGCGACGTGCTGGCCGACGGCCCGTCGACGCACCTCGGCGAGCTCGCGCTCGGCCAGAACATGCTGGTCGCGTTCATGCCGTGGAACGGCTACAACTTCGAGGACTCGATCCTGATCTCGGAGCGCGTGGTCGAGGAAGACCGCTTCACGACGATCCACATCGAGGAGCTGACCTGCGTCGCGCGCGACACCAAGCTCGGGCCCGAGGAGATCACCGCGGACATCCCGAACGTCGGCGACACCGCGCTCGCGAAGCTCGACGAGGCCGGCATCGTGTTCATCGGCGCCGAGGTCAAGGCGGGCGACATCCTGGTCGGCAAGGTCACGCCGAAGGGCGAGACCCAGCTGACGCCGGAGGAGAAGCTGCTGCGCGCCATCTTCGGCGAGAAGGCCTCCGACGTGAAGGACACGTCGCTGCGCGTCCCGCCGGGCATGGACGGCACCGTCATCGACGTGCGCGTGTTCACGCGCGACGGCGTCGAGAAGGACAGCCGCGCCCTCGCGATCCAGAAGGCCGAGATCGAGAAGGTCCGCAAGGACCTGAACGACCAGCGCCGCATCCTCGAGGACGACCTGTTTTCGCGCCTGCGCGCCGAGCTCCTCGGCGAGACCGCGAGCGGCGGCCCGCGCCGCCTGAAGGCCGGCTCGGACGTGACCGCGGAGTTCCTCGACGAGCTGCCGCGCGAAGAGTGGTTCGAGATCCGCATGCGGGACGAGGGCCCCTCGGCCGCCCTCGAGGCCGCGCGCAAGCGGCTCGCGGAGCAGCACAAGGAGTTCGAGCGCCGCTTCGAGGGCAAGAAGGCCAAGATCACGGCGGGCGACGACCTCGCGCCCGGCGTGCTGAAGATGGTCAAGGTCTACCTTGCGGTGAAGCGCCGCATCCAGCCGGGCGACAAGATGGCCGGCCGCCACGGAAACAAGGGCGTCGTCTCGACGATCGTCCCGGTCGAGGACATGCCGTACCTCGCGGACGGAACGCCGGTCGACATCGTGTTGAACCCGCTGGGCGTACCCTCGCGCATGAACATCGGCCAGATCCTCGAGACTCACCTCGGCTGGGCCGCGCGCGGCCTCGGCACGAAGATCGGGAAGATGCTCGAGGCGCAGGAGGCGATGACGGACCTCAGGAAGCTGCTCGACCGCGTCTACAACGACACGGGCGGCCAGAAGGAGGACATCGCCTCGCTGACGGACGACGAGGTCCGCGAGCTGGCGCGGAACCTGACGAACGGCGTGCCGATGGCGACTCCGGTGTTCGACGGCGCGAGCGAGGCCGAGATCAAGGGCCTGCTCGAGCTCGCCGACCTGCCGGTGTCCGGCCAGACGACGCTGACCGACGGCCGCACGGGCGAGCCGTTCGACCGCCAGGTGACCGTCGGCTACATGTACATGCTTAAGCTGAACCACCTGGTCGACGACAAGATGCACGCGCGCTCGACCGGGCCGTACAGCCTCGTCACGCAGCAGCCGCTCGGCGGCAAGGCGCAGTTCGGCGGACAGCGCTTCGGCGAGATGGAGGTGTGGGCGCTCGAGGCCTACGGCGCCTCCTACACGCTGCAGGAGATGCTGACCGTCAAGTCCGACGACGTGAACGGCCGCACCAAGATGTACAAGAACATCGTGGACGGCAACCACTCGATGGACGCGGGCATGCCGGAGTCCTTCAACGTGCTGGTCAAGGAAATCCGCTCCCTCGCCATCAACATCGAGCTCGAGCAGGAAGGGTGATCGAATGAAAGATTTCCTCAGGTTCTTCAAGCCGCAGGCCCAGGTCGAGAACTTCGACTCGATCCGCATCGCGCTGACCAGCCCGGACATGATCAAGTCCTGGTCGTTCGGCGAGGTCAGGAAGCCGGAGACGATCAACTACCGCACCTTCAAGCCGGAGCGGGACGGGCTCTTCTGCGCGACGATCTTCGGGCCCGTGAAGGACTACGAGTGCCTCTGCGGCAAGTACAAGCGCCTGAAGCACCGCGGCGTCATCTGCGAGAAGTGCGGCGTCGAGGTCACGCAGTCGAAGGTCCGGCGCGAGCGCATGGGCCACATCGAGCTCGCGAGCCCGGTCGCCCACATCTGGTTCCTGAAGTCGCTGCCTTCGCGCATCGGCCTCATGGTCGACATGACGCTGCGCGACCTCGAGCGCGTGCTCTACTTCGAGGCCTTCGTGGTCGTCGACCCGGGCATGACGCCGCTCGAGCGCGGCCAGCTGCTGTCGAACGAGATGTACCTCGAGGCGATCGAGAAGTACGGCGACGAGTTCGACGCCCGCATGGGCGCCGAGGCGATCCTCGAGCTGCTGAAGACCATCGACCTCTCGACCGAGGTCGGCAAGGTCCGCGGCGAGATCGAGGGCACGACCTCCGAGACCAAGATCAAGCGCCTGACCAAGCGCCTGAAGCTGCTCGAGTCGTTCATCGAGTCCGGCAACAACCCGCAGTGGATGGTCCTGACCGTGCTGCCGGTGCTGCCGCCCGACCTGCGCCCGCTCGTGCCGCTCGACGGCGGCCGGTTCGCGACGTCGGACCTGAACGACCTGTACCGCCGCGTCATCAACCGCAACAACCGCCTGCGCCGGCTGCTCGAGCTGAACGCGCCCGACATCATCGTGCGCAACGAGAAGCGCATGCTGCAGGAGTCGGTGGACGCGCTGCTCGACAACGGCCGCCGCGGCCGCGCGATCACGGGCACCAACAAGCGGCCGCTGAAGTCGCTCGCCGACATGATCAAGGGCAAGCAGGGCCGGTTCCGCCAGAACCTGCTCGGCAAGCGCGTGGACTATTCCGGCCGCTCGGTCATCGTGGTCGGCCCGACGCTGCGCCTGCACCAGTGCGGCCTGCCGAAGAAGATGGCGCTCGAGCTGTTCAAGCCGTTCATCTTCCACAAGCTCCAGCTGCGCGGGCTCGCGACCACGATCAAGGCGGCCAAGCGCCTGGTCGAGCGCGAGGGCCCGGAGGTCTGGGACATCCTCGAGGAGGTCATCCGCGAGCACCCGGTCATGCTGAACCGCGCGCCGACGCTGCACCGCCTCGGCATCCAGGCCTTCGAGCCGGTGCTGATCGAGGGCAAGGCGATCCAGCTGCACCCGCTCGTCTGCGCGGCGTTCAACGCGGACTTCGACGGCGACCAGATGGCCGTGCACGTGCCGCTGTCGCTCGAGGCGCAGATGGAGGCGCGCACGCTGATGCTCGCCTCGAACAACGTCCTCTCGCCCGCCAACGGCGAGCCGATCATCGTGCCGTCGCAGGACATCGTGCTGGGCCTGTACTACGCCACGCGCCAGCGCGTCGGCGCCAAGGGCGAAGGCATGAGCTTCGCGGACCTGGCCGAAGTGTCCCGCGCCTACGAGTCGCGGCAGGCGGACCTGCATGCGCGCGCCTGGGTGCGCATCAAGGAGGTCGACCTGACGCCGGAGGGCGAGAAGGTCGAGCGCATCAAGCGCTACGAGACCACGGTGGGCCGCGCGCTCCTGTCGGAGATCCTGCCGGCGGGGCTGTCGTTCGACCTGCTCAACAAGCCGCTCAAGAAGAAGGAGATTTCGCGCCTCATCAACGCGGGCTTCCGGCGCTGCGGGCTGCGCGAGACGGTGATCTTCGCCGACAAGCTGATGCAGGCCGGCTTCACCATGGCCACGCGCGGCGGCATCTCGTTCGGCGTGCACGACATGCGCATCCCGACGGCCAAGCAGGAGCTGATCTCGGCCGCCGAAACCGAGGTGAAGGAGATCGAGTCGCAGTACACCTCGGGCCTGGTCACCATCGGCGAGCGCTACAACAAGGTGGTCGACATCTGGTCGCGGGCCGGCGAGCAGGTCGGCAAGGTCATGATGGAGCAGCTCGGCACCGAGGAGGCCGTCGACCGCAACGGCAAGAAGATCCGGCAGGAGGCCTTCAACTCGATCTACATGATGGCCGACTCCGGCGCGCGCGGCTCGGCCGCGCAGATCCGGCAGCTGGCCGGCATGCGCGGGCTGATGGCCAAGCCCGACGGCTCGATCATCGAGACGCCGATCACGGCCAACTTCCGCGAAGGCCTGAACGTGCTGCAGTACTTCATCTCGACGCACGGCGCCCGCAAGGGCCTGGCCGACACCGCGTTGAAGACCGCGAACTCCGGCTACCTCACGCGCCGCCTGGTCGACGTCACGCAGGACCTGGTGGTGACGGAAGACGACTGCGGCACGCAGAACGGCATCGCCATGCGGGCGCTGGTCGAGGGCGGCGAGGTGGTCGAGGCGCTGCGCGAGCGCATCCTCGGCCGCGTGCTGGCCATCGACCTGGTCAACCCCGAGACCCAGGAGACGCTGTACGAGGCGGGCTCGCTGGTGGACGAGGAGGCGATCGACACGATCGACAACGTCGGCATCGATGAGGTCAAGGTGCGCACGCCGCTCACCTGCGACACGCGCTGGGGCGTGTGCGCCAAGTGCTACGGGCGCGACCTCGGCCGCGGCTCGATCGTGAACGTGGGCGAGGCGATCGGCGTCATCGCGGCGCAGTCGATCGGCGAGCCGGGGACGCAGCTGACGATGCGGACCTTCCACATCGGCGGCGCGGCCAGCCGGACGGCGGTGCAGAGCCAGGTGGAGGCGAAGTCGGCCGGCACCGTGCGCTTCTCGCCGACCATGCGCTACGTCGGCAACGCCAAGGGCGACAAGGTGGTGATCTCGCGCTCGGGCGAAGTGACCATCGTCGACGACAACAACCGCGAGCGCGAGCGCCACAAGGTGCCTTACGGCGCCACGCTGCAGGTGGTGGACGGGGACTCGATCCGCGCGGGCAGGATCGTCGCGGCCTGGGATCCGCACCACCGCCCGATCGTCACCGAGTACGCCGGCACCGTGAAGTTCGAGCACGTCGAGGAAGGCGTGACGGTCGCCAAGCAGATCGACGACGTGACGGGCCTCTCGACGCTGGTGGTCATCGACCACAAGCGCCGCGGCAGCGCGACCGCCAAGGGCCAGCGCCCGTCGGTCAAGCTGACCAACGAGGCGGGCGAAGACGTGCGCATCGCCGGCACGGACCATGCGGTGAACATCAGCTTCCCGGTGGGCGCCGTCATCGCGGTGCGCGACGGCCAGCAGGTGCAGGTCGGCGAGGTGCTCGCGCGGATCCCGCAGGAGACCTCGAAGACCCGCGACATCACCGGCGGCCTGCCGCGGGTGGCCGAGCTGTTCGAGGCGCGCGCGCCCAAGGACAAGGCGATCCTCGCCGAGTACACGGGCACCGTCTCCTTCGGCAAGGACACCAAGGGCAAGCAGCGCCTGGTGATCACCGACCTCGACGGCACCCAGCACGAGGAGCTGATCCCGAAGGACAAGCACGTGCTGGTGCACGACGGCCAGGTGGTGAACAAGGGCGAGATGATCGTCGACGGCCCGGTGGATCCGCACGACCTGCTGCGCCTGCTCGGGGTGGAGGCGCTCGCGCGCTACATCATCGACGAGGTGCAGGACGTCTACCGGCTGCAGGGCGTCAAGATCAACGACAAGCACATCGAGGTGATCGTGCGGCAGATGCTGCGCCGCGTGCAGATCGAGGATCCGGGCGAGACGGGATTCATCCAGGGCGAGCAGGTGGAGCGCGCCGAGGTGCTCGAGGAGAACGAGAAGGCGGAGAAGGACGGCAAGAAGCCCGCCGTGTACTCCTACATGCTGCTCGGCATCACCAAGGCGTCCCTGTCGACCGACTCGTTCATCTCCGCGGCCTCCTTCCAGGAGACCACCCGCGTGCTGACCGAGGCGGCGATCATGGGCAAGCGCGACGGACTGCGCGGCCTGAAGGAGAACGTCATCGTCGGCCGGCTCATCCCGGCGGGCACCGGCATGGCCTATCACAAGGTCCGCAAGGACCAGGCCGCCGAGCCCCCGCTGCTCGAAATTCCGGCGCCGGCCGAGGAAGCGCCGGGCGCGGAAGTGACGGCGGCGGCGAGCGGAAGCTAGCGCGAGGCTGTCTTGCCCCGGGAAGAAGGCCGCCGCAGGGCGGCCTTTTTCCTTTCTAGACCCGGTAGAGGGCGCGCGCGTCGCGCCGGAACGCGATCGGCTGCGCGCGGGGATCGGAGAACGAGCGTCCCAGGCTGATGCGGCCGCTGCCGGGGAGCACGGTCTCGCCGCGCAGCACGCGCAGCTCGCCCGGCGTGCCGTCGATCGCCACGTAGGTGCCGTTCGCGCTGCGGTCGATCAGCTTGAAGCGGATCGTGTCCACCTCCACGACCGCGTGCACGCGCGAGGCGAACTCGTCGTTCACCACGATGCCGTTGCCGGGATCCCGGCCGATCAGGATGCGGTGCTGGAAGGCGTTCAGCCGGTAGAGCGACCCTCCGAAGCGCAGCTGCAGCGCGCCCTCGTCGGCGGGCAGCAGGCCGACGGCGGCCGGGTTGAGGTCGGTGACCTCGGAGCGGTCCGTTTGCCAGAGGATTTCGTGGACCAGCGACTCGGCGTCGTCGCCCTTGAGGCGTGCGGTGTAGGCCGCGCGTGCGCAGGCGCGCATGCCGGGCGAGAGGCGGTCGACGGCCGTCTGTGTCGCGAGGATCTGGTCGGTGCGCGCGATGGCGGCCAGGTAAGCCGAGATGTTGACGGTGGTGCCGAACATGTCGGCGCCCTCGGTGATCACCGAGCCCCAGCTCACGCCGGTGTGGATGCGCAGCATCTGGTCCGAGACCGTCGCCTTCGCGAGGTGCGCGTGCAGCTCGCTCATGGCGAGCACCGCCTGGTCCGGGTCGGGGAACGCGCACATCACCCCGTCGCCCAGCGTCTTGATCAGGCGGCCCCTGAAGGGCGGCAAGGTGGCTTCGACCTCGCCGTAGAAGCCCTGCGTGAGGTCGCGCGCCGCGGCGTCGCCCAGCTCGCGGAACATCCGCGTGCTGTCGGCGAGATCGACGAATGCAATTGCCAGGTCGCGCGTTTCTCTCAAGTCGGCGTCCGGCCCCCTTGACTGCCGATGGTACAAGGGGGTCCCGGCCGGACCTGTGACGGATGTCGCATATAATCGTCCCATGGGGAAGAGCGAAACGCGCGGCGTGGCGGTGGCCGCGGAGCGCCAGGCGCGCATCGACCTCGCCGCCGCCTTCCGCCTCGCGGTGCGCATGGACCTGCACGAGGGCGTGTGCAACCACTTCACGCTCATGCTCCCCGACGGGCAGCGCTTCCTCCTCAACGCCTACGGCCTGCACTGGAGCGAGGTGACGGCGTCGAACCTCCTGGTGCTCGACCCGAACGGCACCGTGCTGGAAGGCGAGGGGGAGGCGGAAAAGACCGCCTTCCATATCCACTCGCGCATCCACCTCGCCAATCCCAGGGCGGCCTGCGTCCTGCACACGCACATGCCGCATGCGACGGCGCTCACGCTCACCGTGCCCGGTCGCCTCGAGATGGTCGAGCAGAATGCCCTGCGATTCGCGGACGACATCGCCTACGACGACGAGTACAACGGGCTGGTGGTGGACGACGCGGAGGGCGATCGCCTCGCGCGCGTGCTCGGCGGCAAGCGGGTGCTGTTCCTCGCCAACCACGGCGTCCTCGTCGTCGGCAGGACGGTCGCCGAGGCCTTCGACGCGCTCTACTACCTCGAGCGGGCCTGCCGCCTGCAGGTCCTCGCGCGGGCCACCGGCCTGCCCCTGCGCCCGGTGCGGCCGGAGGTGGTGCGCGACACCTACCGGATGATCCTCGCGGACACGCCCAAGTACGCGGGCGCCCATTTCGAGGCGCTCAAGCGCCTGCTCGACCGCGAGCAGCCGGACTACGCGCGCTAGCGTGGACATTCGCGACGCCACGCCGGGGGACATCCCGGCCATCGAGGCGATCTATCGCCCCCACGTGCTGCGCGGGCTCGCGTCGTTCGAGGAAGTGCCGCCGGATGCCGGGGAGCTCGCCCGGCGCCACGCCGACGTGCGCTCGCGCGGATTGCCCTACCTGGTGGCGGTGCAGGCGGGGGAAGTGCTCGGCTACGGCTACTGCGCGCCTTACCGCCTGCGCAGCGCGTACCGGTACACCCTCGAGGATTCCGTCTACATCAAGGACGCACACCTCGGCCGCGGCATCGGCTCGCGCCTGCTCGCCGAGCTGATCGTGCTGTGCGAGCGGCTCGACTACCGCCAGCTGATCGCGGTGATCGGCGACAGCGCGAACGCCGCCTCCATCGCGCTGCACGCCCGCCACGGGTTCCTGCGCGCGGGCACCTTCCGCTCGGTGGGATACAAGTTCGGGCGCTGGGTGGACAGCGTGCAGATGCAGCGGCCGCTCGGCCGCGGCGACCTGGCGCCCCCTACTACTTGAGCAGCAGGACCGCGCCGCTCGCGGCGAGGAGCAGGGCGACGACGCGCTCGAACTTTGCCTGGTCGAGGCGCGCGTGCCAGCGGTCCCCGGCCACCATGCCGGCCGCCATCACGGGAAAGAAGACGACGAGCAGCGCCAGCGCGCGCCGGTCGAAGAACCCCAGGCTGCCGTAGCCGCCCGCGCGCGCGAGGCCCAGGCACAGCAGCACGGACGAGATGCTGGCGCGGAAGCGCCGCTTGTCGAGGGCGAGCGCACGCAGATAGATGGCGTAGAAGGGCCCTGCCATGCCGCCGAAGAGCGTCGCCACCAGGCCCCCGGCGCCGCCGGCAGTCGCCGCGAGCGCGGCACGCGGCAGCGCGAGGCGGGGACGCCGTGGGACGAGCGACCACAGCCCGTAGACGATGATGAAGGCGGCGAAGGCGCGCAGCAGCAGGCGCGGGTCGAGCGACGCGAACAACCACAGGCCGAGCGCGACGCCGATCGCGGACGGCACCGCCAGCCCGCGCAGCGCGCGCCAGTCCACGTGCCGGATCTCCTGCACCGACTGGCCGAGGGAAGCGACGATGCCGAGCGTCGTGATCACCGGAATGACCACCGTGAGCGGCATGGCGAGCGCCAGCGCAGGAAGGGCCACCACGCCCGCCCCGAAGCCGGTGGCCCCGCGCAGCGCATATGCGGCGAGCACCACGAACGCACAGGCCGCGATGACCCCGGGCGCCGCGAGGCTCGCCAGGGCGCCGGTGAACTCGCTAAGCACCGATCTGGACGACGACCTTGCCCTTCGCCTTGCGCGACGCGAGCAGGTTCATGGCCTCCGCGGCCTTCTCGAGGGGAAAGGTGGCCGAGACGTGCGGCTTGAGCTTGCCTTCTTCGAACCAGCGCATCAGCTGGCGCGCGCTCTCGGCAAAGGCTTTCGGCTCGCGCCGCGTGAAGTCGCCCCAGAACACGCCGACCACCGCGGCGCCCTTGAGGAGCGCAAGGTTGAGCGGCAGCTTCGGGATGTCGCCCGCCGCGAATCCGATCACCAGGTGGCGGCCGCGCCAGGCGATCGAGCGGAACGC
>DASUFW010000198.1:0-1520 GCA_036274335.1 Burkholderiales bacterium | reverse complement strand
CTACAGCAGCTTGTTCTCGATCGCGTAGCGGACCAGCTCCGCGGTGCCCTGCAGGCCGAGCTTCTCCTGCGCGCGCGCCTTGTGCGTGCTCACCGTCTTCACCGAGAGATGCAGGCGCTCGCCGATCTCGGTCGGCCCCAGGCCCTCCGCGAGCAGCCGCACAACCTCCAGCTCTCGATCGGAAAGCTCGGCGCTGGAACGGCGGCCAGACTCCACCAAGCTCTCCGCCGCCTTGTCGCTCAGGTACACCCCGCCGGCGGCGATCTTGCGCAGCGCGCCCACCAGCTGCTCGGCGGCGCTGTCCTTGTTGAGGTAGCCCGAGGCGCCGGCCTTCATCGCGCGCGCGGCGTACTGGCGCTCGCCGTGCATGGAGAGCACCAGCAGCCGCAGCCCCGGCTTCTCCCGGCGCAGACGCCGGATCAGGTCGATGCCCGAGAGCCCCGGCATGGACATGTCGAGCACCGCGACGTCGTAGTCGTTGGCGCGCACCAGCGCGAGCGCCGCGTCGCCGTCGGCGGCCTCGTCGGCCACTTCCAGGTCGGCGTGCGCCGACAGGATGCGGCGCAGGCCGTCGCGCACGATCTGGTGGTCGTCCACGACGAGGACGCGGATCACGCGGCCTCCGCGGCGCGCAGCGGGACGCGCGCGCGCACGCGCGTGCCCTGCGGCGTGCCGCGCTGGACCTCGAGCTTGCCGCCGAGGTAGGTCACCCGCTCGCGCATGCCCTTCAGGCCGAGCGAGCGCGGCTTGCCGAGGTCGGCGGGATCGATGCCGCGCCCGTCGTCCTCGACCTCGAACAGCACCTCGCCGCCCGACGCGCGCAGCGCCACGCGCACGCGGCTGGCGTGCGCATGCTTGGCGACGTTGGTGAGCGATTCCTGCAGCGCGCGGTACACGGCGGTCGCCACCTTCGGGTCGAGCGCGTGGAAGGCGTCCTCGCCGTCCACCTCCAGCTCGCAGCGCACGCCCGAGTGCCCCGAGAACTCGTCCACCAGCCAGTGCACGGCGTCGGCCAGCCCCAGGTCGTCGAGCATCAGCGGGCGCAGGTCCGCGGCGATGCGCCGCGTCGAGCCGACCATGCGGTCCACGATCTCGCCCATCGCGGCGAGCCGCGGGCCGAGCTCGTCCTGGGCGCCGCCGCGGCCGCGCAGCCAGGCGAGGTCCATCTTGAGCGCGGTGAGCAGCTGCCCCAGCTCGTCGTGCAGCTCGCGCGCGATCAGGGTCTTTTCCTCCTCGCGCGCCTCCAGCACGCGCGCGGAGAGCTCGCGCAGCTCCTCGCGATGGCGCTCGAGCCGCCGGTCGCGCTCCAGGCGCAGGGTGATGTCGCGCAGGATCACCGTGTACTGGTGGCGGCCGCCGTCGCCCGACTGCGAGATGGAGGCCTCGATCGGGAACTCCTCGCCGTCGGCGCGCAGCGCCCAGAGCGTCGTCTGGTCGCCCATGCGCCGGCTGGTGATGCCGGTGCGCCCGAAGGCCGCCACGTGGGCGTGGTGCGCCTCGCGGAAGCGCGCAGGGAGGAA
>DASUFW010000197.1:0-41745 GCA_036274335.1 Burkholderiales bacterium | reverse complement strand
ACCGGCCGCTACGCTTGCGACAACTGGGAGGTGCTGCGCGAATGGGCAGTGGCCGGACTCGGCGTGGCCCTCAAGTCCACCTGGGACGTGCGCCGGCAGCTCGAGGACGGCTCACTGGTCGCGCTGCTGCCGGGATACGACTTCGGCACCGACGTGGGTATCTACGCCGTCTACCCGCATCGGCGGCACTTGCCCGCCAAGACCCGGGTGTTCATCGATTTCCTCGCGGAATCCTTCGGCCCGGAGCCTTACTGGGACCGGCCCGCGGAGCGAATCAATTCGCGCGCCGCGGTCTAAGGCTGTGATAGAACTGCGCTAGCCACGGAGGCAGCCCGATGAATGCGCCGGTCGATGCCCGCAAGCTCGCCGAGGTCTCTCTCGACGACAAATACACGCTGGAGAAGGGTCGTGTCTTCCTGACGGGGACACAGGCCCTGATCCGCCTGCTGCTCCTGCAGCGCGATCGCGATCGCCGCGCGGGATTGAACACGGCGGGCTTCGTGTCCGGATACCGCGGCTCGCCGCTCGGCGGGCTCGACCAGTCCCTGTGGCGCGCCAAGAAGCACCTCGAGTCGCACCACGTCCGCTTCCAGCCGGGCGTCAACGAGGACCTGGCCGCGACCGCGATCTGGGGAACGCAGCAGGTCGGCATGTTTCCCGGCGCGAACTACGACGGCGTGTTCGGCATGTGGTACGGCAAGGGGCCGGGCGTGGACCGCTGCGGCGACGTGTTCAAGCACGCCAATTCCGCCGGGACGTCGAAGCACGGCGGCGTGCTGGTGCTCGCCGGCGACGACCACGCGGCGAAGTCGTCGACGCTCGCCCACCAGAGCGAGCACATTCTCAAGGCCTGCTGCATCCCCGTGCTCAACCCGGCCAACGTCCAGGATTACCTGGACTTCGGCCTGCACGGCTACGCGATGAGCCGGTATTCGGGATGCTGGATCGGCTTCAAGTGCGTCACCGACGTGGTCGAGTCCGGCGCCTCGGTGATCGTCGATCCGGAGCGCGTGCAGGTGAAGCTGCCTGCGGACTTCAGCCTGCCCGCGGACGGGCTCAACATCCGCTGGCCGGACGGATTCCTCGAGCAGGAGATGCGCCTGCTCGACTGGAAGGTGTACGCCGCGCTCGCCTACGTGCGCGCCAACGGCCTCGACCGGGTGGTGTGGGACGCGCCCGACGCGCGGCTCGGCATCGTCACCACCGGCAAGAGTTTCGGCGACACGATGCAGGCGCTCGCCGACCTCGGCATCGACGAGGCGGCGGCGCGCGACATCGGCCTGCGCGTCTACAAGGTGGCGATGCCCTGGCCGCTGGAGCCGCAGGGCGCGCGCCGGTTCGCGCGCGGGCTGGAGGAGATCCTCGTCGTCGAGGAGAAGCGCCAGCTGATCGAGTACCAGATCAAGGAGGAGCTCTACTCCTGGGATGCGGCCAGGCGCGCGCCGCGCGTGGTGGGCAAGTTCGACGACAACGGCGAATGGAGCCGCGCCGAGGGGCAGCCGGCGGGGACCTGGCTGCTGCCCGCGCACTACGAGCACAACCCGGCGATCGTGGCGCGCGCCATCGCCAAGCGGCTGGAGAAGCTGGGCCTGGCGGCGAAGCTCGGCAGCCAGTTCCGCGAGCGCCTCGCGTTCCTCGACTTCAAGGAGAAGGCGCTGGCTGCGCCGCGCGTGACCGCGATCCGCCAGCCCTATTTCTGCTCCGGCTGCCCGCATAACACCTCCACCCGCGTGCCTGAGGGCAGCCGGGCGACCGCGGGCATCGGCTGCCACTTCATGGCCGTGTGGATGGACCGCAACACGTCCACGTTCACGCACATGGGCGCCGAGGGCGCGCCCTGGATCGGGCAGGCGCCGTTCACGTCGGAAAAGCACATCTTCGCGAACCTCGGCGACGGCACCTATTTCCACTCGGGGCTGCTGGCCATCCGCGCCGCGGTGGCGGCCAAGGTCCGCATGACCTACAAGATCCTGTACAACGACGCGGTCGCGATGACGGGCGGGCAGCAGCACGACGGCCCGCTCGACCCGGCGATGATCTCCCGCCAGATCGCCGCGGAAGGGGTGAAGCCGATCGTCATCGTGACCGACGAGCCCGAGAAATACCCGGCGGGCACGAACTGGGCGCCCGGCGTGACCGTGCGCCACCGGGACGAGCTCGACGCCGTGCAGCGCTGGCTGCGCGAGCAACCCGGCGTATCCGCGCTGATCTACGACCAGACCTGCGCCTCGGAGAAGCGGCGCCGCCGCAAGCGCAATGCCTACCCCGATCCGGCGCGGCGCGCCGTGATCAACGAGATGGTGTGCGAAGGGTGCGGCGATTGCAGCGCGAAATCCAATTGCCTGTCCGTCGAGCCGCTGGAGACCGAGTTCGGCCGCAAGCGCGCCATCAACCAGTCCACCTGCAACAAGGATTTCTCCTGCCTGAAGGGCTTCTGCCCGAGCTTCGTGACCGTCGAAGGGGGGCAGCTGCGCAAGGGCAAGCGCGGAGCAGCCGCGGACCGCGGTGAGTTTCCCGCGCTCCCCGACGCGATCCCCGCCCCGCTCGACGAACCCTGCGGCGTGCTGGTGACGGGCATTGGCGGCACCGGGGTGATCACCATTGGCCAGATCCTCGGCATGGCGGCGCACCTGGAGGGCAAGGGGGTATCGGTCCTCGACATGTCCGGCCTCGCGCAGAAGTACGGCGCGGTGATGTCGCACGTGCGCATCGCGGAACGCGCCGACCAGGTGCACGTGGCCCGGCTCGGCTCGGGCGACGCGCGCCTGGTCATCGGCTGCGACCTGGTCGTCAGCGCGAGCGGCGACGCGCTCGACAAGATGAGCGCGGGCCGGACGCGTGCGGTGATCAACGGCACCACCACGCCGACCGCCGCCTTCGTGAAGAACCCGGACTGGCAGCTGCCCGGCTCGAACCTGCAGCACGACATCGCCGAGGCCTGCGGCGGCAAGGGCGTGGAACTCGTGCCCGCCGCGGAGATCGCCACCGCGCTGATGGGCGACTCGATCGCCACCAACATGTTCATGCTCGGCTATGCGTGGCAGAAGGGGTGGGTGCCGCTCGGCCGCGAGGCCCTCGAGCGCGCCATCGAGCTGAACGGCGTGGCCGTGGACTTCAACCGGCAGAGCTTCCTGTGGGGCCGGCGCGCGGCCGTCGACCTGGAGCGCGTGCGGCGCCTCGCGCTGCCCGCGGAGGTGATCCCGATCGCGCAGCACGCTTCCCGCAACCTCGCCGAGCTGGTCGAGCGGCGCGTCCAGCACCTGACCGGATACCAGAACGCGGCTTATGCGGCCCGCTATCGCGCACTGGTCGAGCGGGTGCGCGCCGCCGAGCAGGATCGCGTCGGCGGCACCAAGCTCGCCGAGGCCGTCGCGCGCTACTACGCCAAGCTGCTGGCGTACAAGGACGAGTACGAGGTGGCGCGGCTGTTCGTCTCGGGCGACTTCATGAAGAAGATCGACGCCATGTTCGAAGGCGACTACCGGCTGAATTTCCATCTGGCGCCGCCTCTCCTCGCCAAGCCCGACGCGCAGACGGGCGAGCCGCGCAAGATGCGCTTCGGCCCGTGGATGCTGCGCGCGTTCGGCCTGCTCGCGCGGCTGAAGGGCCTGCGCGGGACGCCGCTCGACGTTTTCGGGCGTACTGTGGAGCGCCGCATGGAGCGCGCGCTGATCGCCGAGTACGAGCAGTCGGTCGAGGCGCTGCTGGCGGGGCTGTCGCGCGACAACCATGCGCTTGCGGTCGAGATCGCCTCGCTGCCCGAGACGATTCGCGGCTTCGGGCACGTCAAGGCGAAGAGCGTGGAGGCGGCGCGCCGCAAGCACGCCGAGTTGATAGGCCGCTACGGCGCCGCGCGCGTGCGCGCAGCCGCCTGACCTAGAGCCCGAGCTCCTTCCAGAGCGCGTCGACCCGGCGGCGCACGTCGTCGGTCATGGCGATGGGACGGCCCCAGCGCCGGCCGGTCTCGCCCGGCCACTTCGAGGTCGCGTCGATGCCCATCTTCGATCCGAGCCCCGCGACCGGGCTGGCGAAATCGAGATAGTCGATCGGCGTGTGCTCGACGATGAGGGTGTCGCGCGCCGGATCCACGCGTGTCGTGATCGCCCAGACGACTTCCTTCCAGTCGCGCACGTCGATGTCCTCGTCCACCACCACGATGAACTTGGTGTACATGAACTGGCGCAGGAAGCTCCAGATGCCGAACATCGCCCGCTTGGCGTGGCCCGGGTACTGCTTGCGCAGGCTGACCACCGCCATCCGGTACGAGCAGCCTTCCGGCGGCAGGTAGAAGTCGGCGATTTCGGGAAACTGCTTGGCGAGCAGCGGAACGAAGACCTCGTTCAGCGCGACGCCCAGCATCGCGGGCTCATCCGGCGGCTTGCCGGTGTAGGTCGAGTGGTAGATCGGGTCGCGCCGCAGCGTGATGCGGTCCACCGTGAGCACGGGGAACTGCTCTGCCTCGTTGTAGTAGCCGGTGTGGTCGCCGTGAGGGCCTTCGAGCGCGGTGTCGCCCGGCGCGAGATGCCCTTCCAGCACGATTTCGGCGCGCGCGGGCACCTGCAGGTCGCTGCCGATGCATTTCACGAGTTCGGTGCGCGCGCCGCGCAGCAGGCCGGCGAACTGATATTCGCCGAGCGCGTCGGGCACGGGCGTCACGGCCGCCAGCGTCGTCGCAGGGTCGGCGCCGAGCGCGACCGCGACCGGAAAAGGCTCGCCCGGGTGCGCGAGCTGGTGGTCGCGGAAGTCGAGCGCGCCGCCTCGATGCGCGAGCCAGCGCATGATCAACCGGTTCGGTCCGATGACCTGCTGCCGGTAGATGCCGAGGTTCTGGCGCGGCTTGAGCGGACCGCGCGTGACCGTCAGCCCCCAGGTGACGAGCGGTCCGGCGTCCTCCGGCCAGCAGGTCTGCACGGGCAGCCTGCCCAGGTCGACGTCCTTCGCTTCCCAGACCTGCGTCTGGCACGGCGCGCTCGCGACGCTCCTGGGCGCCATGTCGAACACCTTCGACGCCAGCTTCGCGAGCTGCGGAAGGCGGCTCACCGCCTCGCGCAGGCTCCCCGGCGGATCGGGCTCGCGCAGCGCCGCGAGCAGCCGCCCGAGATCGCGCAGCGCCGGCCCCGGGTCCTGTCCGGCCTCGACGCCCATGGCCAGGCCCACGCGCTCCACGGTGCCGAACAGGTTGCCGAGCACCGGCATGTCATGGCCTGCCGGCCTCTCGAAGAGCAGCGCCGGCCCGCCCGCGCGCAGCACGCGGTCGCAGACCTCGGTCATCTCGAGGCGCGGCGACACCGGGACGGAGACGCGCTTCAGCTTCCCCAGCGCCTCCAGCCCGCCGAGGAATTCCCGGAGGTCCGCGTAGTGCATCTCAGGACTTGTGCTGGGCGACGCGCTCTGCGAGCAGCTCGGCGAATTCCACCAGTGTGCGGTTCTGGCCGCGCACCGGGTAGGCGTTCTCCGCGGAAGGCAGCGACAGCACCATCGTCGTCGTGCCGATCCAGCCGAACGCCGCCAGCGCCCCACCGCCGAGCAGGCTCGCCACCCCGGCTGCCGGCAGGATGCTGGCAACGGCGCCCAGCAAGACGAGCGTCCCGCGCAGCAGCCTGGCGATCGAATTGGCGCCGTTGATCTCGGCCGCGGCTTCGGCGGCGGCGCCGGACAGCGGGCCTGCGATCACGACCAGCAGGATCGCGACCAGGATGAGCACCGCGCCCCACGCGATCCTGCCGAAGTTGCGCTGGTAGCCGACGCGCACCGCCGCGATCGCCGACAGCGCGATGCTTTCCATCTGGCCCGGCCCCTGGTGCAGCAGGCGCGAAGCGAACAGCGCCAGCTGCGTGCCGCGCAGCGGGCCGGTGAGAAACGGGTAGGTCGCGAGGGGGGTTTCGAGGGCCATGGCGGGAGATTAGCGGAGCCAGTAGTGCACGGCGATGCCGCCGAACACTGCCGCGCCCACCCAGTTGTTGTGCCGGAAGGCCCGGAAGCAGCCCTCGCGCGTGCGGCCGCGGATCAGGTGGAAATGATATCCCATGAAGCCGGCCGCCACGGCGAGCCCGGCGTAATACGGCCAGCCCAGCTTCGCCATGCGGCCCACCTGGCCCAGCAGCGCGAGCATGCCCGCGTAGGCGATCATGACCCCCGCCACGTCGAACCTGCCGAGGGTCAGCGCCGAGGTGCGCATGCCGATCTTCGCGTCGTCGTCCCGGTCGACCATCGCGTACTCCGTGTCGTACGCGAACGCGTAGCACACGTTGGCGGCGAGCATCACCCAGCATTCCGCCGGCAGCCGGCCCTGGACGGCGGCGTAGGCCATGGGGATCCCGAAGCCGAAGGCGATGCCGAGGTACAGCTGCGGCAGGGCGAAGAAGCGCTTGGTGAGCGGGTAGCTGATGGCGATCGCCAGCGCGGCGAACGACAAGAGCAGCGCCAGGCGGTTGAGCATCAGCACGAGCCCGAACGCGGCGCCGGCGAGCAGCGCCGCGACCGCCAGCGCTTCCGCCGGATGGATTTCGCCGGCGGCGAGCGGCCGGTCGCGCGTGCGCGCGACGTGGCGGTCGAAGCGGCGATCGAAGTAGTCGTTGACCGCGCAGCCCGCCGAGCGCATGAGCAGCGTGCCGACGCAGAACACCGCGATCAGCTCGACGGGCGGCGTCGCGCCCGAGGCGAGCCACAGCGCCCACAGCGTCGGCCACAGCAGCAGCAGCGTGCCGACCGGCTTGTCCAGCCGCAGCAGCCGCTCGTAGGCGTCGAGGCGGGATTCGATGAGCGCCCAGCGCATGGCCCAGTCTAGACCCGGACGAAGTCCGCGCGCGCGCCCAGCCAGCGGTCGACGTGCCGCCGCGCCTGCGCCTCGGCGCCGGACAGCAGCTCGGCCGCGGCCTCGCGCGCCGCCTCGAGCAGCGGCTGATCGGCGAGCAGATCGGCAAAGCGCAGCTCGGCCTCGCCGCTCTGGCGCTCGCCCAGCAGCTCGCCGGGCCCGCGCAGCGCGAGGTCCTGCTCGGCGATCGCGAAGCCGTCGGCGTTCTCGTAGATCACCTTGAGGCGCGCGCGCGCGCCCTCCGTGAGGGGCTCCTGGAAGAGCAGGATGCAGTCGCTCGCGCGCGCGCCGCGCCCGACCCGCCCGCGCAACTGGTGGAGCTGCGCGAGCCCGAATCGTTCCGCGTGCTCGATCACCATCAACGAGGCATTGGGCACGTCCACCCCGACCTCGATGACCGTGGTGCACACGAGCAGCTGCGTGCGGCCCGCGGCGAACGCCTCCATGGCTGCCGCCTTGTCCGCCGGGGGCATGCGCCCGTGCAGCAGGCCCGTGCGCAGCGCCGGCAGCTCGCGGCGCAGCTCCTCGAAAGCCTCGAGCGCGGCCTGCAGATCGCCCTCGCGGGACTCTTCGATCACGGGACACACCCAGTACGCCTGCTGGCCTTCGGCGCACGCGGCCCGGATTCGCTCCAGGACCTCGCCGCGCCTCGAGGCGGACGCGAGGCGCGTGGTGACCGGTCGCCGGCCCGGCGGCAGCTCGTCGATCGTCGACAGGTCGAGGTCCGCGTCATAGGTCATCGCGAGCGTCCTCGGAATGGGCGTCGCGCTCATCATCAGCTGATGGGCGGCCGCGCGCTCGCTCTTGCGCCGCAGCTCGAGCCGTTGCTTCACGCCAAAGCGGTGCTGCTCGTCCACGATCGCGAGCGCGAGGCTCTTGAAGTCGACACTCTCCTGGAAGAGCGCCTGCGTGCCGATCGCGATTGCCGTCTCGCCGGCCTCGATCCCCCGGCGCACCCGGCGGCGTTCGGCGGCGGGCAGGCCGCCATGCAGCCACGCCAGCGGCACGCCGAGCGGCGCCAGCCAGCTGGAGAACTTGCGATAGTGCTGCTCGGAAAGAATCTCCGTGGGCGCCATGACCGCCGCCTGGCGACCCGCATCCACGGCGGCGAGGCAGGCGATCGCGGCAACGATGGTCTTCCCGCTGCCGACATCGCCCTGCAGGAGACGCTGCATGGGATGCGGTTGCGCGAGGTCGCGCAGGATCTCGGCCATGACCCGGCGCTGCGCCCGGGTGAGGCGGAACGGCAGCCGGCCGAGGAATTGCCTCAGCAGCGGCCCGTCCGACGGCAGCACGGGCGCGGGCCGCTCGCGCCGGTGGCGGTACAGCATCTGCTTGTGCAGCTGCTGCGCCAGCAGCTCATCGAACTTGACCCGCCGCCAGGCCGCCCCGGTCTCCGCGCCGGGCTCGGGGCGGTGCAGGAGCCGGATGCACTCGGCGAGCGGCGCAAGGCCGTGGCGGCGCAGCAACGCGGGGGGCAGCGTCTCCTCGATCGTCTCGGATTCCAGCGCATCGCGAACCAGGTCCCGCAGGGTCGCCTGTCCGAGGCCGGCGGTCGTCGGATAGACGGGCGTCAAGGTGCGGGGCAAGGGTTCATCTTCGGCCACCACGCGATAGCGGGGGTGCACCATCTCGGCGCCGAACCATCCCGGCCGCACCTCGCCGTAGGCGCGCACCTGCCGCCCTTCGGCGGCGGCGCGCTCGAACTGCTTGAGCTGGCTGCCATAGAAATTCAGGAATCGAAGCACGAGTCCGTCGGCATGCACGACGAGCTGCCGCTTCGGCCGGAACGCGACCTCGGCGCGCCGCACCGGCGACTGGACCAGCACCGGCGTGCCCGCCGGCGCCTCGCCCACCGGCGTGAGCCTGGTCTCGTCCTCGTAGCGCAGCGGCAGGTGATACAGGAGGTCGAAGCGCGAGCGGATCCCGAGCTTGGCGAGCTTCTTCGCCGTGGCGGGAGTCGGCGCGCGGGTCAACCGGCGTGCAGGATGGCGTCGATCTCGACGAGTGCGCCGCGCGGCAGGCTCGCGACGCCGACCGCCGCCCGCGCCGGGTAGGGCTGTGGGACGTACTGCGCCATGATCTCGTTCACCTTGGCGAAATGCGCGAGGTCGGTGAGATACACGGTCATGCGCACGGCGTGGCCCAGGCCGAGACCGGCGGCCTGGGCGACGGCGGCGAGATTGGCGAACACCCGGTGGATCTGGGCGTCGATCCCGTCGGCGAGCTGCATGCTCGACGGGTCGAAGCCGATCTGCCCAGAGAGGTACACGGTGTCCCCGGCGCGCACCGCCTGGGAGTAGGCGCCGATGGCTGCCGGCGCATCACGCGTCTGGATCGGGGTCTTCATGGCCGCGTCGGAACCTTAGAATGTCTCCGGGAATCTTAGCCGAAATGCCCACGCCGCTGATCGCCAGCCTGGAGAAGCTCCTCGACACGCCGCGCGACGGCGCGCTGCTGCGCTTCTCGCTCGGCCGCGAGTACCTCAAGGCCGGGGAACGGGAGCGCGGCATCGAGCACCTGCGCGACGCGCTGCGACGCGACCCCGGCTACTCGGCCGCGTGGAAGGCGCTCGGCGGCGCGCTGGCCGAGGCCGGGCGCGCGCAGGAGGCGCGCGAGGCCTACGCGCAGGGCATCGAAGCCGCGCGCGCCCGCGGCGACCGGCAGGCCGAGAAGGAAATGACGGTGTTCGCGCGCCGGCTGGACAAGGCCCGGCCCGCCTAGGCGCGGGCGAGCAGCTTCCCGGCCTGCCCGGCCGGCGCGGGCCGGCCGAAGTAGTAGCCCTGCGCCTCGCCGCAGTCGTGGCTGCGCAGGAAATCGACCTGCTCGCGGGTTTCCACGCCCTCCGCCACGACCGTGAACCGCAGGTTCTGCGCGAGCTCGATCACCGCGCGCACGATCGAGGCCGCCTCGGCGCTCTCGCCCGCGTCGCGCACGAAGCTGCGGTCGATCTTGAGCGCCGACAGCGGCAGCCGGGTGAGATACGACAGGCTCGAGTAGCCGGTGCCGAAATCGTCGATGGAGATCCTCAGGCCCGCCGCCCGCAGGTTGTGCATCACGCGCACGGCGGCCTCCGGGTCGTCCATCAGGCAGCTCTCGGTGATCTCGAGCTCCAGCAGCTCGGCGTCGATCCGCTCGCGTGCCAGCATCTCGCGCACCAGGCGGTCCAGGTCGCCCCGCCGGAACTGCTTCGGCGAGAGGTTCACGCCCACCGGCACCGGCAGCCGGCCCTCGCGCAGCCAGCGGCGCTGCTGAGCGCAGGCCTCCCCGATCGCCCATTCCCCGACCGGCAGGATCAACCCGGACTCCTCGAGCGCCGGGATGAACTCGCCCGGCATCACCTGGCCGCGCTGCGGATGGTTCCAGCGCAGCAGGGCTTCGAAGCCCGTCAGCGCGCCGGTCGCCAGCCGGACCTTGGGCTGGTAGTGCAGCTCGAACTCGCCGCGCTCGACCGCGCGGCGCAGGTCGCCGTTCAGCTGCACCCGCTCGACCGTGCGCTCGTTCATCTCGGCGGTGAAGAAGCGGTAGCAGTTGCGGGCGGATTCCTTGGCGCGGTACATCGCGATGTCGGCGTTCTTGAGCAGCGTCTCCGCGTCGTCGCCGTCGCCGGGGAACGTGGCGATGCCGATGCTCGCCGTGGCGTAAGCCTCGTTGCCGGCCAGCAGGTAGGGCTCGGACAGCTCGTCGAGCACGCGCTGCGCGACCAGCGCCGCGTCATCCGCGTGCGCAAGATCCGCGAGCACGATGGCGAACTCGTCGCCGCTGATGCGGCCGACGGTGTCGCCCGGCCGCACGCAGCGCAGCAGCCGCCGCGCGACCTCCGCGATCAGCAGGTCGCCGGCGTAGTGGCCCAGCGTGTCGTTGACCAGCTTGAAGCGGTCGAGGTCGACGAACAGCGCGCTCGTCAGCCACGCCTTGCGCCGCGACTGCAGGATGGTCTGCGCCAGCCGGTCCTGGAGCAGCGTCCGGTTCGGCAGCCCGGTCAGCGGATCGAACTGCGCCAGGTGCGAGAGGCGCTCCTCGGCCTTGAGCCGCTGCAGCGCAGTCGAGAGCACGTGCCCCACCGCCTCGGCGAAGCGCACGTCCTCGGCGCCGAACGAGTTGTCCCGCGCCGAATACTGGCAGAGCAGCCCGGTGGGCACGTCGTCGTGCCGCACGGGCGCGAAGACCGCGCTGCGCATGCCGCGCAGCCATTCGAGCCAGGGCTGGTCGGTGGGCAGGCTCTGCAGGTACGCGCGGCCCGCGGTGCGCGCGGAGTTGTCCCGCAGAATCTCGGGCCACACGCTCTCCCGGGCCATGCGCCCGCTCTTGCCGATGGCTGCCTGGGGCCCCTCGCCCAGCGCGGCACGCACGAGGTACTCGCCGCGTTCCGCCACCATCTCGACCAGCCAGACCGCCTGCACGTCCTCGCCGCGAAGCGCATGCACGGCCGCGGCATACAGCTCCTCGTAGCTGCGCCGGCCCAGCGCGAACTGGCCGAAGCTCGCCAGCGCGGCCTGGCGCTCCGCGTGCATGCGCATGCGCCGTTCCGCGCGCATTTTCTCGGTGACGTTGCGCGCGACCCCGCGGTAGCCCGTGAAGCGGCCGTCCGCACCGTACGTCGGCTCGCCCGTCACGCTCATGTAGCCTTCGCTGCCATCGTCGAACCGGCGTCGCAGGATCAAGTCGGCAAAGCGCTCGCGGCGCTCCAGCCTCTCGCGGTGCGACGCCCAGGTGCCCTCGACCGGCTCGAGGTCGGCCGTTTCCCAGCGCGTCTTGCCGACATACCGCGAGACGTCGCCGTTGGCGAGCGAGGCGGCCCCCGGCCCCTGCAGGACCGTGAAGCGGAAGCCGGCGTCCTGCTCCCAGTACCAGTCCGACGACAGCTCGGTCAGGCTGCGGAACCGCTCCTCGCTGGCCCTCAGGGCCACCAGCGCCCGCACGTTGTCCGTCACGTCCTTGGCGACGCCCCGGTAGCCGAGGAACTCGCCCGCCGCGCCGAAGATCGGCTCGCCGGAGACATTCACGTAGTATTCGGCCCCGTCGTTGCCGTAGCGCCGGATCATGAAGTCGCGGAACGGCTTGCGCTCGGCGAGCAGCGCCTGGTGCTTCGCCCAATCGCCCTCCAGCGGCTCGGTTCCCGGGAGCTCCCAGCGGCGCATGCCAACGTGCTGCGCCGCCGTGATCCCGCCGCGCTCCGTCTGCGTGCCGCCGGTCTCGATGAATCGCAGCTCCGCGTCCTGCTCCCAGTACCAGTCGGCCGACAGCGCGGTCAGGCTGCGGAACCGCTCTTCGCTCTTGCGCAGGGCCAGCTCTGCCTCGCGCCGCTCGCGCACGTCGCGCGAGATCGCCACGATCAGCGGCCCGCTCTCGGTCTGCAGCACGCGCCGCGTCGACTCGAACGGGATCATCGTGCCGTCGCGGCACCGGTAGGTGCCGCTCATGCCATGCACCGACCCCGGGTCCGCCATGAACCGCTCGTAGTCGCGCTGCAGCGGGTCGCGCGGCTCGGGAATGATGTCCTGCGGGCCCATGGCCAGCATCTCCTCGCGCGAGTAGCCGAGCGTGCGGCACACCGCCTCGTTGACGTCGACATAGCGCATGCGGCGCGGATCGATGAGCAGGATCATGTCGGCCGAGGCGTCCAGGCCCGCCCGGAAGCGGCGCTGCGCCTCCTCGCTGCCGCGGTGCCTCAGAAACTGGCCGATCTGGCTGCCGATGGTGCCGACCGCGCGGGTGAGCCGCTCGTCGGGGCGCCTCACGTCGGTGCTGGTGAACGTGAGCACGCCGACGGCCCGGCCCTCGGCGAGCACCGGGAACAGGAACGCGCCGCGCAGCGGCGCCACGGCGAGCGCATGCTCCGCGGCGCGCGGGTCCTGCTGCGCGTCGGCGATCCAGAGGGGCTCGGCCTGCTCCCAGACGACGCCCGCCAGGCCCTCGCCGCGGCGGAAGGTGAGTGCGCGCAAGGCTTCGAGGGAAGGCGCTTCGCCCAGCCCGGGCGCGTGCCACATCCCGCCGAAGCGCAGTACGCCGGCCTCCTCGTCGGCGCGCCAGAAGCGTCCCTCCTCCCAGCCCTGCGTTTCGCAGAGTGCACGGATGACCGATTGCAGGGCTTCGTCCACGGTCTCCGCCGCCGCGAGGTGCCGAGCCACTGAATGCTCCAGCGCCAGGATTTCCCGCGACACCTTCCGCTCGGTGATGTCGGTACCGACGCCCCGGTAGCCGAGGAATTCGCCGGCGGCGTCGAATATCGGCTCGCCGCGGATCGAGAAGTGCCGCACGCGGCCATCGGGCAGCGGCCGCGAGAACTCGAAGTCCTGGAAGGGCTCGTGGGCGTCCAGCACGGCCTTGTGGGCCATCCAGCCCTGCAGGTCGGGCGTATGGAAGGGCAGCTCCCAGCGCCGCTTGCCGAGCCCGGCGTCGGGAAAGGTGGCGGCGGCAGTCGGCCGCGGGCCCGAGCCGCGCGTCGAGATGCGGTGCTCGGCGTCCGTTTCCCAGTAGAAGTCGGAAGACAGCTCGACCAGGCTGCGAAGCCGCGCCTCGCTCTGCTGCAGCGCGCGCTCCTTGCGCACGTCGTCGGTGATGTCCTCGAAGGCCGCGATGTCGTAGAGGGGCTCGCTCTGCGCGTTGCGCGCGAGCGAGACCGTCAGCCGCACCCAGACCGGCAGACCGCCCTTGCGCAGGTAGCGCTTGCGCACGCTGAACTGCGGTATCTCGCCGCGGCGCAGGGCGGCGCGCTGCTCGACGGTCGAGTCGATGTCCTCGGGATGCGAGAGCTCGCGCACCGTGCGGCCCACGAGCTCCTCGCGGGTGTAGTCGAGCATCGCGCACAGGCGCCGGTTCGCCAGCAGGATGCGGCCGTCCAGGTCCACGTGGGCCAGCCCGAGCGGCGCGTGCTCGAAGGTGGCGTCGAAGCGCGCCCGGAATTCCTCGGCGTCGGTCAGGTCGCGATGGCTGCAGACGATGGCCGCCACGTCGCTTTCGTCGAGCCGGTTCGCGAGGCTGCTCTCCAGGATGCGCGCGCGGCCGTCCTTGTGGCGGAACCGCACGCGCAACGTCGCGCGCCCGCGCGGCGTGGCACACAGCCGCCTGAACGATTCCTGCACCGTGCCGCGGTCCTCGGGCTGCACATAGCTCAGCGCGTACTGGTTCAACACCTCCATCGCGTCGTAGCCCAGCAGGCGCCGCATCGCCGCGCTCGAGTACTCGATCCGTCCTTCGGCGTCGAGCAGGACCAGCGCTTCCGAGCTGTTCTCGACGAGCGCCCGATACCGGCCGTCCGGATGGGCATTCGCGCGGTTGGCCTGCTCGTGCAGGCTCGCCAGGCGCAGCACGCGGCGCAGCGTGGCGGCATCCAGCTCATGCTTGGCAATCACGTCGTAGGCGCGGCGGCGCAACGCCTCGTCCTCCAGCCGCGGGTGACCGTTGCCCGAGATGACGATGACGGGCCCCGGAACCGCGTCGCGCATGCGCTCGAGCGTGCTGAAGCCGTGGCTGTCGGGCAGGTCGAGGTCGAGGAGCACCACCTGAACGCTGCGCGAGCGCGCCAGCGAGATGCCCTCGGCGAGCGTGCGCGCGTGCAGCACCTGCGCGCCGCCGCGGCGCGCCTCGCTCAGATAGGCCTGGATGAGCTCGGCGTCATTGGCGTTGTCCTCCACCATGAGCAGGCAGAGGCCCTCTGCGTGCGGTTGCCTGCCGGTGTCGGTTGCGGAGCGCACGCGGCGGACGGATCAGCGTCCTGCCCCCAGGCGCCGCAGGGCGCCGGGCAGCTCGTCGGCGAACGCCTCCTTGGAGATGATCGCGTCGATGCCGATCCGCTCGCCTTCCGCGATGAGCTCCGGCGTGGGAAACAGCGCAAGACCGATCACCCACTGCGCTGGATTGCCCTGCTTGACGCGCTGGGCAAGCTCGAGCCCCCCCAATGCGAGGTCCACCAGCACGACGCCGGGTGCCACCGGGGCGTAACCAGTCAGACCGTCGATGAAGTCCTGGGCGGCCGCCACGAACGCGGGGCTGCCATCGAGAATGACGATCCCCGTGGGGGACGCGCTCGGACCCATGGCGCCAATGTAGGCAGCGCCGCCGGGCCGCGTAATCGGGTCGTCCCTGAAGGCTGCTAGGGGAAACCCCGGTACCGCCCAAGCCCCTGAGAAGCCTCAGGTTTCGGGCGGGACCAGCCCGGCGCGGATCGCGTAGCGCACGAGGCCGGCGACATCCCGGATGCCGAGGCGATCCATGATCTGCGCGCGGTGCGTCTCTACCGTCTTGACCGAGAGGTTCAGGTCGAAGGCGATCTCCTTGGTGCTGCGGCCTTCGGCGATGCGCTTGAGGACGTCGCGCTGGCGCGGCGTCAGCGGATCCGGCCCGGCGCCGCTGCCCACGCGCTGCACGTAGCCGTCCACGACCTGGCGCGAGATCGCGGGGCTCAGGTAGGTCTCCCCGCGCATGACGCTGTTCAGCGCGAGCTCCAGCTCCGAGGTCGCGGAGTCCTTGATCAGGTAGGCCGACGCCCCCGCGCGCAGCGCGAGCAGCACGTACTCCTCGCTCGTGTGCATCGACAGGATCACGACCTTGGCCTCGGGCCTGCGCTCGCGCAGGCGCGAGGCCGCCTCCAGGCCGTTCATGCCCTTCATGGCGATGTCGAGCAGGACCACATCGGGGTGCTCCCGCTCGGCCGCCGCGAGCGCCTCGACGCCGTCGCTGGCCTCGGCGACGACCTCGACGCCCGGGATGTCGCGCAGCAGGGAGCGCATGCCCGCGCGCACCAGCGCGTGGTCATCCACCAGCAGAACACGTAGAGCCGCCACTCAGGGCACCTGGACCGGAAAGGACGCGACGACTACTGTACCTTGCCCCGGGCTCGAGTGGATCTGAAAGGTCCCGCCGGCCAGCGCGACGCGCTCTTCCATGCTGATCATGCCGAGGCTCTCGCCAACTGCGGCGCGCCGCTGCGCCGCGCCCACGTCGAATCCGCTGCCATCGTCGCGCACCGACAGGGCCAGGCGCTCGCCGGCGACGAACAGCCGCAGCCATACGTTGGCGGCCTGCGCGTGGCGCACGATGTTGTTGATCGCCTCCTGCGCGACGCGGAAGCAGGCGATCTCGGTTTCCGCCGACAGCTTCACCGGCACCTCCTGCAGCTCGAAATGCGGCGCGAGCCGGCCGAGCCTTGCCTGGCGGTCGAGGTGCGAGCGCAGCGCCGCGACCAGCCCCAGGTCATCCAGCTGGAGCGGCCGCAGGTTGATCGACAGCTGGCGCACGCGCTCGATGGTGTGGCGCGTCGCCTCGAGCGCCTCGCCGACGCGCCCTTCGGGAAGCGCGCCGTCACGTCCGCGCCCCAGGGACTCCAGATTGAGCTTGATCGCCGTCAACCCCTGCCCGATGTCGTCGTGCAGCTCGCGCGCGAGGTGGCGGCGCTCGTCTTCCTGCACCTCGAGCAGCCTGCGCGACAGGCGCTGGAGCCGGCCGCGCGCCGCCGCCAGGGCCTCCACGGCGCGGCGCAGCTCCGTCACGTCGTGCCCGACCAGCTGGATCTCGACCAGCGCACCGGCCGCATCGCAGATGCCGCGCGCCGCCCAGTGCATCCAGCGCTCCGCGCCCGTCGCGTCGCGCACGCGCACGTCGCGCTCGTCGGTGAGCGCGCCGGGGGCAATGCCCTTCAGGAAGCGCTGCGCCTGATCGCGCTCCTCGGGCAGCGCGTGCTCGAGCACGCTGCGCCCCAGCATCTGTCCCTCCGAGCGCCCGAAAGTGCGCAGATAGGCGCCGTTCACGAACGTCACCGTCAGGTCGGGCAGCACGCGGATGATGGGGTTGCCCTGGTCCTCGATCACCGCGCGGTAGCGCCGCTCCGACAGCTCCAGCGCCGCCTGGGTCTCCAGGTGCTTGCGGCGCTCGCGCCACTCCTCCAGGGCGCGCACGATCGCGGGCGCGAGCCTGACCAGGTTGTCCTTCAGCACGAAATCGGTCGCCCCGGCGCGCAGCGCCTCGACCGCACGCTCCTCGCCGAGCGCGCCCGAGACCACGATGAACGGCTGCAGGGCATCCTCCTGGCGCACGCGGGCCAGGGCATCGAGCCCGGTGTAGCCCGGCAGGTTGTAGTCCGCGAGCACGACGTCGTAGCGTCCTGCGGCATAGCACCGCTCGAACTCCTCCCGCCGGGTCGCGATGTCCGCCACGCAATCGAGACGGGCCGCGGCCAGCGCCGCGAGCGAGAGCTCGGCGTCGGCCTTCGAGTCCTCCAGCAGCAGCACGCGAAGCCGCTCCACGCGCCTACCCGTCTGCGGACAGCGGCAAGGTGAAGGTGAATACCGCGCCCGATCCCGGGATGGCGTCGGCCCAGATGCGCTGGCCATGGCGGTGCAGGATGCGACGCGCGACTGCCAGCCCGATGCCGTTGCCCTCGAACTCCTCCTCCGCGTGCAGCCGCTGGAAGACGCCGAACAGGCGATGCGCATGGTGCGGATCGAAGCCGACCCCGTTGTCGCGCACCGAGATCTCGACGAGGTCGTCCGCCCCGGGATGGGCCGCGACCTGCACGCGCGGCTGAGGCCGGGTGCGGGTGAACTTGCGTGCGTTCGAGAGGAGGTGCTGCAGCACGATGCGCAGCTGCGCCGGGTCGGCCGACACGAGCGGAAGCTCGCCCACCTCCCATTCGACGCGCGGCCCGCCGACACCGAGCTCATAGCGCGCCACCAGCTCCCGCACCAGAGCACGCAGATCGGTGGGCCGCGGGTTGAGCGGCAGCCGCGCCGTGCGCGAGAACACCAGCAGGTCGTCGATGAGCGCGCCCATGCGGCGCGCGGCCCCGGCGACGGTCGCAAGGTAGTGCGCCGCCTTGGGGCTCGGGCTCCCCAGCTCCTCCTCCAGGAGCCGGATGAAGCCGTCGATGTGGCGAACCGGCGCGCGCAGGTCGTGCGACACCGAATAGCTGAACGCCTCGAGCTCTTCCTGAGCAGCCCGCAGCTCGGCGCTCAGCACGGCGACCTGGGCGCGCAACGACCCGAGCGACGCGGCGCCTCGCTCTGCCGGAACCACCGCAGCGCCCGCCCTTCGGCGGGCCTGCGAGCGGCCGCGGCGGGCGCCCGCTTTCGACTTACGCGTCATCGCGAGCCTCTCCACTTGGCGCGAGGGGCCCGCCCCGCACGGCCGGCGGCGAACCCGCGGGAATTCTGGTGGAGTGGAAGGGGATCGAACCCTCGACCTTCGCATTGCGAACGCGACGCTCTCCCAGCTGAGCTACCACCCCGTGGGAAGCGGCGGATTTTACAGCAGAATGCGATATGCAGATCAACCCGCCGTTCGGCTATTCGGAGGTCGTCCCGCTGCTCAAGACGCATCGCGTCCGCCTGGCGATGGCCGGCGAGATGCCCGCCTTCGCTCGAACGCAGAATGCGATGCCGATCAGCTTCACGGAATTCGGGCCCGCGTCGCACGACTTCCCGATCGTCTTCACCTCCGGGGACGGCGGCAAGGCCTTCGCGCCCGTCGCGGTGCTCGGCGTCGCCGCGGGCGAGAACCTCTTTTGCGAGGGCACGGCCTGGGCGGCGGGCGTGTACGTGCCCGCGTACGCCCGGCGCCATCCGTTCTGCATGGCGCGCGTGACGAGCGCGCAGGGCGAGCGCAAAGACCGGCTGATCTGCGTGGAAAAGGCGCACGTGGACGATGCGCAGGGCGAGGCCCTGTACGACGGGCAGGGCGAGCCACTCGCCAAGTGGCGGGACCTGCAGCGCCTGCTGGTGGAGTACGAGACCGACCTCGAGCGGGGGCGAGAGCTGTGCGCCACCCTCGCCGACTACGACCTGCTGCAGCCTTTCCGCATGCAGGCGAACCTTCGCCAGGGCGGCCAGGCGCAGCTCGCCGGCATGCACCGCGTCGACGAGGCGAAAATCCAGCATCTCAATGCCAGCCAGTTCAAGAACCTGGCCCGCAAGGGCATCCTCGGGCGCATCTATGCCCACCTGCTGTCCCTGGAAAACTTCGGGCGCCTGCTGAACCGGCGCCGGACCGACGCGTGAGGGTCAGGTCCGCTCTTTGAGCGGCCGCGCCTCGACGGCGGGGATGAACACGTTCAGCGACTTCAGTGCGGCGATCTGCAGCTGTACATCCCAGTAGTAGTAGTGCAGGTAGCTGATGGTGAGCAGCACGAGGAGGGAAACTTCGCGCACCATGCGCCGGCGCTCCCGCTCCCGGTGCGCGTCCGGCTGCGCGCCGGCGACCTCGCGCAGATAGCCCAGCACGTCGGCGTGCGTCTGCAGCTTGCGGCCCGCGAGCTCCTCGAGATAGTGGTGCAGCGACGAGGGCGAGTTGTAGCTCTCGTCATGGTCTTCGTCGACCGTCCCGGCCCGCGCCGGCGTGCGCCGGCCCGCCTCCTTCAGCCACTGCGCGAGTTGCTCGCCGCCTCCGCCGTCATCGCTCATCGAGCCCAGCCGCCGCCCCGGGACCGGACACTGTGGCACAGGCCCCGCAGGATGACTTATCCGGCCGTCCGGACGCGGGCCTGATCCGTCAATTCCGCCGGCATCCGCCGGGCAGATACTTCAAGGCGATGCCGTTGACCACCGCAGGCGCGCAGCGCCACTCGTTGACCGACTGGCCCATCATGGTGGCGGCGTCGGCGGGCGATCCCGCGATGTAGGGATACAGGCTCAGCGCCTTGCCGTTCACGTACGGCGAGATGTTCTGCGCCACCACGGTGACCACGCCATTGACGTCGGTCGTGACGACCTGCACGTACGTCGACCGGTTGAACTCACAGCCCCAGCCGTTCACGCCGGGACCTGTGCCGCCGCTCAGGTACACCTCCGAGATCGTGACGCGGCAGGCGCTCGCCGCGAGGATCACCTCGGAAAGCTTGGCGCGGATCGTGTAGGTCTCGTAGGCGGGGAGCGCGATGGACGCAAGCAGCCCGATGATCGTCACCACGATCATCAGCTCGATCAGCGTAAAGCCCCCTTGCGCTCTCACCTGAGCCTTCCCCCGGAGGGACCGCGTCAGCCGGACTGTAGCTGAATTCCTTGTCAGCTTCGCCCGGGGGGCGCACAGGCCTTGCACATCTTTGCATTCGCCCGCCCGAGCGGCGCGGGGAGTGGGCCGGGTTGGAATCGAACCAACGACCAAGGGATTATGAGTCGGGGCTAGGGAAATTGCGGGTTAGTTAAATCAACGGCCTGCCAGCGCTTGCCCTCTTCAAACCCGGCACAGTCCGGGTTTTTTATTGGTATTTCAGGGCACGTTCAGCACAAATTCAGCACAGTCCGAGACCAAGGGATTGGTCATCCATTCAAGTGCTGCAGCAGTTCCTTTCAAATTGCTTCGGCGGGCACTTGACGCTGCCGAAGCTGCAGAACACGCAACAGTCGCCGGCCCTTGGCCAGAGTCGCTCGCCGCAGCTGGGGCAATTCCAGAAAAAGAGACAGGCGTCCGTCGGCATCGTCTCGATTGTCGCGACCATGCAGCGCGGGCAGGTCAGCACACTTTGAAAAACGAGCGTCGCGTTCACTTTGCGCTCGCCGTGGCAGCGCGCTACGCTACTAATGCGAGTGAGAACGGCTGCGAGCGCCGAGCGCCTCGACACGAAGCTCGGTCTTGATCTCGCCGGCATGCTCGAAACGCAATATTAAGGGCACTGTATCGCCCTGCTTGAACGGGTGCTTCAATCCAACGAACATGAGATGACCCGCGCCCGGCTTCAATTCGACGCGTCCCTTGGAAGGAATCGTCACACTTTTTTGCTGGCGCATCTTCATGACATTGCCTTCCGACATTGACATGTGCATCTCAACGTGGTCGGACGCGGGCGAGTCCGCGCCGACCAACCGCTCAGGGGTGGAGCCCGTGTTACGAATCACGAGATAGGCGCCGCCGACCGCTGCTCCGGGCGGGGTCGCCGCAGTCCACGGGTCCTCGACAAGCACACCGGCCAACGCGGCGGGGGCAACCAGGGCCAGTGCGTAAATGAATTTCCTCATACCGTTTTCCTTTCGGATGGTCGCTCAAGCCATTGTATCCGCAGGGATGAACTTTCGTGGCTATAATCAGTCCCAATCAACCGGGGGTTTGGCACTTCGTTAGCCGAGCAGACAGATGAGTCTTAGAGGATTCTTGGTTCCGCTTCTCGCAGTCGTTCTCGTCGCCGGCAGTCCGGTGCTCGTGCCGACTTCTGCTGCCGCGGATAAGGACTGTGCGACCGCTACTGTAGTCGGAAACCCAAGTGACGATGGCTGCTGCGGTGCACATGAGAAGTCCAGCTGCTTGATTGCGTGCTCCATGACCTCGGTGGGGATGGTGGTCGATTCGACTGTGCCCCGCTTACAGTCGATCGGATCGGATTTGCCGATCGCCTATGCCTCGACGCTCGCGGGGCCCATCGCTGGTCCGCCGGAAACGGCACCTCCTAAATCGATCTTCGCATAAGGGTGCCGGTCGTTTGACCGGCTAACGCGGCCCTGGTCGCGTGTCATGGCCGTGTTCGGCGCGGCCTTTGCGGAGAAAGTCTTGATTGAACATGATGGCGGGCGCCCATTTTGGGCGCGGCGCCGATTTCTGACGGGATTCGCCGGGCTAGCGGCTGCGCCCCTGCTTTCCAGGAGCGCCGGCTCGGCTCCAGGCGCAAATTCGAAGCTTGTCGAGGCGCATCTCGCCGCGCGGGCGGGGCGCACACAACTCGTGCCCGCGGAATATCCGGCGACTGACGTGTGGGCCTATAACGGCTCGGTCCCGGGACCGGTGCTGCATGTAAGTCAGGGTGATCGCCTTCGCGTCCGCGTCGACAACGCGCTTTCCGAGGGCACAACCGTGCACTGGCATGGCGTCCGCGTGCCCAACGCGATGGACGGCGTGCCGCTGATTACGCAGCCGCCGATCGCGCCGGGCGGCGAATTTATCTACGAGTTTGTGCCCCCGGACGCCGGCACCTTCTTCTATCACCCGCATCAGAGAAGCTACGAGCAAGTCGGACGAGGGCTCGCCGGCGCGCTGATCGTCGACGAGCGCGAGCCACCCAAAGTCGATCGTGACCTGCTGTGGGTACTCGGCGACTGGCGCCTAAATCGTGACGCATCGATTCGCGGCGGGTTCGGAAGTTTCATGGACGCGAGCCACAACGGCCGCGTCGGGAATACCGTGACGATCAATGGGCGCGTCCCGAACGAGTTCCTCGCGCGGGCGGGAGAGCGGATTCGCCTGCGCCTCGTGAACGCCGCGACGGCCCGGGTGTTCGGGCTCGCATTCGGAGGACACCGACCGTGGATCGTCGCGCTCGACGGACAGCCGGTCGAGCCGCACGAGCCCGAGCAAGGAGTAATCGTGCTCGGTCCGGCCATGCGCGCCGATCTTATTCTCGACATGGCAGCCGCGCCGGGGAGCCGTCACTCCGTGCGCGACGGTTTCTACCGGAGTCTTGAGTACGAGTTGCTCAAGATCGCGTACGGCAACGAACCGCCGCTGCGCAAGCGCGCAGAAGATCCATTTAGGCTGCCGGCGAATCCTCTTTCCGAGCCCACAATCCAGAACGCCGAGCGGCACGATGTCCTCTTTACCGGCGGGATGATGGGCAATATGAGCGCCATGCGGCGCGGGATGGCGTGGGCCGTTAACGGCACTTCCGGCAGCTGCGGAGAAGGCACGTCCGCATTCGACCCGCTGTTCGTCCTGCGCAAGGGCCGCAGCTACGTGCTCAATCTTGTGAACGATACAGCGTGGCATCACCCGATTCACCTGCACGGGCATTCGTTTCGCGTCATTACAAGGAACGGGCGGCCCGCCAAGTATCGCGAATGGCTGGACACGGTCCTCCTTCCGCCGCGCGAGCAGGCGGAAATTGCGTTCGTCGCCGACAACCCTGGCGACTGGATGTTTCATTGCCACGTCTTGGAACACCAGGCGGGCGGAATGATGGCTTGCATTCGAGTGACCTGAAGGGAGAACGGATGAAACGACGAGGCTTTCTTGCAATGCTTGGAGCGCTGGGAGCGGTGCGGCTCGCGCGGGCGCAGGGCGTCCGCGATGCCGTGCTCTACAAGAACCCGCAGTGCGGCTGCTGCGAAGACTATGCCGCGTACCTGCGCCGCAACGGCTTTCGAGTGAAAGTGGTCGCGACGCACGATTTGGATGCGATCAAAACGCAGAACCACGTTCCCGAAAGACTCAACGGCTGCCACACTACGCTCGTAGACGGCTACGTGGTCGAAGGGCACGTCCCCGTCGCGAGCATCGAGCGCTTGCTGCGACAACGTCCGCGAATCCGAGGCATCTCGCTGCCCGGTATGCCGCAAGGCTCTCCCGGTATGACCGGAGTCAAAAAGGAGCCCTTCCACATTTACGAAATCGACACGCACTCTTCGGCTGAACCGCGCGTGTACGCAATCGAATGAAACGAGTCCTATGAGAACCAGAAACTTCGTTGCGGGCGCAGCCGCTCTCGCTATCGTCGGGGTCGTCATCGCCCAGGACAAAGCGAGCTCTTTCAATGGGATCGGGCAGGCATTCGCCGAACTTGAAGCCAAAGTCGCCGGCGGGCTAGGCGGCGGAATTATGGAAGGCTGGGGCGACATGATGGCCTGTCGCGGGATGATGGGCGGCGGAGGGACGCGCGGCTCTCCCAACGAACAATGGCGCGAGTCCCCTGCACCGCTATGAAGCGGACAGCACTCTATTTTCTTGGAGCGGCGGCCCTCGCCCTAGGACTGCTTTCGGCATATTTGACGCTGGGAACAAAGGCTTCAGCGCCAAAATTCGAAGCGGTCGACATTACGGGCGTCGATTGGGGCAAGAGCTTTGAGCTTACCGATCATTCCGGACACAAGCGCACGCTTGCCGATTTTCGCGGCAAGGCAGTGACCCTGTTCTTCGGCTACACGCATTGCCCGGATATGTGCCCGACGACGATGGCGAAGCTCGGTGAAACGATGAAACTCCTTGGTGGAGACGCGCAGCGCGTTCAGGGGCTTTTCGTGACGGTAGATCCGCAGCGCGACACGCCCCAGGTGCTTGCCCAATATGTACCGGCCTTCTATCCGACGTTTCTTGGTCTCTTCGCCGATCCGGAGACGATCGCGCGTACCGCGAAAGAATTCAAGGTCTATTACCACGCGCAAGCGCCCAACGATCAGGGCTCCTACACGGTGGATCACTCCGGGCAAATCCTGGTGTTTGATCCTGAAGGTAGGCTGAGATTGATGATGAAGCCAGAGCAGGCCCCCGAATCAATGGCGCACGATCTGCGCGCGCTACTTCACCAGGCCGCAGGATGAATGCAATTGGCGAAAGACTAAAACGAACGAGGACTGACAATGGAATCTGCAGAGATGAAGCCGCAAACTACGCTACCCGACCGTGAAGTAACTGAGCCGGCGTGCTGCGCGACGGAATCCGCCTCGGGACGCTGGAAGCTGTGGTTAATGGGTGTCGCGCTGCTCGCGATCGCACTCGCGCTCTATAACGGTTGGGGCTGGCTTGTGGCGACGGGGGCGGCCAGCGTACTACTGTCGCTCGCGCCTTGCCTCGCCATGTGCGCTCTCGGTCTGTGCATGCGCGGAAAGAAAAGCTCGTGAGTTCCGTCCGCGTCATCTTGGCAACGACTTCCCTACTCGCGTGCGGGCTTGCGCTGGCCGCAGGGGACGTGAATCGCGGTGCTCGGGTATTCCAGGCGTGCGCGGCATGCCACAGTCTAGAGCCGGGTCGCCACCTGACGGGACCGAGCCTAGGCGGAATATGGGGGCGAAAGGCCGGTACCGAGACTGATTTTCGTCGCTATTCCGAGGCGCTGAAGCGCTCCGACATTGTATGGGGTGAGACCACGCTCGACAGATGGGTGGCGAATCCGGAAGGAACGGTGTCGGGCAATTTAATGCGGTTTCAAGGCTTGCAGGACAGACAGGCGCGCGCCGACCTCGTCGCATTTCTGCACGCCGCATCGGAGGGCAAGGCCCCAGCGGCGCGCCAGATGCGCGCGTTCCCCCAGTTAAAACAGGCACCGCCTGAGGCAGAGATCGCCGCCATTCGCCACTGCGGCGACACGTACTTCGTGACGAACGGCAAGAAGGAAACGCGGCCGTTCTGGGAGTTCAACCTTCGCTTCAAGACGGACTCCGGCCCGCGAGGCCCCGAGCCCGGAAAGCCGGTGATGGTTGGCCAGGGAATGCAGGGCGATCGCGCGCAGATCGTTTTCTCCACGCCGCAGGAAATCTCCGACTTCATTAAAGAAGGATGTTGAACGTGCGCCAATGGATCTTCGCAATATCGCTGTGCGCGCTTGCCGTTCCTGCCGCGGCGGTCAATCCGGGCGAGCTTCTCGATCCGAAGGATGCCTTTCGCCTCAGTGTGAAAGGCATCGACAGACACACCGCTCAGCTCGATTACCGCATTGCGCCCGGCTACTATCTCTATCGCGACCGCTTCCGCTTCGAGACGCAAGCCGGAAAGGTGATCGCGGATGCCACTCTGCCGCGCGGCAAGATGAAGGAAGACCAATTCTTCGGCCGCACTGAGACTCACCGTGATCATGTACGCATCAAGGTGCCCCTGCCTCAAGCGGATCTTCAAAAGCAACGCGTGAAGCTTAAGGTCGTTTCCCAAGGATGCGCCGACGTCGGCGTGTGTTACATCCCGCAGGAACAGCGGGTGGAATTGGATTTCGACAAGTGATGTGTCAAGAAGTCGTTCAATGACGAAACGCCAGCTTCTCGCGGCGACGATGCTCCTTGTGTCGCTGGCCGCTCGCGCAGACGAAAACGCAGTGCGACGAATGATGGAGGACAAGGTGCGCGGCGCCCCAATTGAAACTGTGCAGAAGATGCCCTGGGGCGATCTGTACGAAGTTGTAATTCGGGGGGCGAACGGACCGCAGATTTTCTACGTCGACTCCGCCGCGACCGTAGTCATCACCGGCCAGGCGATCGACGCAAAGAGTGGCCGCAATCTCACTAGCGAGCGACAACGCAAACTCAACACCATCAGGTGGACCTCGCTTCCGTTCGACTCCGCTATAACGACGGTCCGCGGCAATGGAAGGCGCAAGATCGCGATCTTCTCGGACCCCAATTGCCCGTACTGCAAGCGTTTCGAGAAGGAACTCGCGAAGCTAGACGACATCACCGTGCACATCTTCCTGTATCCGGTGATTCGGGCCGAGTCCGTAATGCAGACCAAGGCTGTGTGGTGCTCAAAGGACCGCGCAAGGGCATGGAACGACCTTATGCTCCGCGATATTCAACCCAGCACCGAGACCAACTGCGACACGCCGGTCGAGAAGCTGGTGGCGCTTGGCCACAGTCTGGGCGCAAGTGCGACGCCGACCTGGTTTCTTGAGACGGGCGAGCGTTACAGCGGCGCGCTGCCGCTCGGCGAAGTGCGTGAGCTGCTCGACAAAGCCTCGCCACCTAAGCGTTAAGGGCTGGACCGAAATGCCAAAAGTCGTGTTGATGCTTGTCGGGCGAATGGGCAAATGACCCGGGCGGAGCACTTCGCGTGGAGCGCGATTAGCGCGTTAGGTGTTGGCGTCGGCATAGTTACCTACTTTTGGATGGGCTCCGGCAACGAGCGCACGCAACCAACGGTCCCGGACTCGAGTGGTAGCCTGCTTGGAATTCATTCCGCGCCACGCGCGATACCAGAGTTTACATTTCAGGATGAGAAAGGCCAGCCGCGCACGATTGGAAATTTCCGCGGCAAGTTGGTTTTGCTGAATCTCTGGGCAACTTGGTGCGCGCCCTGCCGCGAGGAGATGCCAGCGCTAGATCGACTGCAGCAGAGGCTCGGTGGCGCGGAGTTCGAAGTTGTCGCCCTCTCGATAGATCAGCAGGGCGTACATATCGCGCGCAAGTTCTTCGACGAAACCGGCATTAAGGCACTCCGTCTATATGTCGATCCTTCGGCGCAAGCGGCGTTCAAACTCGGCGCGCTCGGCCTCCCATCAACGCTGGTCATCGATAGCACCGGCCGTGAGATTGGCCGCCGCACTGGACCAGCGAAGTGGGATTCGCCAGAATTCGTGGCGGACCTTGAGCTGCGCATGAAGTCGCAACGGTGAACGATCCGTCAGCTCTCGGTTCCGTCACTGCTTTTGCGGCCGGCGCCGTCTCGTTTCTCACGCCGTGTGTACTGCCGCTTGTGCCCGCGTACATGTCCTACGTTACAGGCCAGTCGCTCAGTAGCCGCCACAGCGACGAGGCGGCAAGCTTGCGAGTTAGGGCCGGATTCTTGAGTCTCTGCTTCGTACTGGGATTCTCCGCAGTATTCATTACGCTAGGCGCCAGCGCGACAGCGCTGGGACACCTGCTGCTGCGGTACCGTTACGAGGCGGGCATCGCGGGCGGCGCGATCGTGACAGTGTTCGGAGCTGTGATGCTGGTCGGCGTCGAGCGAATTCCCTTCCTGCGTCGCGATGCGCACTTCCACCCTCATGCGGCAACAGGAAAGCCGGCGTCCGCATTTGTCTTAGGGCTCGCTTTTGGATTCGGCTGGACACCCTGCATTGGCCCGATTCTCGGCGTCATTCTCACTGCTGCTGCAGTCAGCGAATCCGTGGCCACGGGCGTAAAACTGCTTACCGCTTACTCTGCGGGCCTGGGTATTCCCTTCCTTTTGACAGCCATTTTTCTGCACGAAGCGGCAGGGCGGCTGCGATCATTGCGCAGGACGGGACCGTTACTGATGCGGGCGGCGGGTCTCGTCATGGTGATCATCGGATTCGCGATGATGACGGGCAAGCTCACCGCTTTCAGCTACTGGCTACTCGAGCGCTTTCCGGCGCTCGGTCGCATTGGCTAGGCATGAGCGACGCCGTACTTTGGTACCGCGACGCCGCAGTGCGCCGTTTCCTTGTATTTGGCTACCTTCCATGGTTGGCCGGTTTCAATCTTGCGTGGGAAGTGGCGCAGCTGCCGCTCTATACGCTATGGACATCTTCAAGTACCGGCTACCTCGCGTTCGCGGTCGCCCATTGTACGTTGGGCGACGCGCTAATCGGCTCGGGAGCGGTGTTGGCCTCGCTGATCGTACTTCGCGCGAGCGCGCTCGGACAATGGCGCTGGGTGCGCATCGCCGCCTGCACTACTACACTTGGCGTCGCCTACACAGTATTCAGCGAGTGGATTAACCTGACTGTTCTAGGAAGCTGGGCTTATTCGGCGCGCATGCCGTTGATCCCGCTCGGTGGCGTCGAGATCGGCGCGTCCCCCCTCGCGCAATGGCTCTTGGTCCCGCCGCTCGCTCTCGCCTTGGGAAGAAAAGCTCGCCTTGAATAACAATGCGCCTGCGATCATCTTCGGCAGCAGGCGGTCGTCGGCTCAGGGGTAGCGGGGACATTCGGCGGGTGCTATCTGTCGGCAGACGTCGACCTTCGTTCAATGCGCCTCGCGGCAGGCGGCGAAATGATTCGACGAACGGAACACGTCCATCGCTGTACTTGGTTGTCCAAAGATATCCAATACCGGCCAACGCTCGCCCACCCTCGCGGTTTGACTTCGTTGTCCCACCTGTATAAAAATACAGCATCGTCACAAGGTGCTCTAGGAGAGCCCGAATAGCAGTCCCGCACGAGCGGGAGAGCTGCAGCCAGGGCGTGTCGAAGGGTCATAGTCGCGTAAGAGCCCTCGACACTAGGCAAAAGATCTGGTGTTTACGCGCCGTCTTGTGACTTCACAACCAACTTTGTGGAGTCGCCATGTCGAAGCGCGTTGGATCAGGACAAGCAGGACAATCGGATCAGGATTCGCCGGATTCCCGGCAGCAGGAAGTCGCGAGCGCCGAGGCCGGGCGGCCGGCGCAGCGGCCGGACGGCCCGGCGCCCGCACCGTTCCCCCCGTTGGTAATACGGGGGAAAAGTGTTCGGGCCAGTGTCGATCCGGATACGGGCGAGGAGGTCTTTCTCGTCCAGGACGCCCGCGGCGAATGGCTTGCCGTTTCGGGGGGCAATGCAGTCACGCCAGCGTACGCGGCGATCACGGACTGGCTCAACTTCACCTTTCCCTTCGAGCCCAGCAAGGAGCGCGTAGGAGCGATCCTGAAGCGATTCATGGCGGTCCTAGGGCGGAAGTTCTCCTCCGCAGTCGAGCGGCCCTTTGGATTGAACAACTACGAGCGGTCCTACGAGTTTGGCGAAGGCCTCAGGGCGTTCTTTTGCTTTGGCGGAAAGTATCAGCGGGGCACTGCCCTCCTCTCCCTCTCCGGCACCGCCTGCGCCGTGGTGGCGGACTGGCCTGCCCTGGTCGCGCTTGGCCGGGACGAGCTGCAGGGCCGGATCACGCGCTGGGACGGAGCGGTCGATGATTACAACGGCGTGCACACGGTCGAGGAAGCAATCCAGCTGCACGACGAAAACAAGTTCACGACCCGAGGTCGGCCTCCGATCATGGACCAGAAGGGGAACTGGCATCGTCCGAATGGCCTAGGGCGCACAGTGGAAATCGGCGTGCGCGAGAACGGCAAGCGCCTGCTCATCTACGAAAAGGGCATGCAGCTCGGCTGCCCCTGGCATCCCTGGGTGCGTTGGGAACTCTCGTATGGGAACAAGGGGCGGATCGTCCCCTGGGAAGTGCTGCTCGAACCGGGGCGCTACTTCGTCGGCGCCTATCCCAAGGCGCTGTGCTGGGTTCAGGAGGAAATGACGCGCGTCCGGACACTGCAGAAGCAGACGCAGATCAGCTATGACGCGGCGGTCGCGCAGGCCAAGCGCCAGTTCGGGCCGACGCTAAACCTCGTGGTCCAGGTCACGGGGTCCGCTGAAAAGGCGGTCGAGCTGCTGCGCCGGGACGGCGTTCCTCGCAGGGTCCAGCACCCGGCGGTCGAGAACCCGGAAGGCTGGATTGAGTGAACACGCTGGATCTCAACCAGGCCGCAGCATTTCTCCGGATGCACCCGGAGGAGGTGCGTCGTCGTGCGCGCATGGGGCTCCTTCCCGGCGCAAAGGCGGGGAAGCGCTGGGTATTCATCGAAGACGATCTTGTTTCTTATCTGCGCTCGCACTATGCTTCTCATCGGCAAGCGTTGGTAGGTGACAGGGGTACATCATGTCAATCTACAAACGCGGAAGCACGTGGTGGATTCGCTTCACCACAGCGCGCGGCGAGCTTGTTAGATGCTCTGCTCAAACAGAGGACAGGCAAGCCGCGCAGCAATTCCACGACAAGCTAAAAGCCGAATCGTGGCGGGTCGCAAAGCTCGGGGACAAGCCGAGCCGCACCTGGGACGAGGCCGCTTACCGGTGGCTTGAGGAAACGCAGCACAAGAAGTCGCATTACTCAGACGTGAGAAAGGTCATGTGGCTACAGGCGCACTTGAGCATGAAGCCGCTAGACGCAATCACGCGCGATGTTGTGATGGGAATAGCCGAGATCAAACGCAAGCAAACATCGCCCTCCACGGCGAACCGCATCATTGCTCTAGTCCGGGCGGTGCTGCGGCGAGCCGAGAGGGAATGGGAGTGGATCGAGCGCAGTCCCGCGCTGAGGCTCTACCCGGAGCCGAAGCGGCGTATCAGGTGGATCACTCCGGAACAGGCGCAAAAGCTGCTCGCGCTGCTGCCGGAGCACCAGCGGGACATGGCGACATTCGCTCTGGCAACCGGTTTGAGACAGGCGAACGTGCTGGAGCTTCAATGGCCGCAGGTGGATTTGCAGCGTGGAGTGGCATGGATACACGGCGACCAGGCGAAGGCAGGCAGAGATATCCACGTGTCCCTGAACGAGACGGCGCTGGCGGTGCTTCGCAAGCAGATCGGGAAGCACCCCGAGCGCGTATTCACGTTCAGAGGGAAGCCGATCGCGTGGGCCAATACTCTGGCGTGGCGCGAGGCGGTAACCCGTGCGGGAATGACGGACTTCCGCTGGCATGACCTGCGTCATACTTGGGCGAGCTGGCTCGCGCAGAACGGCGTGCCCTTGAGCGAGATTCAGGAGATGGGCGGCTGGGAGAGCCACGAGATGGTGCGGCGGTACGCGCACCTCGCTCCGGCGAACCTGGCGACCCGCGCTCAGGTCGTGGACCGGCTGCTTGGCACAAATTCAGCACAGTCCCAAACGGAGCCCGTCGCTAAATCCTTGAATTGAAGTGGGCCGGGTTGGAATCGAACCAACGACCAAGGGATTATGAGTCCCCTGCTCTGACCGACTGAGCTACCGGCCCCCGCATAGCAGAAGGGCCGCTTGCGCGGCCCTTCTCTTTCTACCCTTCCTGATCCAGGAAGCTCTTCAGCCTCTCGGAGCGCGAGGGATGCCGCAGCTTCCTCAGCGCCTTGGCCTCGATCTGGCGTATGCGCTCGCGCGTGACGTCGAACTGCTTGCCCACTTCTTCCAGGGTGTGGTCGGTGTTCATCTCGATGCCGAAGCGCATGCGCAGCACCTTCGCCTCGCGCGGCGTGAGCGTGTCCAGGACCTCCTTGGTCACCTCGCGCAGGCTCGCGTACATCGCCGCGTCGTTCGGCGCGAGCGTCGACTGGTCCTCGATGAAGTCGCCGAGATGCGAGTCGTCGTCGTCGCCGATCGGCGTCTCCATGGAGATCGGCTCCTTGGAGATCTTGAGGATCTTGCGGATCTTCTCCTCGGGCATCTCCATCTTCAGCGCCAGGGTCGCCGGATCGGGTTCCTGCCCGGTTTCCTGCAGGATCTGGCGCGAGATGCGGTTCATCTTGTTGATGGTCTCGATCATGTGCACCGGGATGCGGATGGTGCGCGCCTGGTCGGCGATCGAGCGCGTGATCGCCTGCCGGATCCACCACGTGGCGTAGGTCGAGAACTTGTAGCCGCGGCGGTATTCGAACTTGTCCACCGCCTTCATCAGGCCGATGTTGCCCTCCTGGATCAGGTCCAGGAACTGCAGGCCCCGGTTGGTGTACTTCTTGGCGATCGAGATCACCAGGCGCAGGTTGGCCTCGGTCATCTCGCGCTTGGCGCGGCGCGCCTTCGCCTCGCCGGTCGACATCTGCTTGTTGATTTCCTTCAGCTCGCGGATCGGGATGCCGATCTTCTGCTGCACGCCCTGGATCTTGCCCAGCAGCTCCAGGATCGACGGCTCGACGCGCGCGAGCTGCTCGCTCCAGGGGTTGCCGGCGTTGACCTCGGTCGTCAGCCAGCGCTTGGACCCCTCGGTGCCCACGAACACCTTGATGAAGTGCTGGCGCGGCATCTGCGCCTTGTTCACCGAAATGTCGTGGATCTGGCGCTCGTGGCTGCGGATGTTGTCCACCAGTCCGCGCACGCTGTCGCACAGCCGCTCGACTGTGCGCGCGGTGAAGCGGATGGTCATCAGCTCGGTGGAGATCTGCTCGCGCACGCGCAGGTAGTCCTTGTCCTTGGACCCCTTGTTCTCCAGCACGCGCAGCAACTTCTCGAACAGCCGGCGAATGCGGGCGAACTTCTCGAGCGCCTCGCCGCGCAGCGCGAGCAGGCTGGCGGACTGGGCGGCGCTCTCGTCCTCCTCGCTCTCGCCTTCCTCCTCCTCCTCCTCGACCCCGTCTTCCTCGTCGTCCTCGCTCGCGGCCTCGGCCTTCTTCGGGTCGAAGTCGTCCTTGGCGTTCGGGTCGATGAGCCCGTCCACCACCTCGTCGATGCGCATCTCCTCCTTCTCGACCTTGTCCGCGAGGTCCAGGATCTCGCGCACGGTCGTCGGGCACGCGCTGATGGCGAGCACCATGTGACGCAGGCCTTCCTCGATGCGCTTGGCGATCTCGATCTCGCCTTCGCGGGTCAGCAGCTCCACCGAGCCCATCTCGCGCATGTACATGCGCACCGGGTCGGTGGTGCGGCCGAACTCCGAATCCACCGTGGAGAGCGCCGCCTCGGCCTGCTCCTCGACGTCCTCGTCGTTGGAGGCCACCGGCGCCGATTCGGCGGTGATCAGCAGCTGCTCCTGGTCGGGCGCCTGATCGTAGACCTGGATGCCCATGTCGCCGAAGGTCGAGATGATGGCCTCGATCTGCTCGGCGTCGACCAGATCGTCGGGCAGGTGGTCGTTGATCTCCGCGTAGGTGAGGAAGCCCCGATCCTTGCCGAGCTTGATCAGGTTCTTCAGCCGCATGCGGCGGGTCTCGGCGTCCTCCTTGGGCAGCTCGGCCATGGCGGCCAGCCACTCCTCGCGCTTCGCCTTGCGGCCCGGGCGCCCGCGGCCCTTGCCCTTCAGCCCTTCGGCGAGCTTCGCCTCCAGCTGCTCGAGGGCAGCCTTGGCGCTCTTGATGGCGGGCTTCTTGGCCTTGTCGTCGGCCTTGGCGTGCGCGTCCGCCCGGCCCGAGCCCTTGGCAACGGCAACCGCCTTGGCGGCTTTCTTCGCTACGGCCTTGCCGCGCGCGGCCTTGGCCGCTCCGCCGCGCGCCTTCGGCGCGGGGCGCAGCTTCTTCTTCAAGGCCTTGATAGGTTTAGCTTTTTTGGCGGCCTTGCGAGGTTGCTTTGCCTTCGACTTGCGCTTTGCCTTGACCATTCTCACCTCGTCCTTGCCCCAGGGGCCGCCGGGGGACGGAAAAAAGGGGGCGATTCTACCGCAATCCTTCTCGGAAATCCTTGTTCCAGGAACGATTTGACCCGGCGACCCGCCGGATGTTCACGAGGGCCGGCCGGTCGCGTCGCGCTCGGGAAGCGCCCCTTGCAGCCGCTTGTAGGACGTCAGCTTCTCCTGGTACTTCATGCGCTCTTCGGTCGAGCCGAGCCCCTGCTTGAGGATTTCGTCCAGCTCCCGCTTGCGGCGGACCAGATCGAGCTTGGCCAGCGCGTCGCGGAATTCCTGCCGGGCATTGTCCTGGTCGAAACCGCGCTCGGACGATTGCCGCTCGGCCCGCAGCACGTGTTCCAGATGTGGGTCGTCCTCCAGCTTTTCAATGAGCACGGCGAACGACGGTGGCTCGCCGGCCTCCAGCACGACGCGCCGCACGGCGAGCAGCGCCGCCGTCTCGGGCAGCTCGGGCGAGAGCAGCGCGGGGTCGACATGCTGGATCATCTCCAGATCGGAGAGCAGGCTCACCAGCAGGTGCCACTCCGGCGAAGCCGGCGCGCCCGAGTGGTGCCGGGCCGGTGCGCGCCGCGGCTCGGCGGAGCCGGAGGGCGCGCCGAACAGCCCGCGCAGATCCTGTTCCGAGACGCGCGCGGCTTCCGCCACTTCGTTCATGATCTGGATGCGCAGGGCCGGCGCCGTGAGCTGCAGCACGTAGGGCTTGACCGCCGACAGGAAGCGCGCACGCCCTTCCGCCGAATCCAGGTCCGAGCGTTCGCGCAGCTCGCCCAGCAGGAAGGAGGAGAGCGGCTCGGCGCCCCCGAGCAGCCGGGCGAAGGCCTCCCGGCCGTTCGCGCGCACGAACGAGTCGGGATCCTCGCCTTCGGGCAGGAAGAGGAAGCGTACCGCCTTCTGATCGGGGACGAGCGGCACGGCGACTTCGAGCGCGCGCCACGCCGCCTTCCGGCCGGCGGCGTCGCCGTCGAAGCAAAAGACGAGATCATCCACCAGGCGCAGCAGCGCCGACACGTGCGCGGGCGTGGTCGCCGTGCCCAGCGTCGCCACCGCGTTCTCCACGCCGTGCTGCGCGAGCGCGACGACGTCCATGTACCCTTCGACCATCACCGCGGACCCGGTCCGGTGCATCGCTTCCCGCGCGTGCCCGAGGCCGTAGATCTCGCGGCCCTTCTGGAACAACGGCGTCTCGGGCGAATTCAGGTACTTCGGCTCGCCCTCGCCCAGCACGCGCCCGCCGAAGCCGACCACGAGGTCGCGCCGGTTGAAGATCGGGAACATGACGCGGTCGCGGAACCGGTCGTAGCGCTTGCCTTCGCCCTCGATGACCAGTCCACACTCGACGAGCGCCGCATCGTCGTAGTCCGCGAAGCAGCGCTTCAGCCCCTGCCAGTCGTCGGCCGCGTAGCCCAGGCCGAAGCGCGCCGCCACTTCGCCCGAGAGCCCGCGTCCCTTCAGGTACTCGATCGCGCGCGGCGCGCGCTTGAGCTCCCCGCGATAGAACTCCATGGCCTTCTGCATCAGCGCGAACAGGTCGGTCTCGCGCTCCTTCTGCTTCGCCTCTTCCGGCGTCCGCGGCTGCCACGCCGGCACCTGCATGCCGACCGAGGCCGCCAGCTCCTTCACCGCGTCGACGTAGCCCATGCTGCCGTAGTCCATGAGAAAGCCGATGGCGTTGCCATGCTTCTGGCAGCCGAAGCAGTGGTAGAACTGCTTCGCCGGGCTGACCGTGAACGACGGGGTCTTCTCGTTGTGGAACGGGCACAGGCCGGAGAAGTTCGCGCCGGCCTTCTTGAGCTGCACATAGCGCCCGACCACGTCGACGATGTCGAGCCGGTTGAGCAGGTCCTGCTTGAAGGAGTCGGGGATCATGGGGACTGTCCCCATTTTGCAGCTTAAATGGGGACAGTCCCCCTTTTTTCAGCCGCCGAGCTTCGCTTTTACGAGCGCGGAGACCTGGCCCATGTCGGCGCGCCCTGCCAGGCGCGGCTTGAGCAGCGCCATGACCTTCCCCATGTCCTTGACGCCCGCGGCGCCCGACTCGGCGAGCGCCGCCGCCACCGCCTGCTCGAGCTCGGCCGCCCCCATCTGCTGCGGCAGGTAGCCCTGCAGCACGCCGATCTCGAACTGCTCCTGCGCCGCGAGGTCCGCGCGCCCCGCCTTCTCGTACTGCGCGATCGACTCGCGGCGCTGCTTGACCATCTTCTCGAGGACCGCGTGCACGTCGGCGTCGGAAAGGTCCTTGCGCTCGTCGACTTCTCGTTGCTTCACGGCGGCAAGCAGCAGCCGCACGGCCGACAGGCGCGGGGCGTCCTTGGCGCGCATCGCGGCCTTCATGTCTTCCTGGATGCGGTCTTTGAGGGTCATGGAAGGCTCCAGAAATGCAAACGCCCCGGTGGTTCGCACCGGGGCGCGGGGATCGTCGCGCGGGGTCCTAGTAGAGCTTCTGCGGCAGCATCTGGCTGCGCAGGCGCTTGTGGTGGCGCTTCACGGCAGCGGCGAGCTTGCGCTTGCGCTCGGAGGTCGGCTTCTCGTAGAACTCGCGGGCGCGCAGCTCGGTGAGCAGGCCCGTCTTCTCGACGGTGCGCTTGAAACGGCGCATCGCCACTTCAAAGGGCTCGTTCTCCTTGACGCGGACAGTCGGCATTCGTACCCCGGTAACCCGAAAAGGGCGGCATTGTAGCAGATGACGCACAATCCCCCCATGCTGGTCCTCGGCATCGAGACCTCCTGCGACGAGACCGGGATCGCCCTCTACGACGCCTCGGCGGGGCGCCTGCTCGCGCATGCGGTGCACTCCCAGGTCGACATGCACGAGGCCTACGGCGGGGTCGTCCCCGAGCTCGCCTCGCGCGACCACGTCCGGCGGCTGGTTCCGCTTGCCCGGCGCGTGCTCGCCGAAGCGGGTCGCGAGGTGCGGGAGGTCTCGGCGGTCGCCTACACCGAGGGCCCGGGCCTCGCCGGCGCGCTGCTGGTCGGCGCCTCCTTCGGCCGCGCGCTCGCCGCGGCGCTCGGCATCCCCGCGATCGGCATCCATCATCTCGAAGGCCACCTGCTGTCGCCGATGCTCTCGGCGGGGCGGCCGGACTTTCCGTTCGTCGCGCTGCTCGTCTCGGGCGGCCACACCCAGCTGATGCGCGTCGACGCCGTCGGCCGCTATCAGCTCCTCGGGGAAACCCTCGACGACGCAGCCGGTGAAGCCTTCGACAAGACGGCGACGCTGCTCGGACTGGGCTACCCCGGGGGACCGGCGCTCGCCGCGCTCGCGGAACGCGGGCGGCCCGGGCGCCACCGCCTGCCGCGGCCGATGATCGCGAGCGGCGACCTCGAGTTCAGCTTCAGCGGCCTCAAGACCGCGGTGGCGACGCTGGCGCGCGGCGGCCTCGAGACCGAGCAGGCCCGGGCGGACGTCGCGCGCGCCTTCGAGGACGCGGTGGTGGAGGTGCTGGTCGCGAAGTGCGCGCTCGCCATGGAGCGCTGCGGCCTCACCCAGCTCGTCGTGGCGGGCGGTGTGGGCGCGAATCGCCGGCTGCGGCAGGCGCTCGACGAACGCGGCCGCCGATCGGGGTTCGACGTGCTGTATCCGGAACCGGCCCTGTGCACCGACAACGGCGCCATGATTGCGCTCGCGGCGGCGCTTCGCCTGCGGGCCGGCGCGGCCGCCGGCGGGACGCACGCGTTCAGCGTGCGCCCGCGCTGGGATCTTGCGGAGGCGGGCTAGCCTTTCCGACCACGCGGCCTTCCTCGCCGGCGAGCAAGCGCCGGATATTGTCCTTGTGCCGCCACAGCAGGAGCACGGCGACCGCCACGACCGCCGGGAAGATCGGGCGAAGCCCGAAGAGCCAGAAGGCAAAGGCCGGCGCAAAAAGCGCCGCCACCAGCGCCGAGAGCGACGACACCCGGAAGAACGCGAAGATCGCGGCCCAGGTCACGATGGTGCCGAGGCCCAGCCACGGATCGAACGCGAGCAGCACGCCCGCCGCGGTCGCCACGCCCTTGCCGCCGCGGAATCCATGGAAGACCGGAAAAAGGTGGCCGAGGAAGACCGCCACCCCGGCGAGCAGCACGTCGGTGCCCGCGAGCGCCGACTGGCCGGTCCAGAGCTGCGCCAGCCACACGGCGACGAAGCCCTTGCCCCCGTCCCCCAGCAGCGTGAGCGCGGCCACCCACTTGCGCCCGCTGCGCAGCACGTTCGTCGCGCCCGGGTTGCCCGAGCCGTAGCTGCGCGGGTCGGCCAGGCCGAAGATCCGCGAGAGCACGATGGCGAACGACACCGAGCCGAGGAGATAGGCGCCCAGCACGCACAATGCGGTCTGCATGGGGCGCATGTTACCCGCGCGCCCCTATAATCGTCCTCCCATGGACGCGATCCTCATCCGCGACCTGCGCGTGGAGGCGCTGATCGGCATCCACAAGCGCGAGCGCCACGTGGCGCAGACCGTGTCCATCGACCTGGAGATCGGCCTGCCGGGCGCCAAGGTGTTCGAGAGCGACCAGGTCGCCGACACCATCGACTACGAGCAGGTGTCCCTGCGCATCCGCGACCTCGTGGCCAGCGGCCACTTCCGCCTGGTCGAGACGCTCGCCGAGCGCATCGCCCGGCTGCTGCTCGACGATTTCGGCGCGCCGTGGGCGAAGGTGAGCGTGGCCAAGATCGGCATCCTGGCGAACGCGAAGTTCGTCGGCGTGACCATCGAGCGCCGGCGCTAGGCTTCCAGCGCCACCTCCACCAGCGTCGGCGCGAGCGTGCGCGTGAGCTCCGCGGGCGCGAGGCCCACCAGGAACCCGCGCCGCCCGCCGTTGATGTAGATCTTCGGCAGCGCGAGCACCGAGCGCTCGAGGTAGACCGGCATCTTCTTGCGCGTGCCGAAGGGCGAGGTACCGCCCACCTGATATCCCGAATGCCGCTGGGCGACCTCGGGTCGGCAGGTCTCGATGCGCTTGACGCCCGCCTGGCGCGCGAGGTTCTTGGTGGATACCGTCCGGTCTCCATGCATCAGCACGAGGAGCGGCTTGCCGGCCTCGTCCTGCATGACCAGGGTCTTCACCACGTGGTGCTCGTCGACGCCGAGCGCGCGCGCCGACACTTCGGTGCCGCCGTGCTCGACGTACTCGTACTCGTGCTCCGAGTAGGCGACGCGGTGCGCCTTCAGGAACAGGGTCGCCGGCGTGTCAGCCACGGGGATGGTGCTTCGCGTGCAGCGCCTTCAGGCGCTCGCGCGCGACGTGCGTGTAGATCTGCGTGGTCGAGATGTCCGCGTGCCCGAGGAGCATCTGCACCACGCGCAGGTCGGCGCCGTGGTTGATGAGGTGCGTGGCGAAGGCGTGCCGCAGCACGTGCGGCGACAGGCGCTTGCCGGGAATTGCGCGCCGGCCGTGGCGCCGCAGCAGGTGCCAGAAGGCCTGGCGTGTCATGCCGGCGCCCCGGTCGGTGACGAACAGCGCGTCGCTCGACTTCCGCTTGAGCAGCGCCGGACGCGCGCCGGCGAGATACTTCTGCACCCAGGCCACGGCTTCCTCGCCGAGCGGGACGAGGCGCTCCTTCGAGCCCTTGCCGAGGATGCGCACCACCCCGGCGTCCAGGTTCGCCTCGAAGGTCTTCAGCCCGACCAGCTCCGAGACGCGCAGGCCCGAGGCGTAGAGGACCTCGAGCATCGCGCGGTCGCGCAGACCCCGCGGCGTGTCCGCGTCCGGCGCACCGAGCAGCGCCTCCACGTCGGCCTCCGAGAGCGTCTTCGGAAACCGCGGCGCGCGCTTCGGCGGGTCGAGCTTCAGCGTCGGGTCGGTCTTGAGGTGCCGCTCGCGCAGGCCGTAGCGGTAGAAGCGCTTGAGCGTGGAGAGCATGCGCGCCGCACTGGTGGCCTTGCCGGCGCGCGCCGCGAGAAAGGCGAACAGGTCCTGCTCGCGCGCCTGCGCGAGTCCGCGCCCCTTCAGGAACGCCGCGAGCTGCGCGAGGTCGCGCCGGTAGGATTCGAGCGTGTTCTTCGCCAGCCCGTCCTCGAGCCACAGGGCGTCGCAGAACGCGTCGACCAGCGCGGCGTCCGCGTCGCTCAGGGCGCGAGCGCGAACGCGTCCGCGCTGCGCTCGTGCATCAGCAGCCAACGCTTGGCCTCCAGGAGGTAGCCGCCCGTGGCGTGGCCGAAGCCGCCGATGCCGTCGACGGCGACCACGCGATGGCAGGGGATGACGACCGGCAGCCGGTTGTCGCCGCAGGCCTGGCCCACGTCGCGCGCCTCGCCGCCCAACTCGCGCGCGATCTCGCCGTAGGTGCGCGTGCGCCCGCGCGGAATGGCGCACATCGCGTCCCACACGCCGCGCTGGAACGGCGTCCCCTCCACAAGGAGCGGCAGGTCGAACGGCGTGTCGGCGTCGTCCCGGTAGCGCTCCAGCTGGCGGGCCGCGCGTTCGGCGAGCGCGGTGAGCGGCGCGAGCGGCTCGACCGTCGGCGGCAGGTATTTCAGCGCCACCACGTATCCCTCGCGCGTCGCGACCGCCACCTTCATCTTCGGGAACCCGACGATCGCGTCCCAGCGCATCTCAGGCCGCCAGCTTCCCGATGCGCGCGAGCAGCTCGTCGGCCACCTCGATCCCCTCGCGGCGCAGCTTCTTCTCCGACGCGAAGCGCTTCGAGCCCGGCAGGCGCACGCCTTCATCGGCGAGCATCGTGCGCACGACGGTTTCCACGCGCTCGAAGTACTTCGGCAGGCCGGCGAGCGCGCCGGCGTCGATGGCGAGGAACGCCTGGCCGATGCGGGGCTTGTTGCCCTGCTCGGAGAAGAAGGAATCCGCCTCCGGCCCGATCGCGGCGCCGGTCAGCGCCGCGCACACCAGCTCGAAGGCAAGCGCGAGCATCGCGCCCTTCGCGCCGCCGATGGGGAACAGGCTCCCGCGCTCGATCGCCTCCTTCGGGTCGGTGGTCGGCCTGCCGTCGCGGTCGAGCGCCCAGCCCTCGGGAATCCGCTCCCCTTTCTGCATCGCCATCATGATCTTGCCGCGCACCACTGTGGTCAGTGCAAGGTCGACCACGATGGGGTCGGCGCCCTCGCGCGGGAACGCAAAGGCCACGGGGTCGGTGCCGAACAGCGCCTTCTTCCCGCCCCACGCGGGAATCGCTGCCGGCGAGTTGGTGAATGCCACGCCGACCAGCCCGGCGGCCGCCACTTCCTGGAGATGGATCCCGAGCACGCCCACGTGCGCGCTGTTGCGGATGCCCGCGAAGCCGATGCCGTTCTGCCGCGCACGCGCGATCACCTCGCGAATCGCCAGGGCGCAGGACTCGTAAGGCAGGCCGTCCGCATTGTCGATCAGGCACGCGCCCGGCTTCTCGGCGACGATCGAGGGACGCGCCGCGCCCTCGGCGCGTCCGTTGCGCAGCATGCCGCAGTAGAACGGCACGCGCGACATACCGTGCGTGGGCAGTCCCTGCTCTTCGGCGCGCACCAGGTGCTGCGCCGCCGCGACGGCCATCGACTCGCTCGCGCCCGCGTTTCGCAGCGCCCGGGTCGCCAGCGCGAGCAATTCGTCGGCGTTCTTCTTCATAATGTCGATTCTAACCGCAGCCTTTTCAGGAGGAGGACGCATGGGAAGCATGATCCAGCTGCAGGCCGCCGACGGCCACAAGTTCGCCGCGTACAAGGCGGAGCCCTCGGGCAAGCCGCGCGCCGTGGTGGTGGTGATCCCCGAGATCTTCGGCGTCAACAAGCACATCAAGGGCGTGGCGGACGGCTACGCGGCGGACGGCTACCTCGCGATCGCGCCGGCGCTGTTCGACCGGCTGCAGCGCGACTACGACGTCGGCTACTCGCAGCCCGAGATCGAGGCGAGCCGCGCGCTGATGCAGAAGGTCGACTGGAAGCAGACCATGATGGACGTGGACGCGACGGTCGCCGAGGCGAAGAAGGGCGGCAAGGTCGGCATCGTCGGGTACTGCTGGGGCGGCACGGTCGTGTGGCGCGCGGCGCACGCCCAGGCCGGGCTGGTCTGCGCGGTGCCGTACTACGGCGGCGGCATGCCGAACTTCATCAACGAGAAGCCCAAGGTGCCGACGCTGTGCCACTTCGGCGAGCAGGACCAGTCGCCGACGCTCGAGCAGGCGAAGGCGATCGCCAAGGCGCACCCGGAGATCACGGCGTACTACTACCCGGGCGCCGGGCACGGGTTCAACTGCGAGATGCGCGGTTCCTACAACGCGGAGGCCGCGAAGCTCGCGCGGAGCCGCACGCTGGAATTCTTCAGGAAGCAGCTCGGGTAAGGAGCGACTCGCCGGGCCGCACGCGCGTGAAGGCGACGGGCTTCATCGACACCTCCACGCGCTCGCCGGCGAGGCGCACGCTCGAGTAGGCCGAGCGCTCGAGGTCGCCGGCCCCGGGAAAATCCTCGCGGAAGTGCGCGCCGCGCGAGTCCTCGCGCGCGAGCGCGGCCTGCGCAATGACGCGGCTCACGGCCGTCAGGCTCTTGAGATTCAGCCAGTCGTGCCAGGTGAGATTGAAGGCGCGATTGGCGTCCGCGATGCCCGTTGCGTCGAG
>DASUFW010000196.1:0-2602 GCA_036274335.1 Burkholderiales bacterium | reverse complement strand
CGTAGGCCACGGTGCGGACGTTGTTCTGGAACACTTCAACGAGGCGCTGAGCGAGGTCGCGGTTGTCGATGAGCACGCCGAGCTCGGTGTTCAGCTCCGCCGAGCGCTGGTCGAAGTTGAACGAGCCGATGAACAGGCGCTTGCCGTCCAGCGCAAAGGTCTTGGCGTGCAGGCTGGCGCCCGAGCTTCCTCCCAGCACGCGCCGCTTCTTCTCGTCGTCGCTCTCCACGGGGCGCAGCTCGTAGAGCACGACGCCCGCGCGCAGCAGGTCCTTGCGCCGCTTCGCGTAGCCCGCGTGCACGGCGCCGACGTCGGTCGCCTCGAGCGAATTGGTCAGCACGCGGATCCTCAGGCCGCGCGCCGCCGCCGTCACGAACTCGTTCGTGCCTTCCTCGCCGGGGACGAAATAGGGCGAGACGAGGTCGAACGAATGCTCGGTATGCCCCGCGGCGGCGAACAGCTGCGAGAGCAGCAGGACGTCCTTGCGGCCGCTGCGGTCGAGCGTCTTGGCGGGATCGTCGACCACCAGCTCGGCGCTCGACCATTCGAACGGCACGTGGCCGGCCTCGATCTCCCTTGCGAGCTCCGTCTTCCGGAGCGTCTCGATGTAAGTCTGGGAGAGCGGTTCAGCATGCACTTCCTTGAACTTCGCGAGCAGCGCGTCCTTCGCCCCGGGCTTCGGCGCCGGCAGGAGGCCGGCGACCGGATAGGCCGAATCGCTGTTCCAGTAGCGGTCGAAGGCTTTCGACACCTCTTGAACCACCGGCCCGACGGCGAGCGCGTCGAGATCGCGGAACCATACGCCGCTGCCTGCCGCGAAGTACTCGTTGCCGATGTTGCGGCCGCCGAAGATCGCCGCCTGGTTGTCGGCGGTCATCGACTTGTTGTGCATGCGGTGGTTGAGCCGCGAGAAGTCCGTGGCGTAGTTGAGGACCCGAAACGACCGGATCGTGAACGGGTTGTACAGCCGCACCTCGATGTTCGGGTGCGCGTCCACCGTGGCGAGCACCTCGTCCAGGCCGGCGACGCCGTTGTCGTCGAGCAGCAGCCGCACGCGCACGCCGCGATCGGCGGCCTGCCACAGCGCGCCGAGCAGGAGATAGCCGGTCTCGTCGCCGTTCCAGATGTAGTACTGCACGTCCAGCGACTTTTCCGCGGCGGCAGCCAGCACCAGTCGCGCCGCGTAGGCGTTGTACGGATCGGGCAGTGCATAGATCCCGGATTTGCCGGGGTGGGCGGCGACCTTGGGCGCAACGCCGCGCCCGAGGCGCGTGTCCTGCGTGTCGGTGAGCGCGCTGCTCGAGGGCCGGCCCTCGAGGGAGGGCAGCCCCGCGCAGCCCACGATGAGCGACGTCGCGAGCGCGCAGAGCAGGGCTGCGAAGATGCGCAGGGCGGGGCCCTAGAAGTACAGGCTCCCGTACAGCATCGTGCCCCGCCAGCGGGTATCGACAAACAGCGTTGCCTGATCCTGCTTCGACTCGAGGTACGTGCCGAACCGGTTGAATGCTGCGCCGACGGCGAAGTGCGTGGAGACCCGGTATTCGAGTCCGAGCAGGAAGTCCTGCAGGCCCCCTTTGACCGTGTCCTGGTAGTTGATGAAGAAGAACTGGTAGTTGAAGTAGGTGGAGACGCGCGGCGTGAAGTTGTACCGCGCGAACAGGCCCAGCACCGGCAGCGGCGCCGTGACCGAGTCGCTGCGCGCTTGCCCGATCCCGCTTGCGTCGATGGCCACGGAAAGGTCCATGACGTGCAGGCCGGCCAGCGCGCCAAGCTCGACTTCACTGCTGTTGATCAGCGAGTACTGGTAATTGACCTTGTAGATGTTGAATTTGATCTCGCTGTCGACGGTCGTGCCGAGCGGATAGGTGGCGCCGCCCCAGTCGATGTCGGCGCTCAGCGACCGATTCCCGTCGAAGCGCAGCGAGTACCAGGAGAAGCCCAGGCCATGCTTGTCGTTGATTCGGAACAGGCCGTCGAAGCGCCCGACGCTGGCGGAGGTCTGCCCGCCGAGCGTCTGCGCGAAATCGATATACGCGCCGACCGGCGCGTTGTTCGCGTCGAGCCGGACGAGCGTATTGGCATCGCTGACGTTGTAGCCGCCCAGCCGGAACATCCAGCGGTCGGGAAATTTCTCGTCTTCCGCCATCGCGGGCGTAGCGACTGCGCAGGCGACCAGGATTGCGGCGGCGGCGAGCGCCTTGACGGGTGCGGAGCGGCTCATGGGCGGGTGTCTCCTTTCAATGTACGGATTCTCGCCCGCGCGCCGGGGCGCCGCAATGGCGCAAATCAAGTCGGGCTGCATCGAAACGGGCGCTCGCGGGAAATTCAGGCGCCGCAATCTGTTGCACAATGCCCCCTTTTTGCGCCCATGAACGCTCCCCAGATCCAGTTCGACCCGGAATCCGCTCGTTTCGGCAGCGCGCGCACCCAGAAGCGCCTGGAAGACGACCGGCTGCTCCTCGGCAAGGGCCTGTTCAGCGACGACCGGCGCTTCGAGAACGAGGCCGCGCTGGTGGTCGTGCGCTCGCCTTACGCGCATGCAAGGATCAAGTCGGTCGACCTCGCCGCGGTGCGCGCCGCGCCCGGGGTGATCGCCGCCTGG
>DASUFW010000195.1:0-1666 GCA_036274335.1 Burkholderiales bacterium | reverse complement strand
TCCATGACCATCGAGACGAGGTCCGGCCGCTCCGCGCCCGCGATGCGCGAGACGAGCAGCCCGGCCAGCAGCGCGAGCTCGTCCTCGGACTCGGCGATGCGCTGCCGGAGCGTCGGCACCTCGATGACGTCCGAGCACAGGCGGTAGAAGAAGTCGTTCCGGAAGCGTCCCTGCCGGCGCAGCTCCTCGAGCGGCTGGTTGGTCGCCGCGATCACCCGGCCGCCGAAGCGCCGCTTCTCGTGGCCGCCGACCGCCGTGAAGGTGCGCTCCTGCAGCACCTGCAGGAGCTTGATTTGCACCGGAATGGACACCTCGCCGATCTCGTCGAGGAACAGGGCGCCGTACTCGTTGCAGCGCGCGAAGACGCCCTCGTGGTGGTCGATCGCCCCCGTGAAGGCGCCCTTGCGGTGCCCGAACAGCTCCGACTCGATCAGCGTCTCCGGGTACTGGGACAGGTTGATCGCGATGAAGGTCTCCGTGAAGTTCGCCGCGAAGCGGCCTTGCGCGCGATCGAAGGGGATGAAGGTGGAGCGGCCGATGGCGGAGGCCACGGCCCCCTTGCCGGTGCCGGTCTCGCCCAGCACCAGGGTCGAGAAGTCCTCCATGCGGTTCCACAGCGCCGTGTCGAAGCCGTGCATGCTGTGCGTGAAGATATTGTTCCAGAGGGCCTCGTGCAGCCGGCGGATCGACGCGCAGCGGCCCGCGATGCCCAGGCGGATGAAGTAGAAGGCGCGGCGCAGCTGGAAGTACAGCGCCAGGTAGCGCGCGGCGACTTCCTCGTCGAAGCCGAAGCGCGTCAGTTCGGCGATCACCTCGCCCGCGAACGGCGCGGGCAGCGGCGCGCCGCCCTTGCCGACTTGTCGCTGGATCAGGACGTCGAGCTGCGGGATGGCGCGGATGTAGCAGACGTAGAGGAAGCCGTAGCGCAGCAGGCGGCGGTCGGTGTCGCTGAGGCCGGGCGCCTGCAAGCCCCCCAGGCGCTCGAACGGCGCCAGGCGCGGCTGGATCGCCCGCGCGAGCGCTTCCGGATCGCCGGCCAGCTCCTCGCGCGTGAAGCCGGGCATGAGGCGCGAGATGAGCTCCATGCGGTTCTCGGTGAAGACGTTGCCGTAGACGACGTCCACGACGGTGGCGAAGAATTCGCGGTCGGCAGCCGAAAGCCGTGCGATGGACATGCAAATAATGTATCGATGGACTTCATAAAATGCTATCCCTGAAATGAGGTAGGTGGCAGAGTGACGACAGGAACACAATAAAATCAGTCCCTTGGAGTTCTGGCACAAGCTGTGCAATGAGAAGGGCGTAGCCACTGAAAGGAGCACAGTCATGAACGTCGAAGCGAGCTTCAGCCCGGTCCGGCTCACCCCGCGCGAATCGGACGTCCTGCGCCACATCGCGCGCGGCTGCACCTACGTGCAGGTCGCCGACAGCCTGGGAGTCTCCCCGCACACAGTGACCTCGCACGTGAAAAACGCCTACCGCAAGCTCGGCGTGCGCTCCGGCGCAGCCGCCGTGATGCGCGCCGTCGAGCTGCGCCTGTTCGGCGAGATCTGACGTGCGCCTCCTCGTGCCGTCCATGGCCGAGCACAGTGGCGGCCTGAGAGCGGCGACCCTGCTGGCGATCATCCTGGGCGCCATCGCCTGGGGCGTGGCCCTGCCGCCCATG
>DASUFW010000194.1:0-5136 GCA_036274335.1 Burkholderiales bacterium | reverse complement strand
TCCAGTCTTTGCCTGAGGATCGGGGCGCCCTTCACGAGCGCGATCAGCTTGCCGAGGCCGAGTTTCGCCGGGGCGTCTCTCCGCAGAGCGGCGTCGAGGAGCGCGCGCGAAGCCATCTCGGCGTCCGCCCCGGCGATGAATGGACTGCGAATCAGCCTCGACGCCTGTTCGAACGTCACCTCCCCGCTTGCGATCTCAAGCACCGCCATCGCGGCGTTCACCAGCGGGTAGTCGGAGAGCGGCGCGCCCAGGGACACGTTGAAGGGCAACGCGCGCGCTTCGCGCCCCGGCAGGTTGTAGTCAGGCCGCAGCACGCGCGAGAAGACGCGCACCACCTCGCGCCGGCGCTCGCCGAGCTTCGGGACGACGACGCCGATGCGCGAAGCGCCCGCCTCCAGCCGCTCGCGCGCCCAGCGCGCCGCGGTCTCGAGCTCTTCCTTCGCGCCGGGGAAGGCGCGCCGGTGCGCGTCCGCCTGCTTTTTCACGGGCGCGCAGGACGCGACTTCGATGCCGGCCTTCGCGCAGGCGTCGAAGAAGTCCTGCTCCTGCGGGGTGACGACGTCGAAGGCGTAGGCGACGAGGAGCGCAGGCTTCCTCAGCGCCGCTTCGGGCAGCAGCGGCGCGACGACGTCGGCGAGGCGCGCGCGGTCGGTGTGGTCCTCGGCCGCCGTGCGCCTCGCCACCTCCTTCGCCCACTCGGCGAAGGCCTGCGCGTCCTCGTTGCCGGGAAACGCGCCGAGCGCGCCGTCGAGCCGCCAGGCGTGCGCGAGCTGCCAGGCGCGCACCGCGTCGCCCGCCGCCTGCGGCACCGCGAGCAGCGCCTCGCCCCAGCGGCTGGCGCGGATCGCGGCTTCCCACAGGGCGCGTTCCTGCGCCGCGGTGAGGAGCAGCGGCAGGCGCGCCGCGAGGTCGGAGTAGAGCGCGTCTTCGTAGAGCCGCTCGAGGAAGGCCGTGAGCGGCAGGATGTCGGCGGTTTCCCAGACCTTGAGGCCTTTGGCGACCTGGCCCGCGTCGAACGCGCGCGCGAGCTCCCGCGCGAGGCGCACGTTCGGGGTGACGACGGCGACGCGCGCCGCATGGCCCTCGGCGAGGCGCGCGAACAACTCGGGCGGGGCGACCGGCGCGTGCGGCATGCGCCGGCAGTTTAGAACAAGGCTAGACCGACTTGAGGACCCGTCGCAGCACGAGCGCGAGCACCGCGCCCATCCCCGCCATCACCGCCTTGCCGCCCGTGACGATCTCGGGCGAGGCGAAGGTGGCGCTCAGGCCGACGCCGAACAGGAGCGCGCCGATGACGCCGAAGACGATGTCCCCGCGCACGCCGAAATTGTTGCCTTGCAGGAAGCGGCCGGACACCAGGCCCACGACGAGGCCGATGACCACGAACCAGACGTACTCCATTGGGGGCCTTTCGGAGGGGAGCCCCAGCATACGCGCTATTGCGCAGGGAAACCGCCCGGGCCGAAAATAAGCCCCATGGACGCCAGCGACGCCCTCTCCCTCGCGCGTGCGCAATTCGGCCTGAACATCGGCTTCCACATCCTGTTCCCGACGATCACGATCGCGCTCGCCTGGTACCTGATCGCGTTCCGCGCGCTGTACGCGCGCACCGGGGCCGCCGAGTGGCTCGCCACCTACCGCCTGTGGGTGAAGATCTTCGCGCTCACCTTCGCGATGGGCGTGGTCTCGGGCATCACCATGAGCTTCCAGTTCGGCACCAACTGGCCGGGCTACATGCTCACCGTAGGCAACATCGCGGGGCCGCTGCTCGGCTACGAGGTGCTGACCGCCTTCTTCATGGAGGCGACCTTCCTCGGCGTGATGCTGTTCGGCATGGAGCGCGTCTCGACGCGCGTGCACCTGATCTCCGCGGTGTGCGTGGCGGTGGGCACCACGCTGTCGGCGTTCTGGATCCTCGCGCTCAACTCCTGGATGCAGACGCCCGCGGGCCACGTGCGCGACGGCGGCGAGCTGATCGCGGGCGACTGGCTGCAGGTGATCTTCAACCCGTCCTTCCCGTACCGCTTCGCGCACATGCTGATCGCCTCGGGGCTCACCGCCTCGTTCCTGGTGGCGGGCCTGTCGGCCTGGCGGCTGCTGAAGGACGCGGCCGACGCGGGCGCCGCCAGGACGCTGCGCGCGGCGGTGCTGGTCGCCGCGGTGCTCGCGCCGGTGCAGCTGTTCGTCGGCGACCAGCACGGCTTGAACACCCTGGAGCACCAGCCCGCCAAGATCGCCGCCATCGAGGCGATCTGGAAGACCGGGAAGGGCGTGCCGCTGGTGCTGTTCGCGATCCCGAACGAGCTCGCCGGGCGCAACGACTACGCGATCGAGATCCCGAAGCTCGCGAGCCTCGTGCTCAAGCACGATCCCGACGCGGAGCTGAAGGGGCTGGACGCCTTCGCGCCCGACGTGGCGCCGGTGGCGCCGGTGTTCTTCGCCTTCCGCCTGATGGTCGGCCTGGGCATGCTGATGATCGCGCTCGCGTGGCTGGGCGCGTGGCGGCTGCGCAAGGGCGCGCCGCCGCGCTGGCTGCTGTGGGCCTTCGCCGGCATGACCTTCTCGGGCTGGGTGGCGACGCTCGCCGGCTGGATCGTCACCGAGATCGGGCGCCAGCCGTGGCTCGTCACCGGCATCCTGCGCACGGCGGACGCCGCCGGCCGCGTGGGCGCCGCGCCGCTCGGGGCGAGCCTCACCGGCTACGTGCTCGTCTACAGCGTGATGCTGCTCGCCTACATCGTCACGCTCACCCACATCGCCGGCAAAGGAGCGCAGGCATGAGCACGCTGCCCCTCATCTTCGCGATCCTGATGGGCGCCGCGATCCTCGCCTACGTGGTGCTGGACGGCTACGACCTCGGCGTGGGCATGCTGATGCCCGGCGCGACGAGCGAGGAGCAGAACGTCATGGTCGCCTCGATCGGCCCGTTCTGGGACGCGAACGAAACCTGGCTCGTGCTCGGCGTCGGCATCCTGCTGATCGCGTTCCCCGCCGCGCACGGCTACATCCTCGGCGAGCTCTACCTGCCGGTGGCGGCGATGCTGGTCGGGCTCATGCTGCGCGGCGTCGCCTTCGAGCTGCGCGTGAAGGCCGTGGGCTGGCACGCCGAGCTGTGGAACTGGCTGTTCTGGTTCGGCTCCTTCCTCGCCTCCTTCGCGCAGGGCTACATGCTCGGGCGCTACCTGACCGCGTTCCTGCCCGGCTGGGGCACGACGCTCTTCTCGCTCATGGTCGGCGCGGCGCTCTGCGGCGGCTACGTGCTGCTCGGCGCCACCTGGCTCGTGCTGCGTACCGAGGGTGAGCTGCAGAAGAAGGCGATCGGCTGGACGAAGTGGGGGCTCGCGTGGGTCGCGCTCGGCGTGGCGCTCGTGTCGCTCGGCTCGCCGATGGTGAGCGAGATCGTCTACCAGCGCTGGTTCGACTTCCCGCGCACCCTCGCGCTCATGGTGCTTCCCGCGGCGAGCGTCGTCTCCTGGCTGTGGGTGTGGCGCTCGCTCGGCCGGTCGGACTGGAAGCCCTTCGTCGGCGCGATGGCGATCTTCGTGCTCGCCTTCTTCGGCCTCGCCTACAGCGTGTTTCCCTACATCGTGCTCGGCTGGCTCACGATCTGGGAAGCAGCGGCGCACCCGTCCGCGCTCCGCGTGACGCTGGTGGGCGCGCTCATCGTGCTGCCGTTCCTGGTGGGCTACACGATCTTCGCGTACCGCGTGTTCCGCGGGAAGGCGAAGGCGGGGTTGTACGGGCACTAGAAGCAAGGGACGAAAAAATAAGGGACAGACCCTCAGGGTCTGTCCCTAATTTTTTCCGTCCCTATTTCTTCGGCAGCACGTCCTTGAACTGCGGGAAGGTCTTCCACTTCGGCACCGGCGGCTCCTTGCCCTCGCAGGGCACGTAGGGCGAGGTCTCCACGATCTGCATGCGGTGGATGTAGCGCGGGCAGTTGGGAAAGATCCGCTCGGCGCTGACGCGCACGATCAGCTGCGCGCCTTCGCACTGCGCGAGCAGCGGATCGTCCGCGCTCACCGTGGCGGTGCCGTTCACGCGCAGCCGCCGCGGCTTCTCGAAGTCGATGAACAGCAGCCCGACGTTGGGGTTGGCGAGCACGTTGCCCAGGCTCTTGAACATGCCGTTGCCGTCGTAGCTCGGGAAGGCGAGCGTGCGCCGGTCGAGCACGCGCACGAAGCCCGGCAGCCCGCCCTTGTAGGAGCAGTCGGGGCGTCCCTCGGCGTCAGCGGTGGCGAGGAAGAAGAGCGGGCTCGCCTCGATGAAGGCGCGGTCCTCGTCGGTGAACTCGGTGCGCGAGAGCGTCTCGAAGAGCCGGTCGGCCAGCCGCCGGCTGTCGAACTGGTCCTGCAGCTCGCGCGAGCGCTCGTGGTACATCAGGCGATGTCCTCGTGCAGGCACAGGATGTTGCCCTCGGGGTCCTGGAACCACGCGGCCTTCTCCGAGCCGAGCACGCAGACGTGGTCGACGGTCTTCAGCCCGGGCAGGTCGTAGTCGGCGAACTGCACGCCGCGCTTCTGCAGCGCCTTCACCGACTTGGAGATGTCGGCGACCCGGAAGCTGACCGCGGTGTGCTCGGCCTTGGTGCCGTCAGCGCGCGGGAAGAGCGCAAGCTCCGTGCCGCCCAGACGGTAGACGAACTTGCCGTCGGGCTTGAGGCCGCCGGGCGCGAGCCCGAGGCCCTCTTCGTAGAAGCGCCGCGCCCGCTTCAGATCCTTGACCGGCAACAGTACCGTGACCTGATCGGATTGCAGCATGGCCGCGACCTCCCGGGGAGTGAGCGCGGCAATTCTAATCCCGCAAATGGGGACAGACCCCATTTTTCTCATCCGCACCTGATTCGCAAATGAGAAAAATAGGGACTGTCCCCATTTAGGTTACTTCGGCTCCTCCACCAGGAAGCTCTCCGGGATGTCCTTCAGCTTGGTGGCGACCATCGCGGTGTAGTAGATGGGGTCGCCCGCCGCCGAGCGCCGGTGGCGGTAGCGGCGCGTGGCTTCCAGCCGCACGACGCCCTCGTTCACCATGCGGCGCATCATCTCGGAGAAGCCGTGCGTGTAGCGCACGTCGAGGAACTCCTCCTTGATGTTGAAGGCGAGCAGCCCGCCCGGCGCGACGAAGTTGGCCGCGTGG
>DASUFW010000193.1:0-8891 GCA_036274335.1 Burkholderiales bacterium | reverse complement strand
TCCGACAGCAGCCCCGTCTTGACGTGCGCCTGGCCCGCGACCGGCTCGCCGATCAGGCGCTTCTTCATGGTGCCGTCGATCGCCGCGAGCGGCAGCGAGGCGACGAACTCGGGCATCACGGGGCTCTTCCACGCGCTCTGCAGGAGCTCGGCGAGCGACCCGGCGCTCACCCGGTCGGTGCGCGACAGCCCCGAGCCGTTGTCGATGGAGAGCTCGGGCGCGGCGATGCCCTTCAGGTTGAGCCAGTGGCGCAGCACCTCGCGCGCCTGGGACAGCTGCGCCGGCGGGTCGTTCGCCGCCGTGGCGAGCGTGAGGAACAGCTGCCGGGCCATCACGTTGTTCGAGTACTTGTTGACGTCGCGCACGATGTCGGCGAGCGGCGGCGAGTCGTGCGTCTCCAGCAGCTGCGCGCCCTCGGGCACCGAGCCCTCGCGCGCCTTCCCGGTCCAGGCGCCGCCCATTTCCGCCCACAGCTCGCCGAGGACGCCGGCCACCTGCTGGTCGGGCGGCAGCAGCGCGACGTGCAGGTCCTTCTCGCCGCAGGCGATCGGGTAGCGCCCGTCGAAGGACACGCGCGGGGGCGGGCCGGCCTCGAAGGTGGGCTGGAGGAGGAAGCGGAACGCCCGCCCGTCGAGGCAGGGACCGCCGGTGAGCCGCAGGCGGCTCGCGACCTCCATGCCGGGCGGGCGCGGCATGACGTAGACGCCGACGCGGTCGTGCTCGGCGTCGGGGAGGAAGACGAAGCGCAGCGACCGGTAGTGCACGAGCAGCGCATCCGGCAGCACGTTGTAGGGGCGCAGCGACTCGCCGTCGAAGTCGCCCGGCGCGCCCTCGGCGGGCGAGAAGAAGCTGCGGTCGAGCACCAGGTCGCCGCGGATCTCGCGCAGGCCGTGGCCGCGCAGCCCGCGCAGCAGCATCCAGAAACTCTCGTAGTCGAGGCGCGGATCGCCGTAGCCCTTGAGGACGAGGTTGCCCTCGAGCACGCCGTCGCGCAGCTTGCCGTCGGCGTAGGCCTCGGTCTTCCAGTGGTAGGCGGGCCCGAGCAGCTCCAGCGCCGCGAAGGTGGTGAACAGCTTCATCACCGAGGCGGGGTTGAACGACGCCCCGGCGTTCAGGCTCAGGCTGGGCCGCGGGGCGCCCACTTCCTGCACGACGATCGCGACCGACGAGGCCGGCACGGAGGCCGCGCGCAGCGCGTCGGCGACTTCCCTGGGAAGCCCGCCGGACGCGGCCGGGGCGCCGGTCGACGCCAGGGAGAGGGAGGCGGCGAGGGCCAGGCTGCGGAGGCGGGACACCCGGGGATTTTAGTGGCCGGGGCGGGCCGGCCTCTTGAATTCGCCCCTGCGTCCACCTATCATTAGCACTCGATTGAGGCGAGTGCTAACACGTCTCGACGTTTTGGCGGGCTGCCCGGGTCCGAAATATGGGCAACCCATTGATGTACAACATAAATTCTTGGAGACCCTGTATGAAGATCCGTCCTCTTCATGATCGCGTCATCGTTAAGCGCATCGACGAAGAGCGCAAGACCGCCTCGGGCATCGTGATTCCCGACACCGCCGCCGAGAAGCCCGACCAGGGCGAGGTGCTGGCCGTGGGCAAGGGCAAGAAGACCGACGACGGGAAGCTCATCGCCCTCGACGTCAAGGTGGGCGACAAGATCCTCTTCGGCAAGTACTCCGGGCAGACCGTCAAGGTGAAGGGCGACGAACTGCTCGTGATGCGCGAGGAAGACATCATGGGCGTGCTCGAAGGCGCCTGATTCCCGCGCACCCGCATCCCTGAATCCAATTTCGTTCTAGGAGACTCAAGCAATGCCTGCCAAGGAAGTACGCTTTCACGAAGGCGCGCGGACCCGCATGGTCCACGGCCTCAACATCCTCGCCGACGCGGTCAAGGTGACCCTGGGCCCGAAGGGCCGCAACGTCGTGCTGGAGCGCTCGTTCGGCGCGCCGACCGTCACCAAGGACGGCGTCTCGGTGGCCAAGGAAATCGAGCTGAAGGACAAGTTCGAGAACATGGGCGCGCAGATGGTCAAGGAAGTCGCCTCGAAGACCTCGGACGTGGCCGGCGACGGCACCACGACCGCCACGGTCCTCGCCCAGGCGATCGTGCGCGAGGGCATGAAGTTCGTCGCCTCGGGCATGAACCCGATGGACCTCAAGCGCGGCATCGACAAGGCGGTGATCGCGGTCACCGACGAGCTGAAGAAGATCTCGCAGCCCTGCAAGACCTCCAAGGAAATCGCCCAGGTCGGCTCGATCTCGGCGAACTCCGACGGCGACATCGGCAAGATCATCTCCGACGCCATGGAGAAGGTGGGCAAGGAAGGCGTGATCACGGTCGAGGACGGCAAGAGCCTGCAGAACGAGCTCGACGTCGTCGAAGGGATGCAGTTCGACCGCGGCTACCTCTCGCCCTACTTCATCAACAACCCCGAGAAGCAGATCGCGGTGCTGGATGACCCGTACCTGCTCCTGCACGACAAGAAGATCAGCTCGATCCGCGAGCTGCTGCCGATCCTCGAGCAGGTGGCCAAGTCCGGCAAGCCGATGGTCATCATCGCCGAGGAAGTGGAAGGCGAGGCGCTCGCCACGCTGGTGGTGAACAACATCCGCGGCATCCTGAAGACGGTGGCCGTCAAGGCGCCGGGCTTCGGCGACCGCCGCAAGGCGATGCTGGAGGACATGGCGATCCTCACGGGCGGCACGGTCATCAGCGAGGAGCTGGGCCTGAAGCTCGAGAACGCGACGCTCAAGGACCTCGGCAAGGCGAAGAAGGTGGAGGCCGGCAAGGAGAACACCACCATCATCGACGGCGCCGGCGCGAAGAAGGACATCGAGGGGCGCGTCAAGCAGATCCGCGTGCAGATCGACGAGGCGACCAGCGACTACGACCGCGAGAAGCTCCAGGAGCGCGTGGCGAAGCTCGCCGGCGGCGTGGCGCTGATCAAGGTCGGCGCGGCCACCGAGGTCGAGATGAAGGAGAAGAAGGCGCGCGTCGAGGACGCGCTGCACGCGACCCGCGCGGCCGTGGAAGAGGGCATCGTCCCGGGCGGCGGCGTGGCGTTCCTGCGCGCGAAGAAGGCGCTCGAAGGCAAGCTCAAGGGCGACAACCACGACCAGGAGGCCGGCATCAAGATCGTGATGCGCGCCCTGGAAGAGCCGCTGCGGCAGATCGTCGAGAACGCGGGCGAAGAGCCCTCCGTCGTCCTCAACAAGGTCGTCGAGGGCAAGGGCGTGAACCACGGCTTCAACGCCCAGACGGGCGAGTTCGGCGACCTGGTGGAGATGGGCGTCATCGATCCCACCAAGGTCACCCGCACCGCGCTGCAGAACGCGGCCTCCGTCGCCGGCCTGATGCTCACCACCGACGCGATGGTCGCGGAGCTGGTGGAAGAGAAGAAGGGCGGCGGCCACATGCACGGCGGCGGCGGCATGGGCGGGATGGGTGGCATGGATGGAATGGATATGTAACTCGCGTTGCGAGTTACAGATCCATCCATCGGAAAACATAGGAACAGAGGGGAACCTGGGGTTCCCCTCCGTTACCTCCCTTCCGCTACACAGTTAAGGGGCGCTCCGGCGCCCCTTTTCTTTTATAATCCGCGCTCTTTCCCGCAGGCCAAGTAGCTCAGTTGGTAGAGCAGCGGACTGAAAATCCGTGTGTCGCTGGTTCGATTCCGGCCTTGGCCACCATAATTCCAGCGAGCGAGGCGCCTCCAGCCCATGCCCAAAGTCCGATTGGTGGTCGCCACCCGGGTCGCGCAGCAGGCATTCCTGGAGCAGACGGCGACCGGACGCTCGCTGCGCATGCACCGGTATCCCGAGCTGGAAATCTGCGTCGCGGCCGAGAACACGGCGGGCCTGCCGCGGATCTACAACCGCATGATCGAGGCCTCGCGCGGCGATCCGTGCCTGATGGTGTTCGCGCACGACGACCTGCACATCCTCGACTTCCACTGGGTCGACCAGGTGGCCGCCGGCCTCGAGCGCTTCCAGATCGTCGGGCTCGCGGGCAACCGGCGGCGCGTCCCGCGCCAGCCGGGCTGGGCCTTCGTCGACACGCAGTTCACCTGGGACCAGCGCGAGAACCTGAGCGGCGTGGTCGGGCACGGCCCCGGGTTTCCGCCCCAGAATCTGTCGATCTTCGGGCCGCCGGGGCAGCCGGTGAAGCTGCTCGACGGGCTGCTGCTCGCGGCGTGGAGCCGCACGTTCATCGACCACGACCTGCGCTTCGACGAGCGGTTCGAGTTCCACTTCTACGACATGGACCTGTGCCGCTCGGCCGAGCAGAAGGGCGTCACCTGCGGCACCTGGCCGCTGTCGGTGATTCACGAGAGCGGCGGCAGCTTCGGCACGCCCGCGTGGCAGGCGGCGTATGCTCGCTACCTGGACAAGTGGGTCGACTGATGGAGCAAACGCCCGCCCACGAGCATCACAACCCGGAGCTGCTGCAGGCCATTCCGACGACGGCGCGGCGGCTGATCGAGATCGGCTGCAGCGCGGGCGCGCTCGCGAGGGAATTCAAGAAGGTCGCCCCGCACAGCGACTACCTCGGGGTGGAAGTCGACGCGGGCTACGCGAAGCTGGCCGAGCGCTACTGCGACCGCAGCGTCGTGCTCGACATCGAGCGGGCGGACGAGGCCTTCTGGGCCGACAACGCCGATCGCGACTGCTGGATCTTCGGCGACACCCTCGAGCACCTGGTGGACCCCTGGGCGGTGCTCACGCGCATCCGCGCGCGCATCCCCGCCGCGGGCTGCGTGGTCGCCTGCATCCCGAACGCGCAGCACTGGTCGGTGCAGGCGCGCCTGAGCATCGGGGATTTCCGCTACGCGCAGGAAGGCCTCCTCGACAAGACGCATCTGAGGTGGTTCACGAGGCAGACGATCCTGGAGCTCTTCGATCAGACGGGCTTCCTCGTCGCGAACGCAGTGGCGCGGATTTCCGAGAACGAGCCGCACCGGGACCGGGTGCTGCCGGTGATCGAGCAGATGGCGCGGCAGCTGGAGGTGGACCCCCAGGTGGCGGTGTCGGACGCGCTCCCCCTCCAGTACGTGGTGCGGGCCGTCCCGAAACCCTGAGACCGGAAAGCGGAGGCAGACATGCAGACGACAAGCAGCGAGCGCGTACGGGTCTTCTGGCAGCCGGGCTGCACCAGCTGCCTGCGGACCAAGGAATTCCTCACCCGCCACGGCGTCGACTACGAGTCGATCAACGTGCACGGCAACGAGGCCGCGATGGGCGAGCTGCGCAAGCTCGGCGCGCGCAGCGTCCCGGTGGTCGCCCGCGGCGACCGGTTCGTCTTCGCCCAGGCGATCGGCGACGTCATCGACTTCCTCGGCCTGAAGGTCAGGCCCCAGGAGCGCCTCTCGCCCGAGGCGCTGATGGCGAAGCTCGAGCTCGTGCTGACCGCGGCGGCGCGCTACGTCCGCCAGATCCCGGCGGGCGAGCTGCCCAAGCCCTTCCGCAACCGCAACCGGCCCATCCGCGCGCTCGCCTTCCACGTGTTCCGCATCGTCGAGGGATTCCTCGAGTCGATGCAGGACGGCGGGGAGCTCACCTACGACCGCATCATGCGCGACGAGGCGCCCGCCAACCTCACGCCGGAGCAGCTTGCCCAGTACGGCGAGGGCGTCCTGGCCCGCGCCAGGCGGTGGTGGGCGGCCTATCCGGACAAGGATTGCCAACAGGCGATGCCCACCTACTTCGGCGAGCACCCGGTGCACATCGTGCTCGAGCGCACCGTGTGGCATCCCGCGCAGCACACCCGCCAGCTCATGCTCGTCCTGGAGTCCCTGGGCATCGCCCCGGACCGGCCGCTGTCCGCGGCGGACCTGGCGGGGCTGCCGCTGCCCGAGAAAGCCTGGGATGAAGACTGAGCGGCGCGCCTTTAGAATGGCGGCGTGACGCTGTTCGCCCTCGGCCTGAACCACACCACCGCGCCGCTGCCGGTGCGCGAGCGCGTGGTGTTCCACGTCGAGAAGCTCTACGACGCCCTCGGCCAGCTCACGCGCGGCTGCGGGGTGAGCGAGGCGGCGATCCTCTCGACCTGCAACCGCACCGAGCTGTACCTCTCGGCCGGCGAGCCGCAGGCCGCGGCCCACTGGCTCGCGCAATACCACAGCCTGCAGCCCGCCGAGATCGGCCCGTACCTGTACACGCTGCCCGAGGACCGCGCCGTGCGCCACACGTTCCGGGTGGCCGCGGGGCTGGACTCGATGGTGCTCGGCGAGCCGCAGATCCTCGGGCAGCTCAAGGACGCGGTGCGCACCGCCGAGTCGGCGGGCACGCTCGGCATGGTGCTGCACAAGCTCTTCCAGCGCAGCTTCGCGGTCGCCAAGGAGGTGCGCAGCACGACGAGCATCGGCGCGAGCAGCGTGTCGATGGCGGCGGCGGCGGTGAAGCTCGCCGCGCGCATCTTCCCCAGCCTCAAGGACCAGAAGGTGCTGTTCATCGGCGCGGGCGAGATGATCGAGCTGTGCGCCACGCACTTCGCGGCGCAGGCGCCCGCGCAGCTCGCGGTCGCGAACCGCACGCTGGAGCGCGCGCATGCGCTCGCCCACCGCTTCAGCGGGCAGGCGCTGGAGCTGCGCTCGCTCGGCGCGCACCTGCAGGACTACGACATCATCGTGTCCTGCACGGCGTCCTCGCTCCCCATCCTCGGCAAGGGCCTCGTCGAGCGCGCGCTGCGCGCGCGCCGGCACCGGCCGATCTTCATGGTCGACCTCGCCGTGCCGCGCGACATCGAGGCCGAGGTCGCCGAGCTCGACGACGTGTTCCTGTACACGGTGGACGACCTGCAGTCGATCGTGCAGGGCAACCTCGACTCGCGCCGCTCGTCGCTGGAGCAGGCCGAGGCGATCATCGAGACGCAGGTCGGGCAGTTCATGCACTGGATGGCGGCGCGCGCCTCGGTGCCGCTCATCCGCTCGCTGCGCGAGCAGGGCGAGGCGGCGCGGCGCCACGAGCTGGAGCGCGCGCTGCGGCTGCTGCAGCGGGGCGACGACCCGAAGCAGGTGCTCGAGGCGCTCTCGCAGGGACTGACCAACAAGCTGCTGCACGGTCCCACGCAGGCGCTGCACGATGCCCCGGCCGGCGAGCGCGAGGCGCTCGCCGCGCTGATCGAGCGCCTGTACCGCGCCCGGTGAACGCCACGCTGCGCGCGCGCCTGGAGCGCGCCGTCGTGCGCCTCGAGGAGCTGAACGGCCTCCTCGCCGCCGAAGGCGCGACCCGCGACCTCGAGCAGTTCAAGAATCTGTCGCGCGAGCACTCGGAGATGTCGGCGCTCGCGGACCTGTTCGCGCGCTACGAGCGCGCCGAGGCCGACGCGCAGGCCGCGAAGGACATGGCGGCCGATGCGTCCATGAAGGGCTTCGCCGACGAGGAGCTGAAGAACGCGCGCGCCGAGATGGAGCGCCTGGAGGCCGAGCTGCAGAAGAGCCTCCTGCCGCGCGACGCGAACGACGACCGCAACATCTTCCTCGAGGTGCGCGCGGGCACCGGCGGGGACGAGTCGGCGCTCTTCGCGGGCGACCTGTTGCGCATGTACACGCGCTACGCCGAGCGCCAGGGCTGGCCCGTCGAGCTCATCTCGGAGAGCGCCTCGGAGCTGGGCGGCTACAAGGAAGTGGTGGTGCGCATCGCCGGGCAGGGCGCCTACTCGCGCCTCAAGTTTGAGTCGGGCGGGCACCGGGTGCAGCGCGTGCCGGCCACGGAAGCGCAGGGCCGCATCCACACCTCGGCCTGCACGGTGGCGGTGCTGCCCGAGGTCGAGGCCGTGGACGACGTGGTGCTCAACCCCGCCGAGCTGAGGATCGACACCTTCCGCGCCTCGGGCGCGGGCGGGCAGCACGTCAACAAGACCGAGTCGGCGATCCGCGTCACGCACCTGCCGACCGGCATCGTGGTGGAGTGCCAGGACTCGCGCTCGCAGCACAAGAACCGCGAGAAGGCGCTCTCGGTGCTGGCCGCGCGCATCAAGGACAAGCAGCAGCGCGAGCAGCAGGCGAAGACGGCGTCCACGCGGAAGCTCCTGATCGGCTCGGGCGACCGCTCCGAGCGCATCCGCACCTACAATTTCCCGCAGGGCCGCGTCACCGACCACCGCATCAACCTGACGCTGTACAAGATCGACCGCATCATGGACGGCGACCTGGGCGAGCTGCTCGACGCGCTCGCCGCCGAGCACCAGGCCGAACAGCTCGCGCAGCTGGCCGAAGAAGCCGCTTGAAAGTGCACGAGGCCCTCGCGCTGCTTGAGCCGCGCGAGGCGCGGCTGCTGCTCGCGCGCGCGACGGGCTTTTCCGAGGCGAGCGTGCTCGCGCACCCCGCGCGCGAGCTGCCGGCGGAGGCCGAGGCGCGCTTCCGCGATTTCGCCGCGCGCCGCGCGCGCGGCGAGCCGATCGCCTACATCCTCGGCGAGAAGGAGTTCTACGGGCTGCCGCTCGCCGTCACCCCGGCCGTGCTCATCCCGCGCCCGGAGACCGAGCTGCTGGTCGAGCTCGCGCTCGCCGAGCCCTTCGCGTCGGCGCTCGACCTCGGCACCGGCTCGGGTGCCGTGGCGCTCGCGCTGAAGCGCGAGCGGCCGCAGGCGCGCGTGGTGGGCGTCGAGCGCAGCGCCGCGGCGCTGGCGGTCGCCCAGCGCAACGCTCTGCGGCTCGGCCTCGATGTCGAGCTGCGCCACGGGCTCTGGTTCGCGCCGATGGCCGGCGAGCGCTTCGACCTGGTGGTGTCGAATCCCCCTTACGTCAGCGAGGGTGATCCGCACCTCGCCCAGGGCGACGTGCGCTTCGAGCCGCGCTCGGCGCTGGTCGCCGGGGCCGATGGCCTGGACGCCCTTCGCGAGATCGTCCGGGAGGCGCCGGCGTACCTGTCATCCGGCGCAAGG
>DASUFW010000192.1:0-2130 GCA_036274335.1 Burkholderiales bacterium | reverse complement strand
TCCACGCCGTGCTCGTCGATCAGCTTCGCGACGAGCTCCGCGTCGCCCGCATTGCCGACGACGAGGGTCGCCTGCGGCGCGACCGCCCAGCGGTGTCCGGTGGACAGGTCGTCGAGCACGACCGCGCGGTAACCGGCGGCGACCAGCTGGCGCACCGTATGGGAGCCGATGTAGCCGGCGCCGCCTGTGACGAGGACTGTCCCGGGCATATTAAGTCCGTGATTGTATGGGAAATTCGGACGTGCCGCGCTCAAGGCGGCACGGGAGGAGCCTAGTCGGCCGGCTTGGGCCCTGTCGGGCGCTTGCGCTCGAGCTCCCGCAGCTTCGCGTACTTCGAGAAAGTGAGCATCGCGTTCGTCACCGCGACGGTCAGCCCCTCGACCCCGTCCAGGAATCCAACGCGCATGACGTAGACCTTGAAGAAGGCGAAGGCCGGCCGGAGGGTCAGGTCGAGGATCGAGGCGTGCCTGCCGCGCTCGTGCATCTGGCGCGCGGAGAGATCGCTGTAGAAGTTCAGCTTGACGAGCAGCGGCGCGAGTCCCGAGAAAGAGTAGTGCATCAGGTGTCCCCGGCACTCGCCCACTGTGCCCGCCGTCACGACGTACTCGTGGACCAGGTTGTCGGAGTACTGCGCCTGCTTTCTGTCGAACAACCGGATGGTCCGGTCCGGATACCAGCCGCAGTGGCGGATCTCCTTCTCGCCGAGGAAGGTCCGGCGCGGGACCGTGTAGGCGCCCGCCGGGGACGCCGCAGCGAGCAGCTTCTGTATTTCCTCGGCCAGCTCCGGCGTCACCCGCTCGTCGCAGTCGACATTCAGAATCCAGTCGTGGGTCGCCTGATCGACCGCCGCCTGCTTCTGCGGGCCGAAGCCGCGCCAGGGCACCGTCACGACCTTGTCCGTGTATCGGCGCGCGATGGCGCAGGTGTCGTCGGTGCTGCCCGAGTCGACGACGACGATCTCGTCCGCCCAGGCGACGCTCTTCAGGCAGTCCTCGATCCGGGCCGCCTCGTTCTTCGCGATGATCGCGACCGAAACCGGCCGGCGCGCGCGCACGCTGGATTCGGCGCCGGGCTTCAAGTCGTCACCGCCGCGAACAGCCTGGCCGGGTCATGGCGCCTGCGCAGCTCGCGCCCGGCTTCGCGCGCCCGCTCGTAGTAGTGGGCGTACGCGCCGCGGATCTTGGCGACTGCAGCGTGGACCGCCTCGGGGCTGGGTTCGTCGAGCGCCTCACCGGCGCCGAATTCCTGCGCCAGCCGCGCCATCCAGGTCCCGGTGAGGGTGACGATGGGACAGCCGTTGCAGAAGGCGTCGAGCGTCACCCCGCTCACGCGGTCGGCAAAGTCCTCGCGCAGGTAGAGCTGCAGGCTGATCGCGCCGCTGAAGAGCGCCGCGTACTGGTCTGTCCCGAGCGTGCGCGGAACCCGCTGAAGGTGCGCGTAGCCGATGCTGTCGAGCCGCCGCAGGCTCCCGGCGGTCTCGGGGTCGGTCTTGTCGTAGTGCTGCGCCGAAGTCTGCAGCACGACCGGCGTGTCCTCTCCACGACTTGCAAGCAGCTGCACGTAGTCAACGACCTCCGGGAATCCCTTGTCCCGTCGCGCGGCGCCTGCATACAGGACGTGGCGAAACACACTCGAGCCTCCCGGGGACGCCGGGTTCGCGGGCGACATCGGATAGGGAACGAGATGGGATTCCCGGAAGCCCGCCGCGCGGAACAGGTCGACGACTTCCCTCGTCGGCGCAAGGATCACGATCTCGGGCTGCCGCGCCGCCAGGCGGGAAAGCGTGCGCAGCTTCGACGCCGATGCCCGAAACCAGTGGACGTAGAGAAACACCTTGCGCGGCGCGATGCGTCCATGCGACGCCCAGTCGAGAAGCATCAGATCGGCCCGGCCCGCGGTGGATACGAAGATCCGGCCGGCTCCGCGCAGCAGCGACCGATACAGCCCCCACGCCTGCAGCCTGCGGAGCCGCCGGCCGAAGAATCCCCGGACGGCGACGTTGGACGGGAAGCTCACGGGCGCGTCCCGCCCGCCCCAGAGGGTGATCGGACAATCGCCGGAAACGCGGGTGATCGCGTCGAGAAAGCTGTAGCAGTGCCCGGTCATGTCCGTCAGCGTCGGCTCGACGAT
>DASUFW010000191.1:0-5489 GCA_036274335.1 Burkholderiales bacterium | reverse complement strand
GCGATGCACATCGGCGCGAACACATACCAGACGAGCAGCGAGAGCGCCGTCGCCAGCCCCCAGCTCCGCGCGATGAGCGGCGTGAGCAGCTGCGCGGTGTCGGTGCCGGTCGCGGACAACGCGTACACGGTGCCCAGCGCGCTGACCGCGACCTCGCGCGCCGCAATGCCAGGCACCAGTGCGATGCAAATCTGCCAGTTGAAGCCGACCGGCGCGAACACGACGGCGAGGGCGCGGCCGAGCATGCCGGCGAGGCTGTACTCGATCGGCGCGCCCGTCGCGCCGGGAGGCGGCGCGGGAAAACTGGCGAGGAACCACAGCAGCACGGTGAGCGCGAGGATGATGCCGCCCACGCGCCTCACGAAGATCATCACCCGCTGCCACAGCCCGATCGCGATGTTGCGCGCGCGCGGCCAGTGGTAGGCGGGCAGCTCCATCATCAGCGCGCGCGGCTGGCCGCGCGCGGTGAGGCGCTTGAGCACCCAGGCCACCGCCAGCGCCCCGCCGATGCCGGCCAGGTACAGCCCGAACAGGACCAGCCCCTGCAGCTCGAATCCGCCGAGCACCTCGCGCTTCGGGATGAACGCACCGATCAGCAGCGCGTAGACGGGAAGGCGCGCCGAGCAGGTCATGAGCGGCGCGATCATGATGGTGACCAGCCGGTCGCGCGGGTTGGCGATGGTGCGCGCGGCCAGGATGCCGGGGATCGCGCAGGCGAAGCTGGACAGCAGCGGAATGAAGGAGCGGCCCGAGAGGCCCACGCCGCCCATCAGGCGGTCGAGCAGGAACGCGGCGCGCGGCAGGTAGCCGCTTTCCTCCAGCGCCAGGATGAACAGGAACAGGATCAGGATCTGCGGAAGGAACACGATGACGCCGCCCACGCCCGCGATGAGGCCGTCGACGACGAGGCTGCGCAGCCACCCGTCGGGGAGGATTCGCCCCGCGAGGGCGCCTGCCCCCTGCGTGGCGGCCTCGATCCAGCCCATCGGCGTCTCGGCCCACGCGAACACCGCCTGGAACATCAGAAACAGCACCACCGCGAGCAGCAGCGGGCCGAGGACCGGGTGCAGCACGACCCGGTCGATCCGGTCGCTCGCCGTATGGGGCACAGCCGCGTCGAGCCCCAGGCGCTGCAGGATCCCGCGCACGGCCTCGTGATCGCCGCGCGCGTCCGCCTCGGGCGCGGCGGCAGCGGCGCCGGCGCCGCGATCCCAGAGCCCGGGCTCGTCGAGCGCCCGGCGCAGGTCTTCGGCCCCGTGGCTCTCGACCGCCACGGTCCGCACGACCGGTACGCCGAGCTCGCGGGCCAGCGCGTCGGGGTCGACCCGGACGCCGGAGCGCTCGGCGAGATCCGCCATGTTGAGCGCCACGACGCAGGGAATGCCGAGGCGCTTGACCGCGAGCACGAGGCGCAGGTGGCGGCGCAGGTTGGTCGCGTCGACCACGCACACCACCGCGTCGGGACGCTTCTCGCCCGCGGCGCTGCCGCGCAGCACGTTGACCGTGACCGCTTCGTCGGGAGAGCGGGGATGCAGGCTGTACGCGCCGGGCAGGTCGAGCAGGCGCAGCACCGTGCCCGCGAGCGTGGTCAGGCGGCCTTCCTTGCGCTCGACCGTCACGCCGGCATAGTTGGCGACCTTCTGGTGGCTTCCCGTCAGCCGATTGAAGAGCGCCGTCTTGCCGCAGTTGGGGTTGCCCACGAGCGCGACGAGGGGGCCGCCGCGATGGACGTGAATGACCGCTTCGGTCACGTGAGCGGCTCGATCTCGATGCAGGCCGCTTCCGCGCGGCGGAGCGCGAACGTGGAGTCGCCGACGCGCACCACCAGGGGATCGTCGCCCGGTCTGGCGCGGGCCAGCACGGTCACGGGCTCGCCGGGGATGAAGCCGATCTCGGCCAGCCACAGCGCCCATTCCGGCGCGGCCTCCGGCGCTGCCAACCCGGTCACCCGGGCCGGCCGGTGCAGGGCGAGGGTGTCGAGGGTGCTCGCGGCAGCCTCCCGGCCCTAGGCGGTCAGGATCAGCTTGCCGTTCTGGGTCAGTCGCAAGCGGTATTCCCTGCCGTTGTGGAGGATCACCAGTTCCCCGCGTGCACCGAGGAGCGCCTCGCTCGGAATCCGCCGCGACGGGACAAGTTCTCGGGGGTTCGGCTCAGGCCTTTGCATCCGTGAGAACGATAATTGTTCTCATAATCTATGTCAATGACACCGATCAAACAATATCGCTATCGTGAAGTAAGTGTGTGCTGACTTACTAGGTCAGACTACGCGCGTCAGCACGGGCTTGCCGGCGAAGTGGGCGACCAAGTTGTCGACCTGGAGGTTGCCCATCGCGGTGCGCGTCTCCTGCGTTGCGCTGCCCACGTGCGGAAGCAGCACGGCGTTCTCCAGGGTGAAGAACGCGGGCGGCACGCGCGGCTCGTCCGCGAAGACATCCAGCCCGGCCCCGGCGATTCTCTTCTCCTGCAGATAGCGCAGCAGCACCGGCTCGTCGATCACCGAGCCGCGCGCGATGTTGACCACGTAGCCCTGCGGCCCCACCGCGTCGAGCACCTGGGCGCCGACCAGCTTCTCGGTTTCGGCGCCCCCCGGCGTCACGATCATCAGCACGTCGCAGTTCTTCGCCAGCGCGACCGGGTCCGCGTCGTAGGGATAGGCGACGTCCTTCCTGCGGCGGTTGTGGTAGCGGATCTTCATGCCGAAGGCCTGCGCGCGTTTCGCGATCGCCTCGCCGATGCGCCCGAGGCCGAGGATGCCCATCGTCTTGCCGCCCAGCGAGGTGGTGAGCGGGTACCCGCCCTTCGCCGCCCAGCTCCCCGCGCGCAGGTAGCCTTCCGCCTGCGGAAAGCGGCGCACCACGTTGATGGCGAGCGCCATGGCGGTGTCCGCCACGCAATCGTTCAGGACGTCGGGCGTGTTGGTGACGATGACGTTCCGCTGCTTGGCGGCGGCGAGGTCGATGGCGTCCACGCCGACCCCGAAGTTGGAGATGATCTCGAGCTTGGGCAGCGCGTCCATCAGCTTCGCGTCCGCGCCCGCCGGCCCGAACGTGGCGAGCGCGCGCACGCGCGGGCCGACCTCCTTCAGGTAGGCGGCGCGGTCGGGCGCCTCGTGCAGCTTGAGGCAGGAAAATTCGCGCTCCATGCGCGCCTGGGTGGGGCCGAACAGCTTCGTGGTCTGCAGGATCTCGGGTTTCATGGTTTGAACCTGGCGAGCAGCGATTCGGCGCCGCGGGCGAGCAGCCCGACGTCGGCGCCCACTGCGACGAACTGGGCGCCGGCCGCGAGCATGCGCTTCGCGTCGGCCTCGACCGGCGACAGGTAGCCCGGCGCCTTGCCGGCCTTGCGGATGCGGCGCATGGCGTCCTCGATGAGGGGAAGGATCGCCGGGTTGGCGGTCTCGCCCGGATGGCCGAGCGAGGCGTGCAGGTCGGCGGGGCCGATGAACACGCCGTCCACGCCCTCGACCGCGCAGATCGACTCGAGCGCGTCGAGCGCGGGCTTGGTCTCGACCTGCACCAGCACGCAGATCTCCTCGTGCGCGCGCCGGGCGTAGTCCTTGACGCGGCCGAAGCGCGTGGCGCGCGTCGTGCCGGCCACGCCGCGCACGCCCGCCGGCGGGTAGCGCGTGTTGGCCACGGCCGCTTTCGCTTCTTCCGCGTTCTGCACGTACGGAATCAGCAGCGATTGCGCGCCGGTGTCGAGCACGCGCTTGATGGTAACCATGTCGTTCCAGGGCACGCGCACGATCGGCGTGGTGGCGTACGGCGCGGCGGCTTGCAGCTGCGTCAGCAGGCTCTCCAGGTCGTTCGGCGAATGCTCGAGGTCGAGCAGGATCCAGTCGTAGCCCGCGCCGGCGATCACCTCGACGGTGTAGTTCGACGACAGGCTCGACCAGAGGCCGATCTGGGGCCGGCCCTCGGCGAGGGCGCGCTTGAACGCGTTCTTCGGCAGGTCCATGGGACTCGCGGGGTTACGGGCGGGATGCGACGGATTCTACCCCGGGCAGCAGGCCTTCCGCGGCCATCCACGCGGCGCAGTCGAGGACCATGTCGCGCAGCGGAACGACGCGGAAGCCCAGCTCGCGCACCGCCTTCGCGCAGTCGAAGAAGATGGTGGTGGTGGCGAGGCGCACGATCTCCGGGGTGAGGTCCGGCGCCCGGCCGGTGAGGCGTCCGCGCAGCGCGCCGGCCATGCCGAGCGCGCGCAGCAGCCACGCGGGCGTGGGGCGCGGCGGTACGGGGCGACCCAGGGCCGCGCCGATCTCGCGGACCAGCTCGAGCAGCGAGGCGTCGGTGCCCGCCAGCAGGTAGTTCTCGCCGGAACGGCCGCGCGCGGCCGCCGCGACGTGCGCGTCGGCCACCGCCCGGGCATCGCAAAACGACCGCGCGCCGCCGGGTACGCCCGGCAGCCGCCGCTCCGCGATGAGGCGGAACAGGCGGGCGTAGTTCCGCGTGTCGTAGCGCCCGAGAATGCCGGCGGGATTCAGGAATACCGCGTCCAGGCCGCGGGCCATGCCCGCCCGGACTTCGGCCTCGGCCTTCAGCTTGGAGCGCTGGTAATTGATGGGGGATTCGGCGCCCCGCTGCGGCGAGCGCTCGTCGATGCGCCCCGGCTGCAGCCCGTAGACCGAGACAGTGGAGGTGTGCACGAACCGCCGCGCACCGTGCGCGAGGGCCGCTTCGACCACATTTCGAGTGCCGAGGACGTTGACCCGGTCTTGGGCCGCGTCCTGGCCCGACCAGAGGCTGGTATCGCCCGCGACATGGAATACCACATCGACGCGCGCCGGCATGGCCGCGCGCACCGAGGCCGCGTCGACGACGTCGCCTTCGACGCGACGCGCCGCCATCCGGCGCAGGTACTTCAACTCGGAGCCGCGCCGATGCATGGCCGTCACCTCCCAGCCTTCGCGCACCAGCGCCTCGATCAGGTTCAGGCCGACGAAACCGGTGGCGCCGGTGACGAATGCGGAGTCGGGCATCGGCGACACGATGAACCGATCGGACGCACGGAGCAAGCGATGACGGAATAGCTGCGCCGGACGTGTCGTTTGCAACGGCGATGGCTTCGATGAACGCGCTGCGCCTGCTAGAGTGAACCGCATGAAGCGCTGGCCGGCGGTGCTGTGTTTGTGGGCTGCCTCGGCGCTCGCCGCGGATGACCTCTCGGTGCAGACCCTGCGTCGCGGTGCCGTAGTGGAGGTGCACGCCTTTGCGCTGGTGCAGGCGATGCACGCAACGGTCTGGGGCACGGTCACCGACTACGATCATCTGGCCGGCTTCGTGCCCGGCATGCACAGCAGCCGGGTGGTCGCCCGGCGCGACGGCGCGCAGGTGGTCGAACAGCGCGGAGAGACGCGTTTCCTCTTCTTCACGTACCCGGTCAACGTCACGCTGCTGGCCACCGCGCGGCCTCCCGGCGCGGTGGAGGTGCACCTCCTCGAAGGCACGCTGAAGCGGCTGGACGGCGTCTACAGCATGGAGCCGGCC
>DASUFW010000190.1:0-3393 GCA_036274335.1 Burkholderiales bacterium | reverse complement strand
GGCGCGCGCCTTTGCGGCCGCCGCCTTGGCTTCAGGGATGCGGGCGACCAGGAACTGCGCTCGCGCCAGCGCGGCATGCGCGAGCGCGAAGTCGGGGTCCGCCGCGAGCGCCCGTGCGAACGCCTCCTCCGGCAGGGGCTTCGCCGTAAGCAGCCGGTCGACCCCCTCCCGGTAGGCATCCAGCGCCGCGGCGGAAGACGTCGTGGGTCGCAGCTCAGCCGTCATGCCTTTGCGCTCTTCTGCAGCTCGCGAAAGATCATGTCCAGCCCGAAGTCGTAGATCGCGTCGAGCTTGGCGACGCGCAGGTGCGGCGCGACCGCGGCGATGCGCGGGTATTGTTCCCGCCGGTCGAAGGTCTCGAGCTGCACCGGCGTGGCGTCGGGCTGCGCGGCGCGGCTGGCGATCTCCGCCATGCCCGCGCCGTTCATGTAGTAGCCGAACATGCGGAAGTATCGCGCGCTCAGCTCGGGCGTCAACCCATGGTCGGCGAGGGCCTCCAGCACCTGCTCGTACAGTGCGAACAGCCGCTCCGTGTTGAAGCGCCGGTTGACCAGCAGGATGAACGCCTTCGGGTGGCGGATGGAGATCCCGCGATAGGAACCGAACATCCGCCGCAGCCGCTCGAGCGGCGGCAGGCTGCCGCGGGGAGGGACCTCGACTTCCTCGAACAGACGCTCCATGACGCCGTCGAGCAGCTCGCCCTTGTCCCGGAAGTGGTGGTAGATCGCCATGCCCTCGACCCCCATCGCCCGGCCGAGCTGGCGCATGGAAAGTCCGTCCAGGCCTTCCCGGTCAATGAGTTGCAGCGCGGCCCGCGAGATGGACTCGCGCGTGAGGGGCGCCCGGGGCGCGGGGCGCTCGGACGTACGGCGCTTGCGTGCCATGGAGACACTTTACAACGTAAAGATTGTTCTGTAAATTGTCTTTACACCGTAAAGCCCGCACCCGCAGGCTTCGGACCGCACAGGAGTCCCCGATGAAACCGCTGTCCCGTATCGTCCTGGCCCTCGCCGCCACGGGCATGACCGTCGCCGCCGCCGCCGCGGAACAGGCTCCCGCCGCGGCCCGCTTCTACCCGCTTCTCGGCAAGTGGACCGGGAGCGCGGAGATGGGCGAGCCCGGCAAGCCCCCCGCGAAGCTCGCCGTGCACTGGAATTGCCGCAAGGCGTCCGCCGGCAACGCCGTGCTCTGCGAGATGAGCGGCAGGAACAAGGACATGGCCGTACACGAGACCGACCTCTTCGGCGTCGACCCGGTCAGCGGCCAGGCGCACTGGTACGCTGTCACCGACATGGGCGAGACGCATGACCACAAGGTCGAGTGGCCTGACCCGAAGACCATGAAGGCCGCCATTTCGTGGACGCAGGAAGGCAAGCAGATGCAGGAGTCCGTCACGATGCGCCTCTCCGGCGCGAAGGCGCTCGAGTTCCAGAGCGTGGTCACGCAGGACGGCAAGGAAGTCGGCTCGTTTTCCGGCCGGCTCAAGCGTTAGCGTGAAGCCGGCAACGGCGGGCGGCATTCTCCTCGCGCACCGGCATGACGCGGTGGAGGCGGCGGCTTACCGCGACATGGTCGCCGCCGCGCCGCCGGCGGTCCGCAGCCGGCTGGGACTGCAGGCTCGCGAGGTCGCCGGCGCGACGCTGCTCGTCGCGCCGGGGCTGCCGGTGACCATCTTCAATCGTGTGATGGGCCTGGGCAACCCCGTGCCGGCAACCGGGCGCGACCTCGAGGAAATTTCCCGGATCTACCGCGACGAAGGCGTACGCAGCTGGTGGGTGCATGCCACGCCGGGCCCGAATTTCGACGCGCTCTGCGGCCTGCTCGCCGAAGGCGGCTTCACGCTGCCGGCGCGCAAAGCATGGGCGAAGATGTGGCGAGAAGCCGCCCCGCCTCCGGCAGCGTCCACGATCGCTCGTCTCGAGCGCGCGGGGCCGTCCGACGCGAACCCCGTCGGTGAAGTCCTCGGCACCGCATTCGGCATGCCGCCGGACGGGATTGCCTGGTTCGCCTCGCTGGTCGGCCGGCCGGGCTGGACGACGTGGCTGGCGCGGCTCGGGGGCCGCGTCGTCGGCGCCGGCATGCTTCATTTGCAGGGCGACGTCGGCTGGCTCGGGGCCGGCGGCGTGCATCCCGACGCGCGGCGCGCGCACGTCCATCGTGCCTTGATGGCAGCGCGGGTGGCCGAGGCCCACCGGCACGGGTGCGCGCACGTCGCCACGGAAACCGGCGAGCCCGCGGCGGACGAACCCAACCCGTCGCTGCGCAACATGGAAGCCTGCGGCTTCCGCAAGCTCGTCACGCGGCTGAACTTCGCCGCGCCGGCCGCCTAGCCGCGCAGCTTGAAGCGCTGGATCTTGCCGGTCGCGGTCTTCGGCAGCTCGGCCGCGAACTCGATCCAGCGCGGGTACTTGTAGGGCGCGAGCTTCTCCTTCACGTAGCCCTTGAGCTCGTCGCCGGTCGCCTTCGCGCCCGGCTTGAGCACCACGTAGGCCTTGGGCTTGACCAGCTTCTGCTCGTCTTCCTGCCCGACCACGGCCGCCTCGAGAACCGCGGGGTGGCCGACGAGCGCGGCCTCCACCTCGGCCGGCGACACCCAGATGCCCGACACCTTCAGCATGTCGTCGGTGCGTCCGCCGTAGGCGTAGAAGCCGTCCGCGTCCTGCAGGTACTTGTCGCCGCTCTTGGTCCAGCCGCCGACGAAAGTCGCGCGGCTCTTCGCGCGGTTGTTCCAGTAGTACATGGCGCTGGTCGGCCCGGAGATCTCCAGCTCGCCCAGCTCGCCGGGCTTGACCGGTCCGCCCTGCTCGTCGACGAGGCGCAGCTCGTAGCCCGGCACGGCCTTGCCCGTCGTGCCGTAGCGGAGCTCGCCCGGCCGGTTGGACAGGAAGATGTGCAGCATCTCGGTGGAGCCGATGCCGTCCAGGATGTCGACGCCCGTACGCTCCTTGAAGCTCTTCGCGATCTGCGGCGGCAGGGCCTCGCCCGCGGACACGCAGACGCGAAGCGCGAGGGCCTCCTTCTTCGGAAAGTTCGGGTCGGCGAGCATCGCGGCGTACAGGGTCGGCACGCCATAGAAGAAGGTGGGCCGTCGTTCGGTCAGCCGCTTGAAGACCGACGCCGGCGTGGGGCGCTCCGCCATGAGCACCGCCGTGGCGCCCGTTGCGAGCACGAAGGACAGCGAGTTGCCGAGACCGTAGGCGAAGAACAGCTTCGCGGCCGAGAACACGACATCCGAGTCCTGCAGGCCGATGACGCCCCGCGCGTACAGCTCGGCGGTTTCCACCATGCTCGAGTGCGCATGCACGGTGCCCTTGGGCATGCCGGTCGAGCCCGAGGAGTACAGCCAGAAGCAGGCGTCGTCGCGCGTGGTCGGCGCGGGCGCGAGCTCGGCCT
>DASUFW010000189.1:0-10831 GCA_036274335.1 Burkholderiales bacterium | reverse complement strand
CGTCAGGTCGTAGCCGGCCGCGGACTTCTTCGCGCGGCGCGAGGTCTGGATGATGCGGCCGTCGGCCAGCACCACCTTGAGCGAGAGCACGTTCTCGCGCATCGTGCCGTAGCGCACGGCGTTGGTGCCCGAGGCGCGCGTTGCCGCCATGCCGCCGAGCGTCGCGTCGGCGCCGGGATCGATGGGGAAGAACAGCCCCGTGTGCTTCACGTACTCGTTCAATTGCTTGCGCGTGACGCCGGCCTGCACCACCGCGTCGAGGTCCTGCTCGTGCACGGCCAGCACCTGGTTCATGCGGCTCATGTCGATCGTCACGCCGCCGCGCACGGCGAGCACGTGGCCTTCGAGGGACGTGCCCACGCCGTACGGGATCATCGGCACGCGGTGCCGGCGGCAGATGAGCACGATGTCGCGCACCTCCTCGGTGGTCTCGGGGAACGCCACCGCGTCGGGCGCGGCGTAGGGCAGGTAGGACTCGTCCTTGCCGTGGTGCTCGCGGATGCCCGCCGAGGTGGTGACGCGCTCGCCGAGCAGCGCCTGCAGCTCGGTGAGCACGCTCTGGCCGAATTCGCGCGCCTTGTTCATCGAAGCCCTCCGCGGCTCATTTTAGCCGTATCTCTCCCTCGAACGGCACCTTCACCCCCAGCTGCGGGATCTCCAGTGTCACCTTCGCGGCAAGGGTCTCTTCGCCCTTCAGCTTCGCCGCGGCGATCGCCTGCTGCACCGCCTGCTCGATCTCGCGCTGCGAGTTGACCCCCACCATCTTGAGGAACTTGCGGATGCTGAGGTTGAAGCCTTCCTGGTCCATCGATCATGCCCTCCCTTGGGTCTTGAGTATCTCACCCGCGAGCTGCTTCCCGAGCTCCACGCCCCACTGGTCGAAGCTGTTGACGTTCCACAGTACCCCCTGGGTGAACACCTTGTGCTCGTAGGCGGCCACCAGCCGCCCGAGGGGGCGCGCGTCCAGGCGCTCCAGGCGCAGCGTGGAGGACGGCCGGTTGCCGGGATAGCGGCGGTGCGGCGGCAGCGCGGGGTCGTCCGTGCCGAAGGCGAGCGCGCGCGCCTGCGCCTCGGCGTTGGCGTCGAGCTCCGCGCTCACGCCCGCGACGATGAAATCGCAGGGCACCGCCTGCGTGCCCTGGTGCAGCAGCTGGTGGAACGAGTGCTGGCTGACCGTGCCCTCCGCGCCCCAGACGACGGGCGCGGTGGCGTACGCCACGGGGCGGCCCTCGCGGTCCACGCGCTTGCCGTTCGATTCCATTTCCAGCTGCTGGAGGTAGGCGGGCAGCAGGCGCAGGGCGTTCGCGTACGGCAGTACGCAGTGCGTTGCCGCGCCGAGGAAGTTCACGTTCCACGCGCCGAGCAGCGCGAGCAGCACCGGCACGTTGCGCTCGGGCGGCGCCTGCAGGAAGTGCTCGTCCAGGTCGCGGCCGCCGGCGAGGAACTGCTCGAAAGTCTCGGCGCCGAGCGCGGCGAGCGCGCTGAAGCTGGCCGCCGACCAGATCGAGAAGCGCCCGCCGACCCAGTCCCACATCGGCAGCACCTCGGCGGCGCCGAAGGCGCGCGCGCCCGCCTCGTTCGCGGTGACGGCGATGAGCCGCCCGCGCCCGCCCAGCCACTCCCGCGCGGCCCGCGCGTTGGCGATCGTCTCGGCGGTGGTGAACGTCTTGCTGACTGCCACCACCCAGGTCGAGGCCGGGTCGGCGCCCTCGAGCGCGCGGGACAGATCCAGCGGATCGATGTTGGCCGCGAAGCGCACCTCGATCGCCGCGCGATCGCCGAGCGCATCCATCAGCAGCCGCGCGCCGAGATCCGAGCCGCCGGTCCCGAGGTGCACGATGCGGCGCACGCCCGCGAGCGAGCCGGCCAGCGCGCCCATGCGCTCGAGGGTCGCCGTCACCTCCGCGGGCGCCGCCGCGCCCGCGCGCAGCGCGGGGTGGCGCACCGCGCGGCCCTCGGTCACGTTGATCGGCTCGCCGGCGAACATCGCCGCGCGCCAGTCCGCGAAGCCGCGCTCCTCGAGCAGCTGCGCGAGCAGGCGCAGCGTGAGCGCGCCCGCCCGCTGCCGCGAGTAGTCGAGCAGCAGCCCCGGCGCGCGCGCGCCCAGCTGCTCGGCGCGCCGCGGGTCGTGGGCGAACAGCTCCGCGAGGCGCGCGTCCTTCCAGCCCTCGGCGTGCGCCGCGAGCTTCGCCCACGCCGGGCACTCGGTGGGCGGCGTGGTGTTCACTTGCGTTCCAGCCGGTACAGGCGGTAGCGCTCGGCCTTGTCGCCGGGCCGGCCGACGTCGGCGAGCTTGGTCCAGCCGGGCCCCGGCCCGGCGCTGTCGTCGCCGGGGCTGCCCTGCAGCAGGAGCAGCCGGCAGCCGTCCGGCCCCGCGCGGCTGACGGGCTCGGTCTGCAGCGAGGCGAAGTAGCTCATCGCGGCGCGCTGCGTGATGCCCAGGTGCCCGGCCACGCAGCCCGCGTCGGGCGCGATCTTGCTGCGCAGCTGCAGTGCGACCGCGCGGTAGCTCTTCTGGTGGTCGGCCCACGGCATGAGCAGCAGCGCGAAGCTCGACCAGAGCAGCGTGACGCCGGCGGCCCAGCGCGTCACGCCGCGCATCGGCGAGGGCGGCGTGAAGAAGGCGACGTACAGCCAGCCGAGGGTGAGCAGGAGCGCGAACACGAACGCCGCGGGCGAGAACGACGCCTCGAATCCCGGCGCGGGCCGCGCGAGGAACTGCGCGAGGCGCGCCGGCCAGCCGGTCATGAAGGCGAGGTAGGCGAGCCACACCAGGCCGGCGAAGAAGGTGAAGCACATGACCGCGAACCAGTCGAGCGCCGCGGCCGCGCCGCGGCGCAGGTGCTGCACGCCCGCCGCGCCGAGCAGCGCGAGCGGCGGCAGCACGGCGAGCAGCGCCACGTCGGTCGTCGGCCCGGTCAGCGCCAGCCCGCCGAGCAGGATCACGCAGGCGGCCGCGGGGACGAACAGCTCCGGCTGGCGCCACTCGCGCCGGCGCGCCCACAGCGCCCAGGCGGCGAGCGGCCAGGCCGGCCAGGTGAACCAGCTGGCCGTGACCAGGAAGTAGCGCAGGTTGCCGAGCGGCGTGCCCCAGGTCTGGCTGGCGAGCGCCCACCAGGCGCCCGGCAGCTCGGGGGCGCGCGCCGACAGCGCCCACAGCCAGCTCGCGCAGGCGAGCGCGCTGACCAGCGCGGCCGCGCCGAGGAACGGCAGCGCGCCCCAGCGCCGCCAGCGCGGGCAGACGGCGTGCGCGACGAGTGCGGTCAGCCCGAGCGCGGCGGGCTCGAACGGGCCGTCGGCGAGGAACATCAGGCCGAGCGCGCCGCCGAACATCGCGCCGTGGAGGAGGGGGCGCGCGTGCGCCTGCGGCAGCACCGCGAAGGCCGTGCAGGCTGCGGCCAGTCCGGCCAGCTCGGGCAGCGCCTCGTGCGCGTGCACCATGAAGCCCATCGCGCCGATCAGCAGCAGCGCGGCGGCCGCGCCGGCCGTGCGCGCGAGCAGCCAGAGGGCCAGCAGCACGCACAGCCCGCTCGCCAGCCGCGCGGCGTTGTGAAACGGCACCAGGCTGCCGAGCAGCTTGCCGAAGCCGAGCGCCAGCCAGTGGTAGAGGGGCGGGTTGTCCAGCTCCGGCGTGCCGGCGACGCGCGGCACCACCCAGTCGCCGGTGACGTCCATCTGGTGCGCGACCTCGATCGTGATCGCGTCGAGCGACTTCCACGGATCGTGGCCGACCAGCCCCGGCAGCGCGAAGGCGAGCGCCAGCAGCGCGAGCACCGCGGGACGGGGCGGCAGCGCGAGGCGGGGGATCATGGCGCGATTCTAGGCCGCAAAACAAAAAGGCAGCCGCAGGCTGCCTTTGTGCCGACGCCGACGGGCGGGGGCCCGCTCAGGCGGTCTTCTTCGTCTTCGTGTAGCGCCGCTTGAATTTCTCCACGCGGCCCGCAGTGTCCACGATCTTCTGCTTGCCCGTGTAGAAGGAGTGGGACTCGGAGGACACCTCGACCTTGACCACGGGGTACTCGTGGCCGTCGGTCCATTTCATGGTCTCGCGGCCCTTCACGTCGATCGCCGAGCGCGACAGGAACGAGTGGTTCGAGCTGGTGTCGAGGAAGATCACCGGGGTGTAGTCGGGGTGGCCGGACGTTTTCATGGTCGGGGGGCGGCGGAAAAGCCGCGAAGTATACGGAAATCAGGGACTTGGGTCAACGCCTCAGAGCTGGCCGCGGCGCTTGAGCTCGAGGTAGCGGTTCACCAGCGTAATGGCGAGCTGGTCGGGCTCGACGTCGAGGCACAGGGCGCCCGCGGCGCCGATGCGCCCGAAGGCGCGCTCGCGCTCGGCGAGGTACTCGGCCGCCGAGGCGTGCGTCACCGCGCGGTCGAAGCTGTCCACGCGCGCGGCGAGCGCGCGGCCGAGGATCGCCTCCCGCAGCGAGGCCAGCACCACCAGGTGGCGGCGGCGCAGCAGCGCGAGCGCCGGCAGCAGCGTCTCGTCGTCCTCGTCGCGCAGGTTGGTGAGCATCACCACCAGCGCGCGGCGGCGCATGCGCGCCATGATCTCGCGCGCCGCCGCCTCGAAGTCCGGCATCGCGAGGCCCGGCTCGAGGTCGTAGACGCGCTCGAGCAGGGTGTTGATCGCCGCCACCGACTTGCGCGGGGCGACGTAGCGCGGCGGCCCTTGCGTGCCGAAGGCGAGTACGCCGACCGCGTCGCCCTGCCGCAGCGCCACGTGCGCGAGCAGCAGCGCGGCGTTCAGCGCGTGGTCGAAGTGCGACAGCGCGTCGTCCTTGGCGCCCATGCGCCGCCCGCAGTCGATGGCGAGCAGCACGCGCTGGTCGCGCTCGTCCTCGTACTCGCGCGCGATCAGGCGCGCGCTGCGCGCCGTCGCCTTCCAGTCGATGCTGCGCGGACTGTCGCCCTGCCGGTACTCGCGCAGCTGGTGGAATTCCATGCCCTCGCCGCGCCGGCGGATCTGCAGCACGCCGATCTGCGAGAGGCGGTGGTCGGTGGCGAGCAGCGTGTAGCGCGCGAGCGCCCGGAAATTGGGGAACACGCGCGCCGCCAGGGGCTCGCCCGCGCGCCGCGCCACCTGCCACAGGCCGAGCGGCGAGTCCAGGCGCAGCGCCGTCGCGCCGAACTCGACCTCGCCGCGCGCGAGCGGGCGCGCCTGGTAGCGCAGCTCGCCCCATTCGCCGGGGGGAAGCGCGAGGCGCCCGGGCAGCCCCTCGCACTCGAAGCTCGGCGGATGCAGGTCGTTCAGCTCGAGGCGGAGCGCCCCCGCGCCGCGGTTGGCGGCGCGCAGCAGCACCTCGGTGCGCACGCCGAGCGCGAGCGACGCCGGCACGCGTCGCGCCACCTCGGGCGGCGCGAGCCGCAGCCCGGCGAGCGCGTCGGCGGCCGCGATCAGCAGCAGCGCGCCGGCGCCGATCGCCCAGGGCGTGGCGAGCGCGGGCAGCAGCGCGGCGAGCACGGCGAGCGCGAGCATCGCCGCGCCCGCCTGCAGCAGGCGCGGCGCCGGAACGAGCGGCACGCGCGGGGCGCTCACTGGCGCGGGGCGGGCGTCTTCTCGAGGATGTCGCGCAGGACCGCGTCGGCGTCGCGCCCCTCGAGCTCGAGCTCCGGCGCGGGCAGCACGCGGTGGCGCAGCGCCGGCAGCGCGAGGCGCTTGACGTCGTCGGGCGTGACGAAGTCGCGGCCGGCGAGCGCGGCGGCGGCGCGCGCCGCGCGCAGCAGCGCGATGCCGCCGCGCGGCCCGGCGCCCGCGGTCACGCCCGCCCACTGGCGCGTCGCGCGCGCGACGCGCAGCGCGTAGTCGAGCACCTGGTCGTCGGCGCGGATCGAGGCCACCACCGCCTGCAGCGACACCACGGTGGAAGGGCGCACCAGCGCCGCCACCTGCGCGACGTCGAGCCGGTCGCCGACCTTGCCCTGCGTCACGCGGCGCACCAGCGCCGCCTCGTGCTCGGCCGAGGGGTAGTCGATCTTCACTTTCAGGAGGAAGCGGTCGAGCTGCGCCTCGGGCAGCGCGTAGGTGCCTTCCTGCTCGATCGGGTTCTGCGTCGCCAGCACCATGAACGGCGGCTCGAGCGCGTGCGCCTCGCCTTCCAGCGTGACCTGGCCTTCCTGCATGACTTCGAGCAGCGCGGCCTGCGTCTTGGCGGGCGCGCGGTTGATCTCGTCGGCGAGCAGCAGGTTGCAGAACACCGGCCCGCGGCGCGTCGTGAACTGCTGGGTCTTGGGGTCGTACAGCGTGTGGCCCGTGACGTCGGCGGGCATCAGGTCGGGCGTGAACTGGATGCGCCCGAAGCGCCCGGCGATGGTCTGCGCCAGCGCGCGCACCAGCAGCGTCTTGCCGAGGCCGGGCACGCCCTCGACCAGCACGTGGCCGCCGGCGAGCAGGGCGCACAGCACCTGCTCGATCACGTCGTCCTGGCCGACCACCGCCTTGGCGATCTCGGCGCGCATCGCCGCGATGACCTGCGCGGCCTTGGCGAAGCTTCCGGCGTCCGGTGCCTGCGTCTCGCTCATCGATTTCCCCTTTCCAGTGCCGCGTGCACGCGCTGCGCGCTGTGCACGAGGCGAATCAACTCTTCCGCGCCCGGGGCCGCCCGGCCCGCGTCCCCCGCCGGGGCGAGCAGCGCGCCGGCCTCCTCGGGCGTGAGCCCGGCCAGCGCCGCGAGCCGTGCGGCGCGCTCGCCGGGCGCCGCCTCGGCGAAGTCCGGGTACGCCCGCGTCACCCGGCGCAGCGCCGCCTCGCGCGCGGCCGCGGCGAGGCGCCCGCCCAGTCCCCGCGCCCACAGGTAGCGGCCGCTGGCGCGCAGGTGGTCCAGCAGGCGGCGGCGCACCGGCAGCGGGTCGGGCAGCAAGGTGCCATAGCGAGGCACGATGCGCCACAGCCAGAGCGCGAGCAGCAGCGCCGCCGCGGCCAGCGCGCCCGCGGCGTGCCGCACGAGGAAGTCGAGCAGCGACAGCCGCTGCGGGTGGTGGAACACGGCGAGGTCCCAGGCCGGCGTGAGGTTGAGGATCGTCCACAGCAGCTCGGCGTTGTCGTGCGCGCCGAGGAAGCCGTTGCGCGCGAAATCGAGCTCCGCCGCCGCCGTCACCACGCCCTTGCCCGCGGCCACCGACAGGACGCGCGCCGCGTCGGCCTCGCCCACGCGGAACACGGCCTCGCCGCGTCCGGCGAGCACGCGGCCGGGCCGCAGCGAGGTCACGGCGAGCTTGCGCTCGCTGCCCGTCACCTCGAGGCGCAGCGGCTGCTTGGCGCGCGCCCGCGGCTCGAAGCGCAGGCCGAAGCGCGCGAACACCGGGTCCTCCGTGCCCTCGAACTCGGCCTCGACCACGAGGTGCCCGCCCTTTTGCACCCAGGCCGCCAGGGTCGCCGCGACGTGCGCGTCGACGGCGCGGCGCTGGCGGGGCAGGATCAGCACGCTGCCCGCGGGCAGGCGCTCGAGCTCGGGCAGCGCGCGCAGCTCGTGCGCCGCGAGCCCCATGCGCTCCGAGAAGCGCTCGGCGGCGAGGAACGGGCGCAGCCGCGCCTCGCCGGTCGCGCCGACCCGCTCGGTCACCGGCACGCGCTCGAAGCGCGAGAGGAAGGCGCCGATCAGCAGCACGCCGAGCGCCGCCAGGGCGAAGCGCAGCGTGCGGCTCATGCCGCCGCCTCGCGCGGGAAGCGCGCCGCGTAGGCCGCGGCCAGCCGCTCGACCTCGGCCGGCGCGGGAAGGCGCCGCGCGTAGGCCGCCGCCTGCCAGAGCGCCACCAGCTCGGCGAAGTCGCGCGCGGCCTGCGGCTCGGCGCGCTCGCGCACGCGCGCGAGCGCCTCGCCCTCGGTATCGCTCGCGCGCAGCGGCACGCCCTGCGCGTGCACGAGCGCCGAGAGCGTGCCGCGGTAGAGCAGCGCCAGCGCCTCGCGCACGCGCCCCGCGGCGAGCAGCGCGCGCACCGCGCCGGGCAGGTCCGCGGGCAGCGTCTCGGGCGCGAGCGCCATGCCGAACAGGGCCGCCGGCGGCCGGTAGGCGGCGCGCCGGCTCCCCGGCTCCCGCGGCAGCAGCCGCCATCCCCACCACAGGGCGAGCCCGATCAGCGCAATCGCCCCGACCCACAGCACGACCTCGGAGACGCGCGCGAGCGCGAAGCCGAGCGCCTCCAGCCAGGACAGGTCCACCCGCTGGCGCTGCGGCGACGTCCACTCCGGGCTGCGCCAGCGCCAGCGCGTCACCTGGCGCTCGTGCGCGAACTCGGGCGCCTTGAGCACCTCGGCGATCTCGCGGCGCGGGTCCTTGTCGGCGGCCTGCGCGGGCGGCGGCGCCGCGAACGCGGCCAACGCGACGGCCAGCGCGGCGACCAGCGACGCCGCGCGGCCGGCCCCCCGGCCGGCCGGCGCCGCGCGCCGTGCCGCCATGCGCCGCAGCGCCACTTCGAGGTCCCAGCCCTCGAGGTGCGTGCGCCGGTTGAGGTACAGCGCGAAGCCGGCGGCGACGTACAGGGGCTCGACCGCGAGCACCGCCAGCGCGGCGACCGCGAAGTCCGCGTAGCCGATCGCGCCGGCGACCTCCGCGCCCTCGAACAGCACGTCGGCGATCGTGTCGCCGTCGCGCGCCGCGGCGGGCACCAGCAGCTGGCCCGCCATGTCGAACGACCAGATCAGCACCAGGGTGAAGAGCAGGCACACCAGCGTGAGCCACACCGCGTAGCCGTGCGCGCGGCGCCCGAGCAGCGCGAGCCGCGCCCGGGCGGCGCGCCCGCGCTGGCCTTCGAGCTGCGCGACCGGCAGGTGGAACGAGCGCGCCATGTCGATCCAGCCGAAGGTGAGCGCCCAGGGCAGCCCGGTGGCGAGCCAAGTCGGCGCCTGCAGGAGCGTGCGGCGCACGCCGAGCGACTCCCCGAACACCGCGCGCGAGAGCACGTGCAGCGCGACGCGGTCGAAGAGCGGCTTCAGCCACCACAGCACGGCGAGGCCCAGCCACACGCGGTGCGTGGCCCAGCCGAGCGCCGCGCAGGCCATGGCCACGGGCAAGTACACCGCGGCGAACGCGGCGTACAGCGAGCGCCACCAGCGCTGCAGCATGCCCACGCCGAGGTCGATCGACTCCCAGGCCGAGCGCGGCCGCAGCGCGATGGCGACGTTATCGAGCTGCATGCCCGCGTCCCGCCAGCGCGAAGTAGCCGAGCAGCAGCGCCCAGCCGGCGATCCCGGCCCCGATCTTCAGCTCGCGCGGCACGCCGGTGAGCGGCGACCAGAACGCCTCGACGAAGGCCGCCGCGCCGAACATCAGCGCCGCCCCGTACATGAGGCGCACCGCCGGGCGCGAGGCGAGCACCAGCGCCGCGCGCCGCGAGCGCGCGCCGGGGCGGATCACCGCCATGCCGAGGCGCAGCCCGGCGGCGCCCGAGAGCACGATCGCGAGCAGCTCGAGCGACGAGTGTCCCGCGACGAACGACCAGAAGGTGCCCGAGAAGCCGATCTGCGTGAGATAACCCGCCACCGCGCCGATCATCACGCCGTTGGCGGCGAGGAACCAGACGCTGCCCAGGCCGGCGAGCATGCCGCCGGCGAAGGTCTGGAAGCCGATGCGCACGTTGTTCCAGATGTAGAAGCCGAACATCGCCACGTGGGTATCGGCCTCGCGCATGCCCAGGCGCGTGTTGGCCGGGTCGTACATCTCGCGGAAGTTGGCGAGCTGGCGCGGATCGAGCAGGTAGTGCACGAATTCCGGCCAGCCCTGCAGCACGGCGACGAGCAGCGCGAGCGGGCCGAAGAACAGCAGCGCCGCCGTCCCCACCACGCGCCATTCGGCGCGCACCAGCGCCGGGAACGACGCGAGCAGGAAATCCGCGAGGCGACGCGACTGGCGCCCGCGGTTGGCGTACAGCGCGCGGTGGCCGCGCAGCGCGAGCAGGTTCAGCCGGTCGACGAGGTCGGGGCTGTACTGGCGCTCGCGGGCGAGCGCGAGGTGCTGGCACAGCCGCCGGTAGCGCGCCGGCAGCGCCTCGGGCGCGAAGCCCGCGGACGCGGCGGGGTCGTCGAGGAAGCGCTCGAACGCCTCCCACTCGGCGCGGTGCGCTGCCTCGAAGGGCGCCTGCTTCATCGCCGCCCCGCCAGGTGGCTCGCCAGGCCGAGCAGGCGCGCCGCCGAGGCGCGGCCGTCGGCCGTGCCGGTGATCGGCGCGGCGAGCTCGGCCAGCTCCTCGAGCCGCTCGGGCGTCAGGCTCGCCGAGCGCTCGGCGAGCTCGAGCACCACGCGCTGCTCCTCGAGGCTGAGCGGCACGCGCGGCGCGAGCGGCGGCGCCTCCGGCAGCGCGCGCGCCGCGGCGCGGCCCGGCGCGTACACCACCACCGTGCCCGCGGCGAGGTCGCCCAGGCGCTTGAAGTCGCGGCTGGCGAGCATCACCGAGAGGCCGATGCCGTAGAAGAAGGGCAGGAAATCCACCGCGCGCAGGAGGTTGCGCGTGAGCGAGGGCCCCCAGCGCACCGGCGTGCCGTCGTCGTGCACCACCGACAGCCCGAGCACGCGCTTGCCGGGCGTCTGCCCGTTCCAGCGCACCTCGAACCAGGCCGGCGCGAGCCATTCCACGAAGAAGGCCATCAGCGCCACCAGGCCCCAGCCCGCGCGCCCGAAATAGGCCGCCACCATGGCCACCACCAGCACCACCGCCGCGCGCAGCAGGAAATCCAGCAGCCAGGCGAGCGCGCGCGGCACGGGGCCGGCGAGGACCAGCGTCAGCTCGATGCCCTCCGGGGTCGCGACGCGGCGCGTGGTGTCGAGCATGCGCCGCGCGTCCGCCTCGTCCTGCGCCATCGGATCCCCCCGGGGAAGGCTCGGGGGAGTTTAGCG
>DASUFW010000188.1:0-5219 GCA_036274335.1 Burkholderiales bacterium | reverse complement strand
CCATGACCTACAAGACGATCCTCGTACACCTCGACCACCGCCCGCGCGCCACCGCGCGCCTGGAGCTGGCGTTCCGGCTCGCCGAGCGCTTCGACGCGCACGTCACGGCGCTGTTCGCGCCGGGCGCGGCGCGCCTGCCGTCCTACGCGTACGCGGAAGGCGGCCCGGCCCTGCGCGAGGTGCTCGAGCAGCGCCAGGCCGAGGTGGCGAAGGCGGCGCGGCAGAAATTCCAGGAGCTCGCCGCGCGCAACGGCGCCGGGCGCGCGGAATGGCGCGTGTCGCAGCAGGATCCCGACGCCGCCATGCGCCTGTCGGCGCGCTACGCCGACCTGGTGATCGCCGGCCAGCCCGAGGCCGGCGACGAGGGCGAGCTGCGCGGCCTGGGCGACGAGCTCGCGCTGTCGGCCGGCCGGCCGGTGCTGTTCGTGCCCTACGCCGGCCCGGTGGGCGAGATCGGCCGCCGCGTGCTGGTCGCCTGGGACGCGGGCCGCGAGGCCGCGCGCGCGGTGACCGATGCGCTGCCTTTCCTGCAGAGCGCCGAGAAGGTCGAGGTGACCGCCTTCGACCCGGAGCGGCTCGCCCGCCGCCACGGCGAGGAGCCCGGCGCGGACGTGGGCCTGTACCTCGCGCGCCACGGCGTCAAGGTCTCGGTGGCGCGGCAGAGCGGCGCGGGCTACGAGATCGGCGCCCAGATCCTGTCGCGCGCCGCGGACACCAGCGCCGACCTGATCGTCATGGGCGCCTTCGGCCATTCGCGCGTGCGCGAGCTGGTCCTGGGGGGCGCGACCCGCTCGATCCTGGCCGCCATGACCGTCCCGGTCCTGATGTCGCACTGATTTCACGCTCGGCCGGTAGAATGGCCGGCCGTGAATACCCTCATCGACAGCTTTGTCCGCCGCGCCGGCGAGCGCGCCTCTGTGCCTTTCGCGGTGCGCTTTCCCGGCGGCCGCGAGACCCGCAACCGCGAGGGCGCGCCGGCCTTCACCGTCGTCATCCGCAGCACGGCGGCCCTCCCGCGCATCGCGACCTTCGGCCACATCGGGCTGCTGGAGGCCTATTTCGACGGCCAGGTCGATATCGAGGGGAGCCTGCCCGCCATGATGGCGGTGGGCATGGAGAGCGGGATCGCGTCGAACAACCTGTTCGTGGAGGTTCGCAACCGCTGGCACGAGTTCCGCTATTCGAACCGCGACTGGGCGCAGGCCAAGAAGAACGCCGAGTTCCACTACGCGCTCGGCACCGAGTTCTACCGCTACTGGCTCGACGACCCGCACATGATGTACACCTGCGCCTACTGGAAGGAGGGCACCCGGACCCTCGAGGAGGCGCAGCAGAACAAGATCGACCACGTGGCGCGCAAGGTGCGCCTCGCGCCCGGCGAGACGGTGGTCGACATCGGCAGCGGCTTCGGCGGCTTCATGTTCCGCGCGCACGAGAAGTTCGGCGTCAAGGTCACCGGCATCAACAACACCACCTCGCAGGTCGAGATGGTGCGCGCCGAGATCGCGCGCCGCGGCCTCGGGCATTCGCTCGAGGTGATCGACACCGACTTCCGCGACGCCCGGGCGCAGTACGACAAGGTGGTCTCGATCGGGACCCTGGAGCACGCCGGGCGCGACGCGCTCGAGGAGGTGGTGGCCGCGCACGCGCGGTTCCTCAAGCCCGGGGGCCTGGGCATGCTGCACTTCATCGGCCACGTCGGGCACTTCCAGACCGAGTTCTTCATCCGCAAGCACGTCTTCCCGGGCGGCTGGATCCCGAGCCTCGCGCACACCATCGCGGCCATGGAGCGGGCCGGCCTGGAGGTCGTGGACATCGAGAACCTGCGCCGCAACTATGCCCTCACGCTCGATGCCTGGGGCGAGCGCTTCGACGCCCACTGGGAGAAGATCCGCGCGCTCGACCCCGCCCGCTTCGACGAGCGCTTCCGGCGCGTCTGGCGCGTGTACCTGTACGGCTGCGCGGAGATGTTCCGCTCGCCCGCCGGCTACACGCACCTCTTCCAGATCGTGTTCTCGAAGGGCAACCTCACCCGCAAGAACTACCCGATGAGCCGGGCGTTCCTCTATGAATCGCCTGCATACCGCCAAGACGCAGGCGCTCAGCGCGCAGCTTAGCGGTGGGGCCGGCCCGGTCGGGCTGGCGAAGGACACCTCGAACCTGTTCCGCGACCGCGCCGCCGGCGCGCGGCGCCGGCTCGACGTGCGCGCCTTCAACGAGGTGCTCGAGGTCGACGCGGCGCAGGGCTGGGTGGACGCCGAGGGCATGTGCTCCTACGAGGACCTGGTGCGCGGCTGCCTCGCGCACGGCGTGATGCCCGCGGTGGTGCCGCAGCTGAAGACCATCACGCTCGGCGGCGCCGTGGCCGGCGTCGGCATCGAGTCGTCGTCCCACCGCCAGGGCCTCGTGCACGACACGGTGCGCGAGATCGAGGTGCTGCTCGCGGACGGCTCGATCGTCCTCGCCACCCCGGAGAACGACTACGCCGACCTGTTCCACGGCTTCCCCAATTCCTACGGCACGCTCGGCTACGCGCTGCGCGTGAAGGCGGGCACGCTTCCCGTGAAGCCCTTCGTCGTGCTGGAGCACCGGCCGTTCGCCGAGCCGGCGCGCTTCTTCGCCGCGCTCGGCGAGCGGCTGCGCGCGGGCGACGCCGACTTCGTCGACGGCACCGTGTTCTCGCCGCGCGAGATGTACCTGACGCTCGGACATTTCTCCGACGCCGCGCCCTACACCAGCGACTACACGTTCGAGCGCATCTACTACCGGTCGATCCGCGAGCGGCGCGAGGACATCCTCACGGCGCACGACTACCTGTGGCGCTGGGACACCGACTGGTTCTGGTGCTCGAAGAACGTCTTCGCGCAGAACCCGCTCGTGCGCCGGTTCCTGTACGGGCGCTCGCGCCTGGGCTCGCGCACCTACACGAAGATCATGCGCTGGAACAGCCGCGTCGGCGTGACGAAGAAGGTCGAGCAGCTGCTCGGCCTGCACTCGGAATCGGTCATCCAGGACGTGGACGTCCCCCTCGAGCGCGCCGGCGAGTTCCTCGAGTTCTATGCGCGGGACATCGGCCTGTGGCCGCAATGGATCTGCCCGATCGGACCGGCGCCGCACGCGGGGCGCTTCACGCTCTACCCGATGCGCCCCGGGTGGTACGTGAACTTCGGCTTCTGGGACGTGAAGCGCACGCGCGAGGGACATCCGCCGGGGCATTTCAACCGCCTGGTCGAGCGCAAGGTCGCCGAGCTGGGCGGCATCAAGTCGCTGTACTCGGACAGCTTCTTCGCGCAGGAGGAGTTCGCGCGCACCTACGGCGGCGAGGCCTACGCGGCGCTCAAGCGCAAGTACGACCCGGCCGGCGCCTTCCCGACGCTCTACGAGAAATGCGTGCTGCGGCGCTGAGGCGGCTTGCGCTTGCGGCGGCGCTCGCCGCCGCGGCCGGCGCGGCGCGCGCCGGCATCGACGACATCATCGACGCCATCCAGTCGAGCGAATTCCGCTTCGGGCGCGCGAAGAGCGAGGTGCCGTTCCCGCCGCTCGGCTGGGTCCAGTACCGGGCCTACGACGCGGCGCGGTTCAGCGACACGCAGGGCCTGCGCCCGCCCGCCGAGGCGGCCGAGAGCACCTGGAGCGTCGGCGGGCTGGTGCCCGTGTACGTGGCGGCGCGCGACATGGTGGTGCTCGGCGGCGACTATTCGCGCAGCTCGATCAGCGTGCGCGCCGGGCCCTACCGCGACCAGCGCGTGGACCAGGCGACGCTGGTCGCCGCCTGGCTGCGCCAGTTCGGCGAAAGCGAGACCGTGGCGGTGTTCGCCGCCCCCATGATCAGCCGGGACGCGCGCTCGGACCGGGCCTCGCACGTCAACGGCTTCGGCGGCGTGATCGGCATGCACTGGCAGTCGGACACCCTGCAGTGGCTGTACGGGGCGGTGTTCGAGTACAACTTCGGCGCGCGCACGCTGTACCCGTACTTCGGCGTGCTGTGGCTGCCTACGCCGCGCTGGTCGGTGGCGCTCGCCGTGCCCTGGCCGACGGTCGCTTATGCGCTGAGCGACCGCTGGCTGCTGGAAGCCGGCGTCTCGCCCGGCAGCACGAGCTGGGTCACCGAGGGCAGCGAGGTGCAGAGCACCCAGTCGCTCGGCTCCTGGAACTTCAGCGTCGGCGGCGCGTACCGGCTGGGCGGCCACTTCTGGCTGTACGCCGGCGCGGGCCTCACCTTCGGGCGCGAGCTGATCAACGGCGGGACCGAGGGCGAGACGCGCTTCGACGCCGAGTCGCGCCCGGTCTACACGCTCGCGCTGCAGTTCCGCCCGTAGGCGGCTAGAAGCGCACGGCGAGGCCCGCCAGCACCTCGCCCTGGGCGAAGGTGTCGCCCTGGATCTGCACCACGCAGCCGCCGCTGCACAGGAAGCTGGAGCCGCTGTTCACCAGCGTCGCGTAGCCGCGTCCCTCGAGCCGCAGCGCGAAGCGGGGCGACAGCGGCAGCTGGTAGCCGGCCGCGATGCTCATCGAGAAGCGCGTCTCGCTGCCGAAGCCGGGCTCGCTCGGGTCGAAGTTCGTGAGCCCGAGTCCGCCCGCGACGTACGGTCCGCTGCCGGTCGGCTCGAAGAAATACGTGCCGCCGAAGTGCAGGTAGGTGATGGAGAGGCCGATCTGGGTGACCGGCGTGAGGAAGCCGCCCGGCTGCAGCGCGCCGCGGTAGCGGCTGAAGAAGAGCTGGTACTGCCGCCAGGCGTCGACGCCCAGCCCGAGCGCCAGCGCGAACGAGCCGGCCTCGCTCGCTTCCCACTTGTCCTGCGTGGCTACGTCGGTCAGGTCGCCCCCGAAGCGATAGCCCGCGTAGATCGTGACGTCGTTGCCGAGCTTGTCCTGTGCGGCGGCGGGCAGGGCGGTCCCCGCGAGCAGGGCGAGCGCGAGCAGGCGCCGGCTCATGTCCCGAACCCGTCCTGCACCATGACCTCGACCAGGCGCGGGCCGCCGGCCGCGAGCGCCTCGCGCAGCGCCGGCGCGACCTCGGCCGGCTCGGTGACGCGCCGCGCCGGCACGCCCATGGAGGCGGCCATCGCGCAGTAGTCGATGACCGGCTCGCGGATGTCCATGCCGACGAAGCGGTCGGTCTTGCGCATCGAGACCAGGCGCTCCTTGAGGATCCGGTAGCCGCGGTTGTGGGTGATGACGTAGGTGATCGGCAGCGCGAGGTGCGCGGCGGTCCACAG
>DASUFW010000187.1:0-24102 GCA_036274335.1 Burkholderiales bacterium | reverse complement strand
GTGGCTGAGCTCGACGCGCGCGCGGCGCGCCGCCGGTTCGACCGCGCCGCGGCCACCTACGGCAAGGCCGCCTATCTCGAGCGCGAGGTGGGCCGCCGCATGCTGGAGCGCCTGGACGTGGTGCGCCTCGCGCCGGCGCGCATCCTCGACGCGGGCGCGGGCCCGGCGCCGCAGGCGGCGGCGCTCGCGCGGCGCTTTCCCGGCGCGCGCCTGGTGGCGCTGGATTTTTCCCTGCCGATGCTGGCGCGCGCGCGCGCCGCGGCCGGGTGGCTGGCGAGCCTGCGCGGTCGCGCGCCGCTCGCGCTGTGCGGGGCGCTCGAGCGGGTGCCGCTCGCGCCGGGCAGCGTGCAGCTCGTCTGGTCGAACATGGCGCTGCACTGGGCCGCCGACGGCCGCGCCGCGCTGGCCGAGCTCGCGCGGGTGCTCGAGCCCGGCGGCCTGCTGATGTTCAGCACGCTCGGCCCGGATACCCTGAAGGAGGTGCGCGAGGCGCTCGGCGAGGCGCACGTGCACCGCTTTGCCGACATGCACGACCTCGGCGACGAGCTGGGCGCCGCGGGCTTCGCGGCGCCGGTCATGGACATGGAGATGATCACCCTCACCTACCGCGAGCCGCTCGGACTGGCCGCGGACCTGCGCGCGAGCGGGCAGACGCTCGCGCGGCGCGACCGCGCGCGCGGCCTGGCGCCGCGCGCCCTGCGAAAGGCGCTCGAAGCGGCGGGCGTTTCTGTGTCCATCGAAGTTGTCTATGGACACGCCTGGAAAGGCGTGCCGCGCACGGCGTCCGACGGCCGCAGCATCGTGCATTTCGAGCGGCGGACACTGCCCGCCGCCGCCAAACTATGTTAATGTTTCGCCGCAATTTTTTGCGGTCCGGCCCATCGATCAGTGATCACCCTGAGCACGCACAGCCCGGCGCGCGAGACGCGGTTCTCGACGACCGATGCCGGGTTCGCGGTGCTGCTCAAGCGCAACTGCTCGATGTCGCCGGGAGGCTTGCTGCTCGTGTTCGGGCTGCTCGCCGCGCTGTCGGTGGGCATCGCCTCGGCGTTCGCGGTGCTGGGCGCGTGGCTGATCCTGCCGTTCGCGGGCCTTGAAGTGCTGATGCTCGGCGCGGCGTTCTGGCTGACGGCGCGCCACGCGACGGATTTCGAGCGCATCGAGCGCGCGCGCGAGCGCCTGACGGTCGATGTGGGCGAGGGCGAGCGCCTGCGCCGCTACGAGATGGATGCGCGCCGCGCGCGCGTGCGCGTGCAGGACGGGCGCGTGCTGCTCGGGACGCTGCCCGCGCCGCTGGAAGTCGGACGGCACCTCGCCGCGGAATCGCGCGCGGCGTTCGCCGCCGAGCTCGGGGAACGGTTGAAGAGTTGATCGGGGAAGGGTCGATGATGCTGAGAAAGCTGTTGATCGGCGCGCTGGCGCTGGCGGTGTGCGGCGTGGCCGTGGCGGCGGAGTGGAACCTGCAGCCCGCCGCCTCGCGGCTCGCCGAGGAGATCCACTGGCTGCACGAGGCCGTGATGGTGCTGGTGATCGTGCTGTTCGTGGGCGTGTTCGGCTTCATGTTCTGGGCCTGCTACGCGCACCGCAAGTCGGTGGGCCACAAGGCGGCCCAGTTCCACGAGAACACCACCGTCGAGATCCTGTGGACGGTGATCCCGGCGATCATCCTGGTGATCATCGCCGTGCCGGTCACCAAGGTGGTGATCGCGCAGAAGGACACCTCGGCGGCCGACCTGACCATCAAGGTCACCGGCATCCAGTGGAAGTGGGCCTACGACTACCTCAAGGGCGAGGGCGAGGGCATCAGCTTCGTGTCGCAGCTCGCCACGCCGCGCGCGCAGATCGAGAACCGCGAGGCGAAAGGCGAGCACTACCTGCTCGAGGTCGACAACGAGCTGGTCGTGCCGGTGGGCAAGAAGATCCGGATGCTGACCACCGCCGCCGACGTCATCCACTCGTGGTGGGTGCCCGCCTTCGGCGCCAAGCAGGACGCGATCCCCGGCTTCATCCGCGACATCTGGTTCCGGCCCGACCGCACCGGCACCTTCCGCAGCCAGTGCGTGGAGCTGTGCGGCAAGGACCACGGCTTCATGCCGATCGTGGTGCACGTCGTGAGCGCCGAGGAGTACACGAAGTGGGTGGGCGAGAAGAAGGCGCTGCTCGCCAAGGCGGCCGACGACGAGACCAAGACCTACACGATGCAGGAGCTGGTCGCGCGCGGCGAGAAGGTCTACGCGGCCAACTGCGTCGCCTGCCACCAGGCGAACGGCAAGGGCACGCCGCCCGCGTTCCCGCCGCTCGACGGCTCCAAGGTCGTGCAGGGGCCCAAGGCGGGCCACATCGACATCGTCCTGCACGGCAGGCCCAACACCGCGATGCAGTCCTTCGCCCGGCTGAACAACGTCGAGCTCGCCGCGGTGATCACCTATGAGCGCAACAGCTGGGGCAACAAGACCGGCGAGCTCGTGCAGCCCACGGAAATCCAGGCTCGGAGGAAATAGCGATGAGCGCAGTCATTGACAGCCACGGCCACGCGCACGGCCACGACGACCACCATGGCGGGTACGGCGGCCTCATGCGCTGGATCACGACCACCAACCACAAGGACATCGGCACGATGTACCTGTGGTTCAGCTTCTTCATGTTCCTGGTCGGCGGCGTCATGGCGCTGGTGATCCGCGCGGAGCTGTTCTCCCCGGGGCTGCAGATCGTCAACCCGGACTTCTTCAACCAGATGACCACCATGCACGGCCTGATCATGGTGTTCGGCGCGATCATGCCGGCGTTCGTGGGCTTCGCGAACTGGCTGATCCCGATGCAGATCGGCGCGCCCGACATGGCTTTCGCGCGCATGAACAACTGGTCGTTCTGGATCCTGCCGTTCGCCGGGGCGCTGCTGATCATCTCGTTCTTCACGCCGGGCGGCGCGCCGGGGGTGGGCTGGACCATGTACGCGCCGCTCACCGTGCAGATGGGCGTGGGCATGGACCTCACCATCTTCGCCGTGCACCTGCTGGGGATGAGCTCGATCATGGGCTCGATCAACATCGTGACGACCATCCTCAACATGCGCGCGCCGGGCATGACGCTGATGCGCATGCCGCTGTTCTGCTGGACCTGGCTGATCACCGGCTACCTGCTGATCGCGGTGATGCCGGTGCTGGCGGGCGCCGTCACCATGACGCTCACCGACCGGCACTTCGGCACCACCTTCTTCAACGCCGCGGGCGGCGGCGACCCGGTCCTCTACCAGCACATCTTCTGGTTCTTCGGGCACCCCGAGGTGTACATCATCGCGCTGCCCGCGTTCGGCGTGGTCTCGCAGATCCTGCCGGCGTTCTCGAGGAAGCCGCTGTTCGGCTACGCCTCGATGGTGTACGCGACGGCGGGCATCGCCATCCTGTCGTTCATCGTGTGGGCGCACCACATGTACACGGTGGGCATGCCGGTCACGGGGCAGCTGTTCTTCATGTACGCGACGACGCTGATCGCCGTGCCGACCGGGGTCAAGGTGTTCAACTGGGTGGCGACCATGTGGAAGGGCTCGCTCAGCTTCGAGACGCCGATGCTGTTCGCCTGCGGGTTCCTGTTCCTGTTCACGCTGGGCGGTTTCACGGGCCTCGTGCTGTCGCTCGTGCCGATCGACATCCAGCTGCACGACACCTACTACGTGGTCGCCCACTTCCACTACGTGATGGTGGCGGGGGCCCTCTTCGCGGCCTTCGGCGGGGTGTACTTCTGGCTGCCGAAGTGGACCGGGAAGATGTACGACGAGAAGCTCGGCCAGATCCACTTCTGGCTGTCGATGATCTTCTTCAACGTCGCCTTCTTCGTGCAGCACTTCGCGGGCCTCGCCGGCATGCCGCGGCGCATCCCCGACTACCCGCTGGTGTTCGAGACCTGGAACCGCATCAGCTCGATCGGCGCCTTCGGCTTCGGCCTCTCCCAGCTGCTGTTCCTGTACGTGGTGATCAAGTGCATCCGCCGCGGCGAGAAGGCCCCCGAGAAGCCCTGGGAGGGGGCCGACTCGCTCGAGTGGACCCACCTGCCCACCCCGGCGCCTTACCACAGCTTCGATCCGCAGCCGGACCTGCGCTGATGGTTTCGCTCAGCAGGAACGCGAAGACCGGCCTGATCCTCGCCTCGATCGCGGCGGCCTGGTTCGTGGGCGTGATCCTCAAGTACTGGTGGCTGGGCCGGTGAGCGAAGCGCCGACCCGGCAGGGCGAGTCGAACCGCCGGCTGCTGGTGCGGCTGTCGGTGATCGCCGCCGCGATGTTCGGCTTCGGCTACGCGCTGGTGCCGTTCTACTTCGCCATCTGCCAGGCGCTCGGCGTGAACGAGTTCCTCAAGCCGGATACGCAGGCGGCCGCCAATACGCAGGTGGACGAGACGCGCACCGTGACCGTGGAGTTCGACGCCAACGTGCACGGCGCGCCCATGCACTTCCGGCCGGTGGTGGGGCACCTCAGGGTGCACCCGGGCCAGCTCGCCACGGTCGAGTACGAGATCGCCAACGTGCGCGGCGTGCCGGTCACCGCGCAGGCGATCGCGAGCTACGGGCCGTCGCTCGCCGCCGAGCACTTCCACAAGCTCGAGTGCTTCTGCTTCACGCAGCAGACGCTGGCCGCGGGCGAGACGCGCCGCATGCCGCTCGTGTTCGTGGTGGATCCGAAGCTGCCGAAGCACGTGAACACCATCACGCTCTCGTACACCTTCTTCGAGGTCGCCGGCAGGGGAGGCCGCACGTGAGGGCCGACGCGCCCCGCCGGGCCGGCCCGATTGACGTCGTGAAGACAGTCCTCTCGGCCTTCGTCGGCATCCGCCGCCGGTCGGATCACGAGCGCGTGCGCATCACGCCGGTGCAGATCATCGTCACCGCGGTGGTGCTGGTCGCCCTCTTCATCTTCACGCTCGTCACGGTCGTGCGGATCGTGACCGGCTGACGCAATCGCAACAGGGAGAAACCGCAATGGCGCATGGCGCATCCACATCCCGGCAGCACTACTACGTGCCGCAACCGATGTACTGGCCGCTGCTCGGCTCGGCGTCGCTGTTCCTGATGATGCTGGGCGGCGTGTTCGTGATGAACTCGCATTCCGGCGGCTGGGTGAGCATGGCGGCGGGCTTCATGCTGCTCCTGTACATGATGTTCCGCTGGTTCGGCCAGGTGATCGGCGAGTCCGAGGCGGGCAAGTACCACCACTGGGAGGACGTCTCCTTCCGCTGGGGCATGAGCTGGTTCATCTTCTCGGAGGTGATGTTCTTCGCCGCGTTCTTCGGCGCCCTGTTCTACATCCGCGTGCTGTCCGTGCCGGACCTCGGCGGCCTGGAGAGCAACGAGGTGCTGTGGCCCGGCTTCAAGCCCACCTGGCCCTCGGCGGGCCCGGGCTTCGAGGAGGCCTTCTCGCCGATGGCGGCCTGGGGCCTGCCGGCGATCAACACGCTGCTGCTGCTCAGCTCCGGGGTGACGGTCACCATCGCGCACTACGCGCTCAAGGCCGGCCACCGGGGGATGCTGAACCTGTTCCTGTTCTTCACCGTCCTGCTCGGCGTGACGTTCCTGTTCGTGCAGGGCTACGAGTACACCCACGCCTACCATGAGCTGAACCTCAAGCTGACGACCGGCGCCTACGGCTCGACGTTCTTCATGCTCACCGGCTTCCACGGCTTCCACGTCACCGTCGGCGCCATCATGCTGTCGGTGATCCTCGCCCGCTGCCTGAAGGGCCACTTCAAGCCCGACCACCATTTCGCCTTCGAGGCGGTGGCCTGGTACTGGCACTTCGTGGACGTGGTATGGCTGGGGCTGTTCATCTTCGTGTACTGGCTGTAGGGCGGGCAGTCAGGCGAGGGCGCGAGCCGCGTCGCCGAGGTTTGGCCTTTCAAATCGATCTCGTGGTCTCTGGCCGGGTGAATCTTCCGGCCAGAGACCACGAGACCATGGGAAACCCGCCGGAGGCTCCGACGCATTCGCGTCGCCGGCGCCCGACTGTTTACAGCCGCCCCGGAATGAACCCGAAGTAGTACATCGCCATCAAAAACAGGAACAGGCCCACCGACAGCCCGACGCGCACCGCGAGCGCGTGGATGGCGCGGCGGGAGCCGCCTCGGTCATGGAACACGAAGAACAGGGCTGAACCGAGGCTCGCGACGATCAGGACGAGCACGGCGATCACGACATAACGCATGTTTTCAGGATACTCCTTCCGACCGCGCGCCTGGCCGGCGCTGCTGGCGGCGGCGGGATGCGCCGCCGGGATCGCGCTCGGCCAATGGCAGACGGGGCGCGCCGAGCAGAAGGAGGCGGCCGCCGCGAACCAGAAGATGGCCACGCTGCGCGGAGAGTTCCTCGAGCGCTACACGGTGCTGCTCGACAACAAGCTCAACCAGGGGCGGCCGGGCTACCACGTGGTGCAGCCCCTGCGCCTCGCGGACGGGCGCCTGGTGCTCGTCAACCGCGGCTGGATCGCGGCGCCCGTGCACCGCGAGCAGCTGCCGCAGATCCGCACGCCGCCCGGCGTGCACGAGGTCGGCGGCCGCGTGCTCGAGCACTTCCCGCTCGCCTACGCGCCCTCGGGCGAGCGCCCGACCGGCCGGGTGTGGCAGAACGTCGAGGTGCCCACCTTCGAGGCCTGGTCCGGGCTGAAGCTCGAGCCCTGGGTGCTCGAGCAGCACTCGCCGTTTCCCGACGGCCTGGCGCGCAACTGGCCGCCGGTCGACGCGGGCGCCGGCATGAATCGCAGCTACGCGCTGCAGTGGTACACGCTCGCGGCGCTGTCGGTGGTGGCGTTCGTCGGCATGAGCTTTCGCCGTGTCCCCCGCGCCTGAGGCCGTCCGCCGGGGGCGCGCCAAGCTCCTGCTGCTCGCGCTGCTGTTCGTCGCGCCGTTCGTGCTGGCGTGGCTCGCCTGGCGCTTCGAGTGGGCCTCCGGGCAGACGTCGAACTACGGCGAGCTGATCACGCCGGCGCGGCCGGTCGCCGGCGCGCCGCTCGAGGCGCTGCGCGGAAAGTGGATCCTCGTCACCTTCGATGCCGCGGCCTGCGACCCCTACTGCGAGCGAAAGCTCTACTTCATGCGCCAGATCCGGCGCGCCCTGAACGACGACGGCGAGCGGGTCGCGCGCCTGTGGCTGCTCACCGACGGCGGGAGCGTGTCGCCCAGGCTGCTCGCGGCGATCGAGGGCACCCAGGTGAGCGGGGCCGGCAAGCTGGCAGCGCACTTTCCGGCCGGGGGCACGCTCGTCGACCACATCTACCTGGTCGATCCGCACGGGAACCTGATGATGCGCTACCCGCGCGATCCGGATCCCTCCCGCATGCTCAAGGACCTGCAGCGGCTGCTGCGCTACGTGCGCGCGGGCTGGTAAAATCGCTAGCTGTTCCAGGCCCGAGTCGTTCGCAAGTGCAGACCCACGTTCTTCCCGCCGGCTTCCTCCACCGAGTCCGCGCGTTCTACGCGCTGACGAAGCCGCGCGTGGTGTCGCTGATCGTGTTCACGGCGGTCATCGGCATGTTCCTCGCGACCCCCGGCATGGTCGAGCCGCGCGTGCTGCTCGCGGGGACGCTGGGGATCGCGCTGGTGGCGGGCGCCGCCGCGGCGGTCAACTGCCTGGTCGAGCAGAACCTCGACGCGCTGATGCTGCGCACCCGCTGGCGCCCGCTGCCGAGCGGGGCGCTGGGCAACCTGGAGACGCTCGTCTTCGCCGGGGGGGTCGGCGGACTGGGGCTGTGGCTGCTGGGGCACTACGTCAATATGCTCACGCTGTGGCTGACGCTCGCGACGTTCGTCGGCTACGCGATCGTCTATACGGTGGTCCTGAAGCCGCTCACGCCGCAGAACATCGTCATCGGCGGCGCCTCGGGCGCCATGCCGCCGGTGCTCGGCTGGGCGGCCGTCACGGGCCAGGTGACGCCCGAGGCGATGCTGCTGTTCCTGATCATCTTCGCCTGGACGCCGCCGCATTTCTGGGCGCTGGCGCTGTACCGCACGGCGGACTACGCGCGCGCCGGCCTGCCCATGCTGCCCGTCACGCACGGCGCGCGCTACACGCGGCTGCAGGTCCTGCTCTACACGCTGATCCTGTTCGGCGTCTCGCTGCTGCCGTTCGCGATCCGCATGAGCGGCGCGCTCTACCTCGGCGCCGCCCTCGTGCTCGGCGCGGTCTTCCTCGCCTACGCCGTGCGCATCCACCTCGCGTACAGCGACGCGCTGGCGCGCCGGACCTTCCGCTACTCGATCTTCTACCTCGCCGCGCTGTTCGCGGCGCTGCTCGTTGACCACTATCTGCCGTACTAGCGTCGCCTTCCTCGCCGTCCTCGCGCTGGCCGCCTGCGACGGGCAAGCGCCCAAGTTCCGCAGCACCGACATCACCGGCGCCGACTATGGAAAGCAGCTGGCGCTCGCCGACCACACGGGCAAGGCCCGGCGCCTCGAAGACTTCCGCGGCAAGGCGGTGGTGCTGTTCTTCGGCTTCACGCACTGCCCCGACGTGTGCCCGACGACGCTCGCCGACATGGCGCAGGTGATGCGGCAGCTCGGGCCGCTCGCCGACCGCGTGCAGGTGCTGTTCGTTACCGTCGACCCGGAGCGCGACACGCAGGCGGCGCTCGCGAGCTACGTGACGGCCTTCGATCCGCGCTTCCTCGGCCTGCGCGGGGACGCGGAGGCGACGCGCGCCGCGGCGAAGGAGTTCAAGGTGTACTACGAGAAACGTCCCGGCAAGACGCCCGGGGAGTACACGGTCGACCACAGCGCGCAGACCTACGTGTTCGACCCGCAGGGCCGGCTGCGCCTCTACGTCCGCCACGAGCGGATCGGCGAGGATCTGGCGCCCGATCTGCGTACGCTGCTGCAGGAATAGGCCCTCCATGGAGTTCAAGGACTATTACCGGACCCTGGGCGTCGCGCGAGACGCGCCGGTCGAGGAGATCCGGAAGTCCTTCCGCCGCCTGGCGCGCAAGTACCACCCGGACGTGAGCAAGGAGCCTGACGCCGAGGCGCGCATGAAGGAGGTCAACGAGGCCTACGCTGTGCTTTCCGACGCCGAGAAGCGCGCCGCCTACGACCAGCTCGGCGCGGATCACCGGGCGGGCGAGGAATTCCGCCCGCCGCCCGGATGGGACGCGGGCTTCGAGTTCTCGCACCATGATTTCCAGGGCGCGGACTACAGCGACTTCTTCGCCGAGCTGTTCGGGCGCATGGGCGCGCGCGGGCAGGGCGGCGACCACTATGCCAAGGTGCTGCTCGACATCGAGGATGCGTTCCAGGGCGCCACGCGCCAGATCTCGCTGCGGGTGCCCAGGGCCGGCCCCGAGGGACGCGTGATCCTCGAGACGCGCACCCTCGAGGTCAGGATTCCGGCCGGCGTGCGCGAAGGCCAGCTGATCCGCCTCGCGGGACAGGGCGCTGCGGGCGCGGGCAAGCCCGGCGACCTGCTGCTCGAGGTGCACTTCCGGGCGCATCCCCGCTACCGGGTCGAGGGACCCGATGTGCACGTCGACCTGCCGGTCGCGCCCTGGGAGGCGGCGCTCGGCGCCGTCGTGAAGGTGCAGGCGCCGGGCGGCGCGCTCAACGTGCGCATCCCGGCGGGCGCGCAGGGCGGCCGGGTGCTGCGCGTGCGCGGCAAGGGCATGCCCGGGAACCCGCCCGGAGACCTGATGCTCGGACTGCGCGTGGTGCTCCCGTCCGGCGACAGCGAGCGGGCGAAGGAGATCTACGAGTCGATGGCGCGGGACCTGGCGTTCGATCCGAGGGCGGGGACGTGAGCGAAGAGACGCTGCTCACGCTGGAAGAGCTGGCCGTGGTCTGCGCGGTGACGCCCGAATGGGTCCGCTCGCGGGTCGAGGAGGGGCTGCTCGGGGCGGGCCCGGAATGGCGCTTCACGGCGCTCGCCGTGCGGCGGGTGCGGCGCATGCGCGCGCTCGAGCGCGACTTCGAGGCGGCGCCGGAGCTTGCGGCCCTGGTGGCCGACCTGCTGGAGGAGATGGACGCGCTGCGCGCGCGGTCCGGCTAGCCCGCGGCGGGCGCGGGCAGGAGCTTGCGCATCTTCTGCATTGCCTTCGCCTCGATCTGCCGGATGCGCTCGGCCGAGACGCCGAACTCGTCGGCGAGCTCGTGCAGCGTGGCGGAGTCCTCCTCGCGCAGCCAGCGCGCCTCGACGATGCGGCGGCTGCGCGGATCGAGCGCGGCGAGCGCCCGGGCGACGCCGGCATGGCGCACGCGTTCCTCCTCCTCGGCCTCCAGCTGCTCGGAAGGCTCGGCCGAAGGGTCGGCGAGATACTGGGCCGGCGAATAGGTCTCGTCGTCGTCGTCGGCCTCGAAGGCCACGTCGCGGCCCCCGAGGCGGGTCTCCATCTCGACCACGTCCTCGGGCCTGACGTTGAGCGCGTCCGCGATGCGCTTCACGTCGGCGCTCGACAGCGGCGCGAAGCCCTTCTTCAGGGACCGCAGGTTGAAGAACAGCTTCCTCTGCGCCTTGGTGGTGGCGACCTTCACCAGCCGCCAGTTGCGCAGGATGTATTCGTGGATCTCGGCGCGGATCCAGTGGATGGCGAAGGACACGAGCCGCACGCCGCGCTCGGGATCGAAGCGCTTCACCGCCTTCATCAGGCCGATGCTGCCTTCCTGGATCAGGTCGGCATGCGGCAGGCCGTAGCCGAGGTAGCCGCGCGCCACGGCAACCACCAGGCGCAGGTGCGACATCACCAGCTGGCGCGCCGCCTCGAGATCGCCGTCGCGGCGGTAGCGCTGGGCGTACGCGACCTCCTGCTCCGCCGTGAGCATCGGGAAGCGGTTGACGGTCTGGACGTAGGCTTCGAGGCTGCCCGCCGCGATCGGCAGGGGCATCGGTACCGGCAGGTTCTGGGTCGCTTGCATCGATTCGGCTCCTCCGCGAAATCTTAGCACTCCGGTGCTTGGAGTGCTAAGGTGGGTCGAAGTTCCGAGGATTTCCCATATCGCCATGATAGGTATATTCCTTAACGTAAGTATTTGCTCACTGACAGAGAGCTCCCGAACCAGCCGAGGAAGCCCGCGAAGAGGATCAACGCCCCCGCATCGGGACCCGACAGGAAAGCCAGCCGAAAGCTCGAGCCGTACGCCTTGGCCAGCTCGCTGACCCCCTGGTTGAGGACGGCAAGGCCCGCCGCGAGGATGGCGAGCGCAAGGACGCCCCCGGCCATCCCCTGCAGCAGGCCGAGATAGAGGAGCGGGCGGCGAATGAAGGCGTCGGTCGCGCCCAGCAGGCGCGAGACCTCGATCACCTCGCGCTGGGTCAGGATCTGCAGGCGGATCGTGTTGAACGTGACGGCGACGAGGCCGGTGGCGAGCACGACCGCCAGCGCGCCCAGGGCGAGCCGGCCCGTGTGCGCGAGCGCCGCCAGCCGCTCGGCCCACGCCGAATCCACCTGCACGTGCGCGACGCCCGGCAGCGCCCGCAGCACGCCGGCCAGCGCGCCGAGCGCGGCCGGGTCGGCGTCCGCGCCGCGCACCACGAAAGCGTCCGGCAGCGGGTTCTGTTCCAGCGTGTCGACGATGTCCGCCAGCCCCTCCGCGACCCGCAGTTCCGCGAGCGCTTCGTCGCGCGAGACGAAGCGCAGCGCCTGGATGCGCGGATCGGCCCGCAGACGTTTCTCCAGCGCCCCGCGCTCGGCGTCCCGCTTGAGGAAGACGGAGATCTGCGGCTCGAGGCTGCCCCGCCGCGCCACGCCCTGCAGGTCGGCGAGCAGCACGTAGCCCCCGGCCGGCAGGGACAGCGCGACCCCGATCACCAGCGCGTTCAGCAGCGTCGCGGCGCGCTGCGCGGCCAGCCGCCCGAGCGCCCGGCCGAGCGCCTCGCGGTGCTGTCGCAGCCAGGTCCTCACGCGGCGGCCAGCCTTCCGGCCTCGAGCTGCAGCACGCGCCGGCCGTGCCGCGCGACCAGCGCCAGGTCGTGCGTCGCCACCAGCAGGGTCACGCCGACCTGGTTGAACGACAGCAGGATGTCGGCGATGCGCCGCGCCGATTCGTCGTCGAGGTTGGCGGTCGGCTCGTCGGCGACCAGCACGGTGGGGCGGTTCACCACCGCGCGCGCGATCGCGAGCCGCTGCTGCTCGCCGCCCGAGAGCTGGATGGGGTTGGCCCGCTCGCGCGCGAGCAGGCCCACCTTGTCGAGCGCCGCGCGGGCGCGGCGCGCCGCGTCGCGCGGCGCGAGCGTGCCGAAGGAGAGCGGCAGCATGACGTTGTCGAAGACCGTGCGGTCGTAGAGGAGCTTGTGGTCCTGGAACACGAGCCCGAGGTTGCGCCGCAGGTAGGGCACCGCCGTGCGCTTGAGCGCGCCGACGTTCTGGCCGTTCACCACGACGCTGCCGGAGGTCGGGCGCTCGATCGCCGGGACCAGCTTGAGCAGCGTCGACTTGCCGGCGCCCGAGGGGCCGGTCACGAACACGAGCTCGCCCGGCTCGACGGCGAAGGACACGCCGCGCAGCGCCTCCAGGCCGCCCGGATAGCGCTTGGAGACGGCCGAGAAGCTAATCAACCAGCGCCCCGGCGAAATCCGCGGCCGAGAACGGCCGCAGGTCGTCGATGCCTTCGCCGACGCCCACGAACAGCAGCGGCACCGGCCGCTCGCGGGCGATCGCGCAGACCACGCCGCCGCGCGCGGTGCCGTCCAGCTTGGTGACCACCAGCCCCGTCAGGCCGAGCGCCTCGTCGAAGGCTTTCACCTGCGCGAGCGCGTTCTGCCCGGTGTTGGCGTCGAGCACCAGCAGGACCTCGTGCGGCGCGCCTTCCTGCGCCTTGCCGAGCACGCGCTTCACCTTCTTGATCTCCTCCATCAGGTGGAGCTGCGTGGGCAGGCGCCCGGCGGTGTCGGCCACCACCACGTCCACGCCGCGCGCGCGCGCCGCCGCCACCGCGTCGAACACGACCGCCGCGGCATCGCCCGACTGCTGCGCGATCACGGTCACGCCGTTGCGCTCGCCCCAGGCTTCGAGCTGCTCGCGCGCCGCCGCGCGGAAGGTGTCGCCGGCGGCGAGCAGGACGCTCTTGCCCTGCGACTGCAGCCACTTGGCGAGCTTGCCGATGGAGGTGGTCTTGCCCGAGCCGTTGACGCCGGCCACCATGATGACGAGCGGGCGGGACCGCGAGAGCTCGAGCGGCTTCTCGAGCGGCGCGAGCAACCGGCGCAGCTCGTCCTGCAGCGCGGCCTTGAGCGCCGCGGGCTCGACGATGCGCTCGCGCCGCGCGCGCTCGCGCAGGCGCTCGAGCAGGGTGCGCGTCGCCTCCACGCCGCAGTCCGCGGTGAGCAGCGCTTCTTCCAGCGCTTCGTACAGGGAGTCGTCGACCGCCGCGCGGCCGAACAGCGCGCCCAGTCCGCCGCCGAGCGCGGCCCGCGTGCGCGCGAGCCCGCTCCTCAGCCGCGCCGCCCACGAGGTCGCTGCTAACATGGCGCGGTGAATTCTAGCAAGCGTGCCCGGCCCGGCCGCGTGCGCATCATCGGCGGCGCGTTCCGCGGCCGGCGCCTCGCGGTGCCCGAAGGCGCGGAGCTGCGCCCGACGCCGGACCGCGTGCGCGAAACGCTGTTCAACTGGCTCGGGCAGCGGCTCGACGGCGCGCAGTGCCTCGACCTGTTCGCGGGCAGCGGCGCGCTCGGATTCGAGGCGGCTTCGCGCGGCGCGGCGCGCGTGGTGCTGGTGGAGCGCGACCGCCGGGCGGTCGTGGCGCTGCGCCGGGCGCGCGACGCGCTCGGTGCGGCGGCGGCCGAGGTGGTGGCGGGCGACGCCGAGGCGTACCTGGCGGGCGAGGGCGAGCGCTTCGACGTGGTTTTCCTCGATCCGCCCTTCAGGCAGAATGCCGACGCGGCGCTGCTCGGGCGCCTCGCGGCGCGGCTGCGCCCCGGGGCGCGGGTCTACCTGGAAGCGGCGCAGCCGGCGGCGGTGGCGCCGCCGTGGCGCGAGCTGAAGCGCGCGCGCGCCGGCCAGGTCAGCTACCAACTGCTGTCATGGGAGCCAGCATGATCCGAGCGGTGTACCCGGGCACCTTCGATCCGCTCACGCGCGGCCACGAGGACCTCGTGCGCCGCGCGGCGCGCATCTTCGACCCGCTGATCATCGGCGTGGCGATCAGCCGCGGCAAGAGCACCTTCTTCACGCTCGAGGAGCGCACCGAGATGGCGCGCGAGGTGCTGGGCGACCTCAAGAACGTCCAGGTGACGAGCTTCACCGGGCTGCTCGCGAACTTCGTGCGGCAGCACGACGCGCACGTGGTGATCCGGGGGCTGCGCGCGGTCTCCGACTTCGAGTACGAGTTCCAGCTGGCCGGCATGAACCGCAGCCTCTACCCGGACTTCGAGACGATCTTCCTCACGCCCTCCGAGCAGCACATGTTCATCTCGGCGACGCTGGTACGCGAGATCGCGATGCTCGGCGGCGACGTCAGCAAGTTCGTGCATCCGCGCGTGGGCGAGCGGCTCGCGGCCAAGTTCAAGGCGGCCGGCCGCTAGCGCTGGCAGGCGGGGCAGTAGAAGGTCGAGCGCTGGCCGAGCACGATGCGCCGCACCGCGGCGCCGCAGCGCCGGCAGGCCTTTCCCTCGCGGTCGTACACCAGCGTGCGCTGCTGGAAGCAGCCGTACGCGCCGTCGCTGCCGACGAAGTCGCGCAGCGACGAGCCGCCGGCGCGGATGGCGGCGCGCAGTGTCGCCTTGACCGCGCGTGCGAGCTTGGCGCAGCGCTCCGCCGACAGGCGCCGCGCCGGCGTGCGAGGATCGATGCGCGCGCGGTACAGGGCCTCGCTCGCGTAGATATTGCCCACGCCCACCACGTGGCGGCTGTCCATCAGGAAGGCCTTGATGGCGACGCGATGGCCGCGCGTCAGGGCGTACAGGCGCCGGCCGTCGAAGGCGCGCGACAACGGCTCGACGCCGAGCTGCGCGAGGAGCGGGTGCGGCGCGCCGTTGGGCTTCCACAGCACCGCGCCGAAGCGGCGCGGATCGCGCAGCCGCAGCAGGCAGTCGCCGAACTCCACGTCGACGTGGTCGTGCTTGCCCGGCGCGCTGCCGGCCGGCAGCACGCGCAGGCTGCCGCTCATGCCGAGGTGCACGATCAGCTGGCCATCGCCGCAGTCGAGCAGCAGGTACTTGGCGCGCCGGCGCACCGCGCGCAGCCGGCGCCCGGTGAGCGCATGCACGTCGTCGGGCACGCGCCAGCGCAGCCGCGGCTCGCGCACGGTGACGCCGGACACCAGGCGACCGGCGAGCGCTCGCGCCAGTCCGCGGCGCGTGACTTCCACTTCAGGCAGTTCGGGCACGGAACTTAGTTGCTTGTGCGGGGCACCAAATATACCTACACTGCCCCGCCATGTCCGCTGCGCTGCGACTTGTCGTATTGCTCGCCGTTCTCGCGCTTGCTTCGGCTTGCACGGCGCTGGCGCAGCACCCGGTCGAGGCGGACAAGCCGGGCGAGCCAGCGGCGGCCGACGCCGATGCCGAGCCTTCCAACGAGGCGTTGCCGGCGCAGGAGCTGACCGAGCCGGTGCTCTACGAGCTGCTGCTCGCCGAGGTCGCGCTGCAGCGCGGCAACTCGGCGCTGGCGGCGCAGACCTACGCGGAGCTCGCCGAACAGACGCGCGATCCGCGGGTGGCCCGGCGTGCGGTTGAAGTGGCGGGCACGGCGCGCACCCCGCAGTACGCGCTGCGCGCGGCCAAGGTGTGGTACGCCGCGGCGCCCCAGTCGGTGCAGGCCCTGCAGACGCTCGCCCTGCTGCAGGTTCGCGCGGGCAAGGTCGAGGAAGCCGAGCCCCTTCTCGCGGCGCTCCTCGCGCGCGATGGCTCCGCGGCACCCGGCGGTTTCCTGCAGCTGGGCCGGCTGCTGGCGGCCAATCCCGACAAGCAGGCCAATCTCCGCGTCGTGCGCTCGCTCGCTGCCGGCTATCCCAAGCTTCCCGAGGCGACGCTCGCCGTGGCGCAGGCGGAGCTCGCGGCGGGCAACGAGGCCGGCGCGCTGGCCGAGACGCAGCGCGCCGCGCAGATGCGCCCGGGCTGGGAGACCGCCGCCATCTACGAGGCGCAGATCCTGCAGCGCAAGTCGCCCAAGGCGGCGGCCGACTCGCTGGAGGCCTTCCTCAAGACCCACCCGAAGGCTCGCGAGGTGCGGCTTGCGCGCGCGCGCCTGCTGGTCGGCGAGCGGCGCTACCCCGAGGCGCGCGCCGAGTTCGAGACGCTGCTCAAGATCTATCCGGACAACACGGACGTGCTGTACGCGGTGGGCCTGCTTGCCCTGCAGCTGAAGGACTACCCGACCGCGGAATCGAGCCTGCGGCGCCTGCTCGAGCTCGGCTATCGCAATCCCGACAGCCTGCGCTTCACGCTCGGGCAGGCGGCCGAAGAGCAGAAGAAGTGGAAGGAGGCGATCGGCTGGTACGAAAGCGTGGAGGGCGGCGAGCAGGCGCTCGCCGCGCGGCTGCGCGTCGCCCAGGTGATGGCCAAGCAGGGCAAGGTGACGGAGGCGCGCGACTATCTGCGCGCGCTGGAGGTGAGCGGCCCCGACCGGGTGCAGGTCTACATCGCCGAAGCGCAGCTGCTGCGCGACGCCAATCGCTACGACGAGGCTTTCGCGCTGCTCGGCAAGGCCCTCGAGGCGCAGCCCGACCAGCCGGAGCTGCTCTACGACCGGGCCATCACGGCGGAGAAGCTCGAGCGCTACGACGTGCTCGAGGCGAACCTGCGCAAGCTGATCAAGGTGAAGCCCGACTACGCGCACGCCTACAACGCGCTCGGCTACTCGTACGCCGACCGCAACATGCGCCTGCCCGAGGCGCGCAAGCTCATCGAGCGCGCGCTCGAGCTCTCGCCGGACGACGCCTACATCATCGACAGCATGGGCTGGGTGCTCTACCGTACGGGCGACCTGCAGGGCGCGGCGGAGCAGCTGCGGCGCGCGTACGAAGCGCGGCCGGACGCGGAGATCGGCGCGCACCTCGGCGAGGTGCTGTGGGCGATGGGCGACCGGGCCGAGGCCGAGCGCGTCTGGCAGGAGGCGCTGAAGTCGCACCCCGAGAACGAGGTCCTGCAGAACACCGTGAAGCGGCTGCGCCGCTGAGCGGCCGTCGCGCCGGATCCGCGTGAATCCCTTTCTGCGCGCCCTTGCCGTCGCGGCCGCGCTCGGCGCCGCGGGCTGCGCCGGCCTGACCGAGCGCGCGCCCGGCCAGGCCGTCGAGTTCGAGCTCACCGCGCGCTTCGCCGCGCGCTACCGCGACGATGCCGCCTCGGGGCAGCTCGCCTGGCGCCACGACGCCGGGCGCGACGAAGTGCTGATCAGCTCGCCGCTCGGCCAGGGCGTCGCGCGCGTTACGCGCGCGCCGGAGGGCGCCACGCTGGTGCTCTCGGACGACCGCCGCTTCACCGCGCCGGACGCCGAGACGCTGACCGAGCAGGTGCTCGGGTTCCGGCTGCCGCTGAAGGGACTCGCGGACTGGGTGCGCGCGCGCCCGGAGAGCGGCACGCCGGCGCAGACCGAGTTCGGCGCCGGGGGCCGCCTCGCCTCGATCGAGCAGAGCGGCTGGCGCGTCGAGTACCAGGCCTATGAGGAAGGCCGCCCGTCGCGCCTGCGGCTGACCTATCCGGGGCTGGAGCTGCGCCTCGCGATCTCCGAGTGGAAATGAACTGGTTCCCCGCGCCGGGGAAGCTCAACCTGTTCCTGCACGTCCTCGGCCGCCGCGCCGACGGCTACCACGAGCTGCAGACGGTGTTCCGCCTGATCGACCGGACCGACCGCGTCGGCATCGCGGTGCGGCAGGACGCGGCGATCCGCCGCCACGACCCGCTGCCGGGCGTCGCCGAGGACGACGACCTGTGCGTGCGCGCGGCGCGGCTGCTGCAGTCGCGCACGCGCTGCCCGCTGGGCGCGGACCTCGCGCTCGACAAGCGCCTGCCGATCGGCGGGGGCGTCGGCGGGGGGTCGTCGGACGCGGCGACCACGCTCATCGTGCTCAACCGCCTGTGGCGCACCGGGCTGGCGAGGCCCGCGCTGCAGGCGCTCGCGCTCGACCTGGGCGCCGACGTGCCGTTCTTCGTCTTCGGGCGCAGCGCGCTGGGCGAAGGCGTCGGCGAGCGCCTGAGCGCGCTCGAGCTGCCCCCCGCGTGGTACCTCGTGCTGACCCCGGCGGCAGCGGTTTCCACGCGCGCCGTATTCAGCGATAACGCATTGACACGTAATACGAAACCACTCAAAATACCGCCCTTTTTCGCGGGCCAGGGCGCAAACGATCTCGAGTCGGTGGCGACGCGGCAAAGCCCGGAGATCGCGCGGCAGCTCGCGTGGCTCCGCGAGCGGCAACCGGCGGCGCGCATGACGGGATCCGGCGCCTGCGTGTTCGCCGAGTTCGCGACCGAGGCGCAAGCGCGGAAGCGGCACGGCGAGTTGCCGGAGGACATGCGCGGATTCGTCGCGCGGGGACTCGAGCGTCATCCGCTCTACGAATACTTGGAATCTTGATGTGGACCTACTGGGGAGTCGCCAAGTTGGTTAAGGCACCGGATTTTGATTCCGGCATTCGTAGGTTCGAGTCCTACCTCCCCAGCCATTTGCGCCGCGCCTCGTGACATCGTGAACAAGCTCGCCACCGCCCCCAGCGTCATGGACCGCCTGATGGTGTTCACCGGGAACGCCAACCCGCGCCTGGCGCAGGACGTCGTCAAGCACCTGGGCTTCACGCTCGGGCGGGCGATCGTCGGCCGCTTCTCCGACGGCGAGGTGATGGTCGAGATCATGGAGAACGTGCGCGGCAAGGACGTGTTCGTCCTGCAGTCGACCTGCGCGCCGACCAACGACAACCTGATGGAGCTGCTGGTCATGGTGGACGCGCTCAAGCGCTCGTCCGCGGCCCGCGTCACGGCGGCGATCCCGTACTTCGGCTACGCGCGGCAGGACCGCCGGCCGCGCTCGGCGCGCGTCGCGATCAGCGCCAAGGTGGTCGCCAACATGCTCGCCTCGGTGGGCGTGGCGCGCGTCCTGACCATGGACCTGCACGCCGACCAGATCCAGGGCTTCTTCGACATGCCGGTGGACAACGTCTACGCCGCGCCGGTGCTGCTCGGCGACGTGTGGAAGCAGCGCTACGACAACCTGATCGTCGTGTCGCCGGACGTCGGCGGCGTGGTGCGCGCGCGGGCGCTGGCCAAGCGCCTGGAGTCCGACCTCGCGATCATCGACAAGCGCCGCCCGAAGGCCAACGTCTCCGAGGTCATGAACGTGATCGGCGAGGTGAAGGACCGCACCTGCGTGATCATGGACGACATGGTGGACACCGCCGGCACGCTGGTGAAGGCCGCGCAGGTGCTGAAGGAAGAGGGCGCCACCAAAGTGGTCGCCTACTGTACGCACGCCGTGCTCTCGGGGCCCGCGGTCGAGCGCATCAACGGCTCGGACCTCGACGAGCTGGTGGTGACCGACACGATCCCGCTGCGCGAGGACGCGCAGGCGAGCCCCAAGATCCGCCAGCTGTCGGTCGCGGCGCTGCTCGCCGAGACCATCCTGCGCATCTTCAACGAAGACTCGGTGAGCTCGTTGTTCATCGAGTGATCACCTGACCCATTCACCAACCCCGCCGGTGCCTGGTCGCGGGCCCGGTCGGAACCTACAGGAGCGAAAATGAAATTCGAAATCAACGCCACTCCCCGCAAGGCGCAAGGTACGGGTGCGAGCCGCCGCCTGCGCCGCACGGGCAAGGTGCCCGGCATCGTCTACGGCGGCGAGCAGGGCGCCGTGAACATCGAGCTCGACCACCGCGAGCTCTACCAGCACCTGATCAACGAGAAGTTCCACGCGTCGATCCTCACGCTGAAGCTCGGCGGCGGCGCCGAGCAGGTGCTGCTGCGCGCGTTCAACATGCACCCGGTCAAGTCGCAGGTGCAGCACGTCGACTTCCAGCGGGTCGCCAAGGACCGCAAGATCCACATGAAGGTGCCGCTGCACTTCGTCAACGAGGCCGGCTCGCCGGGCGTGAAGGAGCAGGCCGGCCTGATCACGCACGTGCTCAACGAGCTCGACATCACCTGCTTCCCCGACGACCTCCCCGAGTTCATCGAGGTCGACCTGGGGCAGATCTCGGTCGGCAAGTCCGTGCATGCGCGCGACCTCGCGCTGCCGAAAGGCGTGGAGGCCGTGCTGCACAAGGCGGAGAACCCCGTGGTGGCGACGTGCACGCTGCCGTCGCTGGTCACCGAGGAAGAGGAGACCGCAGCCACCGAGGCCGTGCCGGCGGCGGGCGACGTGCCGACCACCGAGCAGGCGGCGCCGGCCGACAAGGCCGCCGAGCCTGCGGCGGGCGACAAGGGCGCCGACAAGGGCGGCGACAAGGCGGACAAGAAAGAGAAGAAGTAACCGCTGTCCAAGATCCGCCTCGTCGTCGGCCTGGGCAACCCGGGCAAGGAGTACGAGCGGACCCGGCATAACGCCGGGTTCTGGCTCGTGGAGCGGCTCGCGCTCGCGCGCGGCGTCGCGCTCAAGAAGGACAACCACTACCAGGCGATGGTCGGCAAGGACGGCGGCTTGTGGCTGGTGATGCCCCAGACCTTCATGAACGCCTCGGGCCGCGCGGTGCAGATGCTCGCCGGCTTCTTCAAGATCCCGCCGGAGGAAATCCTGGTCGTGCACGACGAGCTCGACTTCCCGCCGGGCGCCGCGCGCATCAAGCAGGGCGGCGGCATCGCCGGGCACAACGGCCTGAAGGACATCTCGCAGCGCCTGGGCTCGCACGAGTACTGGCGGCTGCGCGTCGGCGTGGGCCGGCCGGCGGGCGAGTCGGGGGCGGACTACGTGCTGGAGAAGCCGCCCGCCGAAGAGCGAGAGGCGATCGAAGGCGCGATCGCGCGGGCCCTGGAGGTCCTGCCGCAGATGCTCGACGGCGACATGCAGGGCGCCATGCAGAAGCTGCACAGCGCCGACAAGCCGGTCGAGAAGAAGGCCGAGGCGAAGCAACCGGAAACGAAGAAGCCGGAGGCGAAGAAGGCCGAAGCGAAGAAAGCCGAGCCGAAGAAGCCCGAAGCGCCGCCGCCGGCGAAGGAAGAGAAGAAGGGCGGGCTGAAGGGCCTGTTCAAGAGCCTGACCGGCTCGAAGAAATGAGCCTCAAGTGCGGCATCGTGGGATTGCCGAACGTCGGCAAGTCCACGCTCTTCAATGCGCTCACCAAGGCGCAGATCGCCGCCGAGAACTATCCGTTCTGCACGATCGAGCCCAACGTCGGCATCGTCGAGGTGCCGGATGCGCGCCTGGCCCGCATCGCCGGCATCGCCAAGCCGCAGAAGGTGATTCCCGCCGTCGTCGAGTTCGTCGACATCGCAGGCCTGGTGGCGGGCGCCTCGAAGGGCGAAGGGCTGGGCAACAAGTTCCTCGCCAATATCCGGGAGACGGACGCGATCGCGCACGTCGTGCGCTGCTTCGAGGACGCGAACGTGGTGCACGTGGCCAACCGCATCGACCCGGTCTCCGACATCGGCACGATCCACACCGAGCTCGCGCTCGCCGACCTCGAGACGGTCACGAAGCAGCTGCAGAAGCACGCGAAGCTGGCCAAGGCCGGCGGCGACAAGGAGGCGCAGCGCCTCGTCGCCGTGCTGGAGAAGGCCGAGAAGGCGCTCGACGAGGGGCGCCCGGCGCGCTCGGTCGACTGGTCGAAGGAGGAGCTCGCGGTGCTCAAGCCGCTCTTCCTGCTGACCATGAAGCCGACGATGTACGTCGCCAACGTGGCTGAGAACGGATTCCGCGACAACCCGCTCCTCGAGAAGGTCGAGGTGCTCGCGAAGGCGGAGGGCGCGCCGGTCGTCGCCATCTGCGCCGCCCTGGAGGCGCAGATCGCCGACATGAGCGACGAGGACAAGAAGGTGTTCCTCGCCGACGCCGGGCTCTCGGAGCCCGGGCTGAGCCGGCTGGCGCGCGCCGCCTACGCCCTGCTCGGCCTGCAGACCTACTTCACCGCCGGGCCGAAGGAAGTGCGCGCCTGGACGGTGCCGCTGGGTGCGACCGCCCCGCAGGCGGCGGGCGTCATCCACACGGATTTCGAGCGCGGCTTCATCCGCGCCGAGGTGGCCGCCTACGACGATTTCGTCGCACTGGGCGGCGAGCAGGGCGCCAAGGAAGCGGGCAAGCTGCGGGTCGAAGGGAAGGACTACGTCGTGCGCGACGGAGACGTCATGCACTTCCGCTTCAACGTCTAAATCTAAGCGCGCATCCGCGCGCATCCGCCTTCATCCGGTGGTCACGGAAAACCGGTTAAAGAACAGCACCTAACCGGCGAAGTGCATCCGTCTGCATCCATTGTTAGCCGAGTATTTCGAGGGTAGCGTCGCGGGTATCGACAACTACTCGTGAGGTCCGACAACCGCTATGCCGCTTACCGATACCCGCATTAGAGCCGCGAAGCCCCTCGATAAGCCGTACAAGATCACCGATGGAGGCGGCCTCCATCTCGAAGTCAGAACGAACGGAAAGAAGCTGTGGCGCTACCGCTTCCGTCTGAACGGCAGGGAGAACGTGTTCGCCATCGGTGACTACCCGAACAAGCTGCTTGTGACGGCACGCGCTGAGCGCGACGAAGCACGCAAGCTGGTAAAGCAGGGAATCAACCCCGCTCACGACCGCCGCCTCAGACGACTTAAGACTTCGCATGCCGCGAAGCAGACTTTCGAAGCAGTGGCGAAGGAGTGGGCAGAGGAGCACGCCTCAGAGCGGAATTGGTCGAAGTCTTACTCCGATACCGTGACGGGCGTATTGGAACAGGAGCTTTTCCCGCACCTCGGGCCGTTGCCGATTCGGGAGATCAAAGCCGCGCACTTGCTGCCGATACTGAGGGCGATCCAGAAGAGGGGGGCGCGGACCGTGGCGGCACGGGCACGATTCATCTGCGCCGAGATTTGGCGGTACGCAGTCGTTACCGAGCGCGCTGACGGCGACGTGGCAACGCCGTTGCGGGACGCGGTGCGCATGCCGCTGGCCAAGCATCATCCGCACCTGAAGCGGGGAGAGCTTCCTGAGTTTCTCGTCGCGCTCGCCAACTATCCGGGGCGGCGCGAAACGGCTATGGCGCTGAAGCTACTTCTGCTGCTATTCCCGCGCCCCAACGAGTTGCTCCGTGCTCCTTGGTCCGAGTTCGATCTGGACGAAGCGGTGTGGCGCATTCCCGCAGCACGGATGAAGATGAGGAACGATCACGTAATTCCGCTGCCGACACAGGCGGTCGAGCTTCTTCGCGGTCTCAAGGTTTTCACCGGAGAGTACGTGTACCTGTTCCCGCATCGGGACGACCGCAAGCGACCCATGACGGATGCAGCACTGCGTCAGGCGCTACGATTGATGGGGTATAGAGGAAGACTCGTGCCACACGGATTTCGCGGAACAGCGAGCACTGCACTTAATGAAATGAACTACCGTAGCGAGTGGATCGAGAGCCAGTTGGCTCACACCGAGGGGAATAGCAGCCGCGCTGCGTACAACCATGCTAGCTACATCGATCAGCGTCGGCAGATGCTGCAAGAATGGGCGGACTTGATCGATCAGTTGACTAAGCCGCAAAGCACGTTGGTTCTTGGAAGGTTTGCTCGCGCGGCCTGATGAATCCGGATATTGCTTTTCTAGTGCACATCCGGTAGAATCCGTACAGTAGTAAGTAGTTCTCCCCGAGCAAGGACGCGATGACGGGATCTAGCGTCCGACGCTCTCCTTCCCTAAGAAGTGGTCCGCCGGATTGATAAACCGGCGAGGCGTGCATTCGTCCTCGCACCATCGAGGATCGATATGAAGCGCGCAACTAAGCACCACATGGACAAGAAGCAACGCCGTGGCAACGGCCACGTTCGTCCGGCTCCGCCAACCGTGCCCATCTGGGAGGACGGCATCTGGCGCACCTGTAACGTGCTGTGGGCGACACAGTGGTCGCATACCACCCTTTACGAGCGAATCCGCAAAGGTCTTTGGCCGCGTCCGACCAAGGAGGGCAGCATCAATGGTTGGCATACCGCCGTTTGCAGGCAAGCCTTCCGCAGGCTGGGGTATCCGCAAACGGAGATGCGTTCTCAAGGATCAGGTGCCGGCTACGCACAGTGCGAACTGCGCCGTCGTCGCGGTCAGAGAAC
>DASUFW010000186.1:0-5095 GCA_036274335.1 Burkholderiales bacterium | reverse complement strand
ACCCCGACCTTGCGGCCGCGCGCGTCGAGCTTGCGCTCGAGCAGCGCGCTGGCGGCGAGCGCGCCGGTCGGCTCCACCACGAGCTTCATGCGCTCCCACAGCAGCGCCATTGCCCGCAGCAGCTCGTCGTCGGTCACGGTGAGGAAGTCGTCCACGGCTTCCAGGATGGTGGGAAAGGTCACGCGCGGGCCGAGGGACGTGGTGCGCGCGCCGTCGGCGATGGTGTCGGGCACGGGGATCGTCACCAGGGTCTTCGTGCGAAACGAGCGTGCGCCATCATCGCCGGCGGCGGGCTCCACGCCGATCACGCGGCAGGCGGGCGAGAGTTGCTTGGCCGCCACCGCGCAGCCGGAGAGCAGGCCGCCGCCGCCGCAGGGCACCAGCAGGAGGTCGAACGGGCCCGCGTCCTCGATCAGCTCCTTGGCGGCCGTGCCCTGTCCCGCGGCCACGTGAGGATGGTCGAACGGCGGGATGAGCGTCATGCCGCGTTCCTCGGACAGCGAGGCCGCGATCTTCTGCCGGTCCTCGCGCTGCGCATCGTAGAGCACGACCTGCGCGCCGTAGCCGCGCGTCGCCTCGAGCTTGACCCGGGGTGCGTCGGCGGGCATGACGATCACCGCGGGCACGTCCAGCAGGCGGCCCGCGAGCGCGACCGCCTGCGCGTGATTGCCCGAGGAGAAGGCGACCACGCCTCGCCGGCGCTCCTCGGCCGACAGGCGCGACAGGGCGTGGTAGGCGCCGCGGAACTTGAACGCGCCCATGCGCTGGAAGTTCTCGCATTTGAAATGCACTCGAGCGCCGGTGAGCGCATCGATCGTGGAAGACGTCATGACCGGCGTGCGCCGGACAACGTCGCGGATGCGCTCGTGCGCGGCCGCGACGTCCGCGTAGGTCAGGCCCATGACTTCAATGCCCGTGCCGCGACATCCTCGCCCCATTCCTGCAGGAAGTGCCCGCCTTCGGGGTGCACGTAGGGCTCGGGGCAGCCGCGGATGACGCCGCGCAGCGCTTGCATGACCGGCGGGCCGAGCACGGGGTCGCGCGCGCCGACCGCCATGAAGGTGGCCCCGGTCCAGGCGGACCGCCACCAGTCGCGCGCCTGTCGGGACAGCGCCGCGCCCGGCGCGTCGGGCCGGTCGGGCACCATCTGCGGAAAGCGCCTCACCCCTGCTTTCGCGCGCGCGTCCGGAAACGGCGCCTCGTATGCGCCTGCCTCGGCGACGCTGAGGTGCGGACAAGTGCGCTGCATGAGCTTGGCGCAGTCGAGCGCCGGGTTCTTCGCCACGTAGGCGCGCCAGGCGAGGAAGCCCTCGGTCAGCGGCACGTCGCCGGTGCCGAGCGTGGTATTCATGACCAGCAGCCGCTCGAAGCGCTCGGGTATCTCCATCGGGAGCGTCAGGCCCAGCAGGCCGCCCCAGTCCTGCACGACCAGCGTGATGCGGCGCAGGTCCAGCCGCTCTACGAGGTCGAGCAGCATCGCCCGATGCATGTCGAACGCGTAGAAGGCGTCGTCTTCCGGCTTGTCGGAGCGGCCGAAGCCGACCAGGTCGGGCGCCACGACGCGCGCGCCGCTCGCGAGGAAGGGCGGGATCATGCGCCGGTAGAGGTACGCCCAGGTCGGCTCGCCGTGCAGGCACAGGAACGCGCGGTCGCCCTGGCCTTCGTCCACGCGGTGCACCCGCAGGCCGCGCCACTCGTGGTACTTCGGGGACCAGGCGTAGCCCGGCAGGTTCTGGAAGTGCTCGTCCGGTGTGCGCATGGGCGGATTGTAGAATGGCGGCATGGACTACTCGCGATACCACGACCTCAAGGTTCGCACGCTCGAGCCGGGGATCCTCGAGATCGTGATGGGCGACGAGGCGAGCGGGCGCCTGTCCACGGCCGGGCATCGCATGCACGCCGAGCTCGCCGAGATCTGGCGGGACATCGACCGGGACCCCGAGGCGCGCGTCGCCATCATCCGGGGCGCGGGGAAAGGCTTTTCCGCGGGCGGCGACCTCGCGCTGGTCGAGGACATCGCGCGCGACTTCGAGACCCGCGCGCGCGTGTGGCGGGAAGCGCGCGATCTCGTTTATAACCTCATCAACTGCTCGAAGATCGTGGTGTCCGCCATGCACGGCCCGGCGGTCGGCGCAGGGCTGGTGGCAGGACTGCTCGCGGACGTGTCGATCGCCGCGCGCAACGCGCGCATCATCGACGGCCACACGCGGCTGGGCGTCGCCGCCGGCGACCACGCCGCCATCGTATGGCCGCTGCTCTGCGGCATGGCCAAGGCGAAGTACTACCTGCTGACCTGCGAGCAGGTCTCCGGCGAGGAGGCCGAGCGCATCGGGCTGGTGTCGCTGGTGTGCGAGGAGGCCGAGCTGCAGGCCAAGGCGCTGGAGGTGGCGCGCAAGCTCGCGGCGGGCGCGCAGACGGCGCTGCGCTGGACCAAGTACAGCCTGAACAACTGGCTGCGGATGGCAGGTCCGACCTTCGACAACTCGCTCGCGCTGGAGATGCTGGGATTCACGGGGCCCGAGGTGCGCGAGGGCATCGCCTCGCACCGCGAGAAGCGCAAGCCGGCGTTCCCCGCCGAGCCGAAGGACTTCTAGGCGCCGGGCGCGCCGCAGAGGCGCTCGAGGTTGCGGGCGATCGCCGCCGTGTCCGGGCCGACGGGGCCCATGGCGGAGAGCAGGACGCGCACCGGGAGGTCGACGAGGGTCGGCTCCGGGTGGTCGCGAAGGTGCGCGACGTTCTGCACCGCCGGCACCACGCGTCCGCTGCGCACGCCGGCGAACTCGCTCTCCAGGCCGTTGACCACTGCCGCTTGCGCGCGCGCGATGCCGGCGAGAAGCTCGGCGAGCTGTTGCGCGGAAATTTCCATGCTTTCCTCCCCCGGGGACGAACGTCCCGCCGATGGTAGCATCGGCTTCGCATGCGGCGTCGCGTGCTCGTCACGTTCCTGGCCCTCGCGCTCGGCGCCGCGAGCGCCCTCGCCATCCACCTGGCAACCTCGAAAGAACCCACCATGCTCTCCGGCAAGCGTCCCGGCAATCTCGGCGTCAAGGACGGGAGGCTTGCCTCCTGCGGACGGCGGCTCAACTGCGTCTGCAGCCAGGGTGACCCCGGCGATGCCCAGCGCCACGTGGCGCCGATCGCGTTCCGGGGGAGCCCCGCGCAGGCCATGGCCGCCGCGCGCCGCGCTGTCGAATCCACGCCGCGGGCGCGCGTCATCAGCGAGGCGCCGACTTACCTTTACGCCGAGTTCCGGTCCCGCTGGCTGGGATTCGTCGACGACCTCGAGTTCACCTTCGACGAGCGCGCAGGCGTGCTGAACGTGCGCTCGGCGTCGCGCCTCGGTCGCCGCGACTTCGGCGTCAATCGACAGCGGGTGGAGGACCTGCGCGCGCGCATCGAGGCGCGCGGGCGGGGCTAGGCGAGCTCGACGAAGACGGGCTGGTGGTCGGACGCCCGGGTCGCGGCGTCCACGCGCACCGAACGCAACCGCGTCGCCAGGTCGCGCGTCAGGAAGACGAAGTCGCAGCAGTAGGGCGCCTCGTCCGCCGAATCGATCCGGAAGGTGTGGGGATGCGCGCGGCCGGGATGCGCAGTCGTCCAGGCATCGGCCATGTCCTCGCCGAGCAGCGCCACCAGCGGATCCTCGGGGGTCATGTTGAAGTCCCCCGTCAGCAGGCCGGCGGCCGGGCGCGCCTCGGGATGGAAGGGTCCGCCGTCCTCGCGGGACGAAGGGCGCGCGCGGGCGTGCCGCGTCGCTTCGTCGTTCAGCTCGCGCAGTCGCGCCACCTGCACGGCGCGCTGCGCCGCCGAGTAGTACTCGAGGTGGGTGGTCGTCACGCGCACGCGGCCCCAGGGCGCCTCCACGACGGCCTCAAGGGCGGTGCGGGGCATGCTCGGCACGCCGTCCTCGGCGAGCCAGGGCAGCTCGTGTCGAAGCACCCGGCCCACCGGCAGGCGCGACAGGATGAGGTTCCCGAAGCGGGCGCGGCGGCCCGCCCGGTCGACGTCGACGCCACAGCTGTAGTGCGCGCTGAACCCAGGGAAGCCTTGCAGGAGGGCGGCCACCTGGTCCTCTCCTTTGCTGCCCGGAAGGCTATCGAAGCCCTGCGCGACCTCCTGGAAACAGCACACGTCCGGGTCGCCGAGTTCGCGGGCCGTGCGCGCGATGCGCCGCGGATCGACGACGCCGTCCATCCCCCGGCACCATTGCAGGTTCCAGCTCACCAGCCGCATGCGCGCGAGCCTACACCCCCTAGGCGCGCGTGCGGCGAGGCGCTAGGATGCACCGGGAAGGAGGTGCGGACAGCCTTGAGCAACCAGCCCTTGTCCGAGGAGGAGCGCGTGCAGATCGAGGCACGCATCCTGGTGCTGGAAACGGAGCACCACGACCTCGACGACGTCATCGAGCGGCTGGGCGGCAGTCCCCTGCAGGATCAGCTTCAGCTGCGCCGCCTCAAGAAGAAGAAGCTCCTGCTGAAGGACCTGATCGCGCGCCTTCGCGACCGGCTCATCCCCGATATCATCGCTTGATCGCGCTCGTGCAACGCGTCGCCGAGGCCCGCGTGGCCGTCGAGGGCGAGGAGCTGGGCCGCATCGGGCGCGGCGTGCTCGCGCTGGTCGGGATCGAGCGCGGCGATCGCGAGCGGGAGGCGCAGCGCCTGGCCGAGCGCGTGCTCGGCTACCGCATGTTCCCCGACGAGGCGGGACGCATGAACCGGTCGCTGGCCGAGCTCGAGGGCGGCCTGCTGGTGGTGCCCCAGTTCACCCTCGCCGCCGACACTGCGAGCGGCACCCGGGCGGGTTTTTCGCGCGCGGCGGAACCGCTGGAGGGCAAACGCCTCTATGAAGCCTTCGTCGCCGCATGCCGGGTGCGGCATCGGGAAGTGGCGACCGGCCGTTTCGGCGCCGACATGCAGGTCGGCCTGGTGAACGACGGCCCGGTGACCTTCTGGCTGCAGGTCGGGGCGCCCGGCTAAGGGCGGGCGACGCGGGTCAGCGGTATTCGGGCTGTACCCGGGCGAGGTAATCCTCGAGCTGCGCGGCGAGGCCGTCGATGCCCGCCCGGTCGCCGCGCATCGACTTCTCCTCGATGGCG
>DASUFW010000185.1:0-58165 GCA_036274335.1 Burkholderiales bacterium | reverse complement strand
CCCTCGAACCGGTGCCCGGCGCCGCACTGGAGGTCGAAGATCTTCATGCGCAGATTCTATTACGATTGCATCGACATGCTGACCGACCGACTCGAAGGCAAGTGGATTGATCTGTTCGCCGAGGTGTTCGGCCGCTGCAAGGTCGCCGCAGCGGACGTCTGCGCCGTGCTGTCGGAGTCTCAATCGCGCGCCCTCAACGTCCAGCTGGCCGAGCTCGCGCTCCTGCGCCTCGGTGCGCGGCCGTTTCACGTGAGCGTGCCTACGCCCCGCCAGAGCGCGCCCGTTCCCATTCGCTCCACCGGTGCCTCCGTGGCCCTCCAGGGGCTCGGGCCGGCCATCCAGGCCCTGTCGGCGTCGCGCTTCATCGTCGACTGCACACTCGAGGGCCTGATGCACGCCGCCGAGCTGCCGGCGATTCTGGCCGGGGGCGCGCGGGTCCTCTACGTCTCGAACGAGCACCCGGACGTGCTCGAGCGGCTGGCCCCCTCCCCCACGGACGAGGAGAAGGTGAGGGGAGCGATGCGCAGGCTGCGCGAAGCGAGGCGCATGGCCGTGACCTCCCCGGCGGGCACCGCGCTCGAGATCCGGGTGGAGGGCGCCCGGGTCGGCGGCGTCTGGGGTTACACGGAAAAGCCGGGCACCCTCTCCCACTGGCCCGGCGGCCTGTGTCTGTGCTTTCCGAAGGCGGGATCTGTCAACGGCACGCTGGTGCTGGCACCGGGCGACCTCAACCTGACCTTCAAGCGGTACGTGGAAGCGCCCGTGCGCCTGCACGTCGAGGGCGATTACGTGACGCGGATCGAGGGGGATTCCCTGGATGCCGAGTTGATGCGCGAGTACCTCGCGGCCTGGGGCGATCGGGAGGCGTACGCCGTGTCCCATGTCGGCTGGGGGATGAACGAGCGGGCGCGCTGGGATGCGCTGGTGATGTACGACCGGGCCGACGTGAACGGCACCGAGCAGCGCGCTTTCGCCGGCAATTTCCTGTACTCGACCGGCGCCAACGAGGTCGCCGGACGTCACACCCTGGGACATTTCGACCTGCCCTTCCGGCATTGCACCGTGGAGCTCGACGGCAAGGCCGTGGTGCGCGAGGGGCGGCTCGCCGAGTGACGCCGCTGGCGTTTCTGCATGGCGTGGGCGGCAACCACGCAGTCTGGGACCGGCAGCTGCCCTACTTCGCCGGGCTAGGCTATGACGCGCGCGCCTGGGACCAGCCGGGCTACGGGGGATCCCCAACGGTCGAGCCCTACGATCTTGCGCAGGTCGCGGACGCCCTGCTGCGCTGGCTTCCGGCGGAACCCGCGGTCGTCGTCGGCCACAGCATGGGAGGCTTCGTTGCCCAGGAAGCCTATACGCGCTTTCCCGAGCGCTTCCGGGCGCTGGTGCTGAGCTTCACGAGCGCCTCCTTCGGCGGCGCGGGGTCGGATTTTGCGCGCCAGTTCATCGCCGCGCGCATTGCCCCCCTGGAGCAGGGCAAGACCATGGCCGAAATTGCGGCGCGCGTCATCCCGACCATGCGGGGCACGCGCTCGCGCGGGGACGGGGTCGCGCTGGCGCAGCGGGTCATGTCGGAGGTGCCGCCCGACACCTATCGCAAGGCCGTGCACCTGCTGACGACGTTCGATCAGCGGGCCCGCCTTGCCGCGATCTCGGTGCCGACGCTGGTGCTCGCCGGAAGCGACGACCGGGTCGCGCCGGCCGCGGTCATGGAAAAGATGGCGGCCCGGATCCCGGGGGCCGAATATGTCTGCCTGGAAGGCTGCGGCCACCTCGGACCGATGGACCAGCCGGAAGCCTTCAGTGAAGCCCTCGCCGCATTCCTGAAACGCCACCAGCTCTGAGGCCGCCGCATGGACTCCGCCCTGCCCTCGCCCGATCCCCGCTACGGCGTCGTCGGCTCGAACTACCCCCTGACTGCCCGGCAACGCACGCTGATCGGCCTGGCCGAAGAGCTCGGCCCGCGCTTCGCGGCGCGCGCCGAACGCTATGACCGCGAGGCGAGCTTTCCCTTCGAGAACTACGCGGAGCTGCGCGCCGCCGGCCTGCTCGGCCTGTGCGTGCCCGAAAAGTTCGGCGGCATGGGCGCCGACCTCAGGACCTACTCGCTGGTGTCCGCAACGCTGGGAAAGTACTGCGGCGCGACCGCGCTGACGTTCAACATGCATGCGTGCTCGACCTTGTGGCCCGGGCTGCTGGCCGACGACCTCGACATGACGCCGGCGCAACGCGGGGAGCACGAGCGCTGCCGGGCCGTGCACTTCGAGCGCGTGGTCCGGCAGGGCGCGGTATACGCCCAGCCGTTCTCGGAAGGCAGCGCGGCGGCCGCCGGCAAGGCGCCGTTCGGCACGACCGCCGCCAAGGTCGAGGGCGGCTGGCTGGTCAACGGCAAGAAGATCTTCGCCTCGCTCTCCGGCGCGGCGAACTACTACGGCGTCCTGTGCACGGAGAACAAGCCGCAGCTCTCCATGCGCGACACGCTCTACCTCGCGGTCCCGGGCGATGCGCCCGGCCTCTCGGTGACCGGCGACTGGGATCCGCTCGGCATGCGCGGCACGGTGTCGCGCACCCTGGTCTTCAAGGACGTGTTCGTGGCCGACGATGGCACCATGATGCCGCGCGGCGTGTACTTCCAGGCGGCAAGCCGCTGGCCCCACATGTTCACGACGCTCTCGCCCACCTACATGGGGATCGCCATCGCGGCCTACGAGTTCACGGTGCGCTACCTGCGCGGCGAAGTGCCGGGCATGCCGCCGGTGAAGCGCCGCATGTATCCCACCAAGCAGATCGCCGTGGCCGAGATGTGGGTGACGCTCGAGCAGACCCGCGCGCTCTTCCTGCGCATGCTGGAGGACGCGCGCGTCGACCCCCCCAAGGACGCCCGGCTGCGCGCCTACGCGGCGCAGTACACGATCATGGAGAACGCCAACGACCTCTGCCGGCTCGCGATCCGCACCTGCGGCGGACAGTCGATGCTGAAGTCGCTGCCCCTCGAGCGCCTGTATCGCGACTCGCGCTGCGGGGCGCTGATGCTGCCCTGGACAGCGGAGCTGTGCCTGGACCGGATCGGTCGCGAAGCGCTCTACGAGCCGGGCGAAGACGACTGACTTGAATCTCTCGCGCATCGTCGAGTACTGGGCGCGGCACGCGCCGGCGCGCGTGGCGCTGCATGTCGAAGGCGAGGACTGGACCTACGCCCGCCTCTGGAGGCGCATTGTCGAGGCAGCAGGCGCGCTGGAGGTCGCCAAGGGCGATCGCATCGCGTGGCTCGGCTTCAACGATCCGGAAATGCTCGTGCTGTTGCTGGCCGCGGCGCGGCGCGGTGCCCTGCTGGTGCCCCTCAACTGGCGCCTCACGGCGGCCGAGCACCGCGACATCCTGGCGGATTGCACCCCGCGCTGGATGTTCGCGGACGCGGAGCATGTCGAGGCGGCCCGCGCGCTGGGCGTGCCCATGGGGCGGCTGGATGCCGCCGCCGGAATCGAGACCCAGGGCGAGGATGACGACGAGCTGCTCATCGTCTATACCTCGGGCACCACCGGGCGTCCGAAGGGCGCCGTGCTCACGCAATCGGCGCTGCTGTGGAACGGCTACAACAGCATCCATGCACACGATCTCGGCCAGGCCGACCACGTGCTGAGCACGCTGCCGATGTTCCACGTCGGCGGCCTGAACAACCAGACCCTGCCCGCCTTGCTCGCGGGCGCGACGGTGACGCTGCACCGCCGGTTCGAACCGGGGCGATGGCTGGCCGATGTTGCGGCGCGCCGGCCGAGTCTGTCGCTGCTCGTGCCCGCGACCATGCAGGCCGTCATCTCCCACCCGGAATGGCCGCGGACCGACCTGTCGAGCCTGCGGCTGGTATACACGGGGTCCATGGTGGTGCCCGACTCGCTGATCCGCGTGTTCCATGCGCGAGGGGTCCCGGTCGGCCAGATCTACGGCTCGACCGAGACCTCGCCGATCGCGATCGTGCTGACCCGCGAGGATGCATCGCGCAAGGTCGGCAGCACCGGCAAGGCCGCAGCGCACTGCGAGGTCAAGCTGCTGGAGGGGGAGATCTGCGTGCGCGGGCCGAACGTGATGCGGCGCTACTGGAACGACCCCGCGGCGACCGCGGCGGCGCTGGACGGCGATGGCTGGTTCCATTCCGGGGACCTGGCGCGGGTCGACGAGGAAGGCTTCTACTGGATCATGGGCCGCTCCAAGGACGTGATCATTTCAGGCGGCGAGAACATCTACCCGGCCGAGCTGGAGAATGTGCTGGCCGATTGCCCGGCGATCGCGGAGTCCGCCGTCGTCGGCATGCCCGACGCGAAGTGGGGAGAAACGGCGTGCGCCGTGGTGGTCCGTCGGGAGGGGGCGACGCTCGATGAGCCCAGCGTCCTGGCGCTGTTCCGGGACCGGCTCGCCCGCTACAAGCACCCTCGGCGCGTGGTCTTCGCCGATGCGCTGCCCAAGAACGCGCTCGGCAAGGTGCAGAAGCAGGAGCTGAAGAAGCGCCTTTGAGGCGCTTCAGGTCACCTGCAGCTCGACCGCGCCCAACGCCCCCGCATCGAAGCGAAGGACATCGCCGGCTGCCGGAAACTTGGAAGTGACCAGGCTGCCGCAGATGACGATATCCCCGCGCCGCAGGGCCTGGCCCCGGGCCGACAGGTGGTTGGCAATCCAGCACAGCGCATCGAGCGGATGGCCCATCGCGTCGGCGCCCCGGCCTTCGCCGACGACGGCGCCGTTGATGCGTGCGACCCCATGCAGCGCCGCAAGGTCCAGGGAGCGCCATGTCGTGACCGGCACCCCCAGCACCGCTCCTTCGTTCCAGACGTTGTCCGCGGCGAGCTCATAGGCGCGCGCAGCGAGCGTCGCGTAATCCGCGCCCCGGTCGTCCGCCAGTTCGAGCGCCGGCATGGCGGCGGCAACGGCCGCGGCCACCTCCTCGCGCCTGTAGGGCAGGGCCCGCGGCGCGAGCGAAGCTCCCAGGCGGAAGCCGATCTCGAACTCCACGAGCAGGCGGCCGTAGTCGGCCGCGCGCACGCTGGCCGCCCCGCCGACCAGCTGGCGCGCATGCAGCCGCCCCGCAATCGGCGTATCCAGCCCGACCATGGAACGCATCTGGGGCGACGTGAGGGCGATCTTGTGGCCCACGACCGGCCCGCACTGGGCAGCCTTGAGCGCAACGAAGGCGTCCTGGACCGCGTACGCCTGCGCAAGGTCGCGAGGCGCAAGGGCGGCCGGGATCGGCCGCGAGGCCAGTCGCGCCAGGTGCTGACGAACCAGCCAGCGCGCGGCGCGTTGCGTGCGCTGCTCGTCGCGGACGCGCATGGGCGGCATTCTAACGGTTGCCGCAGACGCCCGGTTTGTCGACAATAGCGCCCGGAAACCCGACCCCATGCCCCTCGCCCACCGCTTGTTCGAAAACGCGCTGGTCCTCGCGCCGACCGGCCGGCTGGATCACGACAACTGCGAGTCGTTCCGCGAAGAGCTGGCGCCGCACCTCGAGCGCTCCGCCCGGGAGCAGCTGTCCCTGGTGCTCGACCTGTCCGGCCTGGAATACGTGTCGAGCGCGGGCCTGCGCTGCTTCATGCTGGCGGCCAAGCAGGCCAAGGCGCAGAACAGCCGCATCGTGATCGCGGCCATGCAGCCTGTGGTGGCCGAGATCTTCCAGATCGCGCGGTTCAACCTCGTGTTCGACGCCTACCCGAAGGTGCGCGACGCCCTGGCCGCGCTTTCGCCCGCCGCCGCCGCCGCGTTCGACCGGGGATAGCTGGGGTGCGCGTCCGGTTCTGGGGCACGCGCGGCTCGATCCCCGTCGCGCTGACCTCCGCGGACATTCGCGACAAGGTGGCCCAGGCGCTGTTTCGCGCCGAGGGGCGGCGCTTCGCCACGGTCGGCGAAGCCTACGACTTCGCCACCTCGAGCCTGGATTTCTCGCTGACGCACACCTTTGGCGGCCACTCGCCGTGCGTCGAGATCGAAACCGGCGGCGAGGACTACTTCGTCTGCGACATGGGGAGCGGCGCACGTCCCTTCGGCGCCCACGTCCTGGCCCGCCAGTCGGGCAAGCCGGCCGCCATCAACGTGTTCATGTCGCATGTGCACTGGGACCACATCATGGGCTTCCCGTTCTTCGGGCCGGCCTATGCGCCGGGCACGCGCATCCGCATCCACGGATGCCACGACACCCTCGAGCACGCCTTCCGGCTGCAACAGGCCCCTCCCTGCTTCCCGGTGGAGTTCTCCCAACTTGCCGCCGATATCGAGTTCGTCAGGCTGGTGCCCGGCCGCAGCCACGAGATCGGCGGGGTGACGGTGACGCCGGCACCGCAGATGCATTCGGGCGATTCCTTCGGCTACCGCTTCGAGCAGGCGGGCAAGGCCGTCGTGTATACGACGGATTCGGAGCACAAGCTCGAGAATCGCGCGCAGACCGAGCGCTTCGTGCGCTTCTTCCACGGCGCCGACCTCGTCATCTTCGATGCGATGTACTCGCTCGCGGACGCGATCTCCGTCAAGGCCGACTGGGGCCATTCCAGCAACATCATCGGTGTCGAGCTGTGCCAGATGGCGCGCGTGAAGCACCTGGTGCTGTTCCACCACGAACCGTCCTACGACGACGCCACCATCGAGGGCGTGCTGCGCGAAACGCGGCGCTTCGAGGAGCTGACCCGCGGCACGCGCCCGCTGCGGATTTCCGCCGCCTATGACGGTCTGGAGGTGGACGTCTGAGCGCGGAGTGGACCCGGCGGGCCGGACCGCTCGCGCTGCTCGTCGCGCTGCTGGTGCTGCTGTGGGAGGAGCCGCCCGCCGTGCGGGGGCTCCGCCACGCGCTGTTCGATACCTACCAGCGGATCTTCCCGCGCGAGCGGCGCAGCGCGCCGGCGGTCATCGTGGCCATCGACGAAGCCGCGCTCGAACGCTACGGGCAGTGGCCCTGGCCGCGCACGCGGCTGGCCAGGCTGCTCGAGCAGATCGCCGCGGCGCGGCCGGCGGCCATCGGCGTCGACCTGCTGTTCCCGGAGCCCGACCGCTTTTCGCCCGCCGCCGTGGCGCGGGAAGTGGAGGAACTCTCGCCCGGGGTCGCGCGCCGCCTGCGCGCGCTGCCTTCGAACGACGCCATGCTGGCGGACGCCCTTCGTGGACGCCCGGTCGTGCTTGGCATTGCCGGCATCGAATCACGAGACCCGCGCTTCCCCCGCCCCCCGCCTGCCCCGCCGGTACTGATCAGGGATGCGCCGTCGCTCTCGCTGCGCTATTTTCCCGGGCACCTGCAGAGCCTCCCGGAGATCGATCAGGCGGCGGCCGGGCACGGCCTGCTGAGCGTCGATCCGGAGAGCAACGTGATCCGGCGAGCGCTGGCCGTGGCGCGCATCGGCGAGGTGGTGGTGCCCTCGCTCAGCGTGGAAATGCTGCGGGTCGCCACTGGTGGACCGATCGTTCTCCAGGGCCATGGGCGCGATCAGGTCGACGTGCGCGTCGCCGATGTCACGATACCGGCGCAGAACGACGGGCAATTCTGGATCCGCTACGGACCGCACGATCCCGATCGGTTCGTGTCCGCGGCCGAAGCGCTCTCGGGCGAGCTGAACCCGGAGACCCTCGAGCAGCGGCTCGTGCTGGTCGGCGTTACCGGCATCGGACTGCTCGACTACCAGAGCACCCCGCTCGGCGATCGGGTCCCCGGCGTGGAGATCCACGCCCAGATCCTGGAGCAGATCTTCGATCACGCGTTCCTGCGCCGGCCGGCCGCTTTGCATGGTCTCGAGCTCGGCCTGACGGCGCTGACCGCCCTCGCCTTCGCTTTCGCGGTGCCCGCGCTCGGCGTGGGCACGGCCATCGTGCTTTACGCGTGCACGGTGCTGCTTCTGGCCGCACTCGGCATCGAGGCCTTCCTGGTCGAAGGCCTGCTGATCGATGTCGCCTGGCCGGCCATCGCCGCGACCGTCGTGTTCGGCGTGGTGCTGGCCGAGGCGCTCAGCGAGGCCGACGAGCAGCGGCGGCGGTTGCGGGAGCAGGCCGCGCGTGTGTCGGGGGAGCTCGAATCGGCGCGCCGCATCCAGATGGGCCTGCTGCCGGCGCCAGGAGAACTGTTTGCCCGGGAACCGCGCTTCGCGATCGACGCGCTGCTCGAGCCCGCCCGCTCGGTCGGCGGGGATTTCTACGACTGCTTCATGGTCGACCGCGACCGGCTGTTCTTCATCGTCGCGGACGTATCAGGCAAGGGGCTGCCGGCAAGCCTGTTCATGGCGCTGTCCAAGACGCTGTTGAAAAGCGCGGCGCGGCGCGGGGAGGACCTGGCGCGCGTCATGCTGCGGGCCAACAGCGAAGTCTCCCGCGAGAACCCCGAATCCCTGTTCATTACCGCCTTTGCCGGCATTCTGGACGCCCGCACGGGCGAGCTGCAGTTCAGCAACGCCGGCCATGAGCCGCCCTTCGCAGGCGCGCCGGGGCAGCGCATTGCGCGGCTCGAGCATGAAGGCGGGCCGCCGCTGTGCGTGGTGGAGGGATTCGACTACCCGATGGCGCGGCACCAGCTCGTACCGGGCGAATGGGTCTGCGTGGTGACGGACGGGGTCACCGAGGCGATGAATGCCGCGGGCGAGCTCTACGGCGCCGGGCGCCTGCGCCGGGTGCTGGAGTCCGTGCCGCCCGACGCTTCGCCCGAGGCCATGCTCTCGGCCGTGCGCGCGGATGTCCGGCAATTCGTCGGCGATGCGGAGGCCTCCGACGACCTGACGCTGCTCTGCCTGCGCTGGCGAGGTCCCGCCTAGCGCGCCGGCGGGCGACTCAGCGGACGTTGATCTCTACGCGCCGGTTGCGGGGCTCCGAAACGCCGTCGGGGGTCGCCACCAGCGGCTCGCGCTCGCCTCGACCCGCGGCACGGATGCGGTCGGCCGGAATGCCGAGCTTGATCAGTTCGTCGCGCACGCGTTGCGCCCGCTGCAGCGACAGCCGGTCGTTGTAATCGTCCGAGGCAAGCCGGTCGGTATGCCCGATGACCAGGATGTCCGGCCCGCTGCGATCGCGAATCTCTGCAAGGATCTTCTCGAATTCGGCGCGCGACTCGGGTGTGAGCTCGTCGGTGCCTTCGTTGAAGTACACGAGGAATGTCTTCGGCAGCTCCGGCAGGGCCATCAGCGCGGCCGAGAATTCCGAGCGCACCTCGGCGGAGGTCAGGATCCGGCGCTCTGGCGCACCGCCGTCGACGATATCGCTGGAGGCGTAGGCCTCGTTGAGCACGACGCGCTTCCCGCCCCGCTCGACGACCACCATGCCGACATGCCCGTCCGCCGAGCGGAGCACGACAACCCGCTCGTTCCCCAGACGTTCCCCGCTGCTGCTGATGAGGACCATGAGCGCCCCGACGAGCGCGACGATCACGGCCCCCATGTTCTACTTGGCGGGGTCGTCCACCTGCACGACGAAGTCCGTGCCGCGCACGCCCATGATCGCCGCCGGCGTGCGCACGCGCATCGCGCCGGGGGTCTGCTTGACCATCTTGCCCGAGACGACCGCCAGCGATCCCTTCTTCAGCGACGCGTCGAACTGCCCAACGTGCGTGCGCGTGTCGAAGGTGTAGTGGTCGACGACGAGCACGCTGTTCGGACCGGTGGACAGGAGGCTGTTGTCGGTGAACGTGACCCCGGCCGAGCCGTCGGCGCCGGTAATCAGCTTGTCGGCTTGACGAATGGGCATTCCCACCGAGGCCGGCAGTTGCTTGCCGTCGCGCTCGACGTGGACGGTGCCCTTCGCGACCTTGATCTGGCCGACGTCCTCGGCGCGCGCAAAGCCCGCCACCGCGAACGCCAGGACTGCTGCCACTGCTAGGTGCCGCATGGGACCCTCCCAATCTCTGAACGGGATTTTATAATGCTCCGGGACTGCCGACGCCGCCGTGAACACCCTCCGCACCGAACAATTTCTTGCACGCCTGGACCAGCTTCGGCCCATGCAGTCATTCCTGGAAAAGTTCTGCGCCGGCGCCGGGTTACCGAGGGAAGCGTGCCTGAGGCTCAACCTGGTTGTCGAGGAATTGTTCACCAATACCGTTCGCCACGGCCATCGGGGCGACTGCGACGCACCGGTTTGGGTGACCGTGTCGCGGGGCAGCGACACGGTGCAGCTGATCTACGAGGACAAGGCCCCGCCCTTTAATCCGTACTCGGCCCTGGCTGAGGCGGCCGCCCCGGCGCCCGATACGACCGTCAGCATGCGCCGGATCGGGGGTCTCGGCGTCCTGTTGACCAAGGAACTGGCCAAGTCCCGCGACTATGCGTACGTGTTCGGGCGCAACCGCATACGCCTGATGCTCGCCCCGGCCTAGCCTCAACCGCCGGCCCGAAGCTTGGTGCCCGGGACAGGACTTGAACCTGTACGGCCTTGCGGCCTAGGGATTTTAAGTCCCTTGCGTCTACCAGTTTCGCCACCCGGGCGGACGTGCGGTGGAGGCGGGAGTCGGAATCGAACCGGCGTAGACGGCTTTGCAGGCCGCTGCATGACCACTCTGCCATCCCGCCCCGGGGATGCGCTTGAGACGGGAAGGCGCGAGCGCCTTCCCTAGCCTAAACTGGAGCGGGAGACGAGTCTCGAACTCGCGACCTCAACCTTGGCAAGGTTGCGCTCTACCAACTGAGCTACTCCCGCGTATCGGGGCCGGGAATTATAGCTTATCCCCTCGCATAAGGCAGGGCGCGGCGCAGGTAATGCACCATGGAAACCACGGTCAGCGCCGCCGCGACGTAGATGAGGAGGGTCCCCAGCCGCTGCGCGCTGAACAGCCCCAGCACGTCGCCGTGGAACAGCAAGAGCGGAATCGCCACCATCTGGCTGGCCGTCTTCACCTTGCCGACGTAGGCCACCGCCACGCTCGCCGACTGGCCGAGGCGCGCCATCCATTCCCGCAGCGCCGAGATGGCGATCTCGCGTCCGATGATGATCAGGGCGATGACGGGCTCCACCCGGCCCAACTTCAGCAGCATGACGAGCGCTGCGGCGACGACGAGCTTGTCGGCGACCGGATCGAGGAACGCACCGAACGCGGAGGTCTGGTTCAGGGCCCGGGCCAGATACCCGTCCAGCCAGTCGCTGAGCGCGGCGACGATGAAGATTGCGCAGGCAGAGACGTTCTTCCCGAAAGACGACAGCCATGCGTCGGGCAAATAGAACACCGCGATAAGGAGCGGGATGAGCAAGATGCGCAGCCACGTGACCACGTTCGGCGCGTTCAACGGCATCAGTGCAGGGCCTTGTAGATGCGCTCGGCCAGCGGCCGGCTGATGCCTTCCACCTGCGCGAGCTCGTCCACCGCCGCCGCCTGCACTTCCCGCAGTCCGCCGAAATGCGCCAGGATGCGCTGCCGGCGCTGCGCACCGATGCCGGGAATCTGCGTGAGCGCCGATGAGGTGCGCGACTTGGCGCGGCGCGCCCGGTGTCCGACCAGCGCGAAGCGGTGCGCCTCGTCGCGGATCTGCTGGATCAGGTGCAATCCCGGGTCGTTCGCCGCAAGGCGCACGACGAGCCCCTCGCCTTCCAGCACCAGCGCCTCCAGCCCCGGCTTGCGTTCAGGGCCCTTCGCCACGCCGACCACGCTGACATCGTTCATGCCGATTTCGGCGAGTGCCGCCCGGGCCGCGCTCGCCTGTCCCTGGCCGCCGTCCACCAGGATGAGGTCGGGGACCTTTCCACCTTCCACGCTGACGCGCTCGTAGCGGCGCGCCAGCGCCTGGCGCATCGCGGCATAGTCGTCGCCCGGTGTCACGTCCCGGATGTTGAAGCGCCGGTATTCGCCTTTCTGCATGGCGTGCCGGTCGTACACGACGCAGGAGGCCACGGTCGCCTCGCCCATCGTGTGGCTGATGTCGAAGCATTCGACGCGCTCGGCCGTATCCGGCAGGCCGAGGGCCTGCCGCAGCGCGCCGAGCCGGAGCTCCTGGGCGCCCCGCTCTCGCGCCCGCTGCTCGAGTGCCAGCTGCGCGTTCTTCTGCGCCATCAGGACCCAGACCCGGCGTTCCCCCTGCTGCGGGATCACCGCGTCGTATTCGACGGCCTGGTCCACGAGCACCAGCGGCGGTCGCGGATGTTCCAGGTAGTGCTGCTCGAGAAAGGCCAGCAGAACCTCGGCGGCATCCGCGGCATCGGCATTGGCGGGAAAGAAGCTCCGGTCGCCCACGTGCCGGCCCGCGCGGATCATCACGAGGTTCACGCACACCGCGCCCGCCTGCGCGACGCAGGCCACCACGTCGGCCTCGACCCCCTGCTCGGATTCGACGTACTGCCGGGCCTGCACGCGGGCGAGCGCCCGCACCTGGTCGCGAAGCATGGCCGCCACCTCGTACTGCTGCTCGTCGGAGGCCGTCTGCATCCGCTCGGTCAGGCGCCGCACCACGTCGTCCTCACGGCCGCGCAGGAACAACGCCGCATGCTCGACGCTCTCCGCGTACTCGGGCTCCCCGATCAGCCCGGTGCAGGGTGCGGTGCATCGCCGGATCTGGTGCAGGAGGCAGGGTCGCGAGCGATTCTCGAATACGGTGTCCTCGCAGGTTCGCAGCCGGAACACCCGCTGCAGCAGCTGGATGCTCTCCCGCACGGCATGCGCATGCGGAAACGGTCCGAAGAAGCGATGGCGGGAGTCGCGCGCGCCCCGGTGGAACCCCAGCCGCGGATACCGGTGGCCGCTGATCATCAGGTACGGGTACGACTTGTCGTCGCGGAAGACGATGTTGTACCGGGGCGCCAGGCTCTTGATGAGATTGTTCTCGAGCAGCAGCGCCTCGTCTTCGGAGCGCGTGGCGGTGACCTCGATGCGTGCGACCTGCCCGAGCATGCGGCGGATCCTCGGACTCTCCACGGTTTTCTGGAAGTAGCTCGACACGCGCTTGCGCAGATCCCGCGCCTTGCCGACGTACAGCGCCTCGCCGGCCGCGCCCAGCATGCGGTACACCCCCGGCAGGTTCGGCAACCCGGCCACGAAGCGCTTGGCGTCGAATTGCGCGGTTTCCATGCGAGCGGTCATTCTAGCGCCGGGCTGTGCAATCAGTGTAGAATTCGCGCCTTTTTCCGCACTGTGAATCGCCATGGCCAAGGTCTCTGCCGTCGAAATCCGCGTAGGCAACCTCATCGAATGGGACAAGCGCGTCTGGCGCGTGCTCAAGTGCTATCACGTGCACGTGGGCGGCCGCGGCGGCGCCTTCATGCAGGTCGAAATGAAGGATATCGAATCGGGCACCAAGACCAACCAGCGCTTTCGCACGGAAGACAAGGTCGAACGCGCCTACGTGGACGCGCGCGCGATGCAGTACCTGTACCAGGACGGCGCCGGCTACGTCTTCATGGACCAGGAGAACTACGAGCAGCTGACGCTGCCGGCCGACTTCCTGGAGGGGCAGGCCGGCTACCTGCTGCCCAACGCGGACGTGCAGATCAACTTCTACAACGGCCGGGCCATCGGCATCGAGATCCCGCCCACGGTGGTGCTGACGGTGGTGGATACCGAGCCGGGCATCCGGAACGCGACGGCGACGAACACCTTCAAGCCCGCCACCATGGAGACCGGCATCACGGTCCAGGTGCCGCCCTTCATCAGCAAGGGCGAGAAGATCAAGATCGACACCAACGAAGGGACCTACATGGAGCGCGCCTAGGCCGTCGGCCGCGCCGCCTGCGCCAAGGCGGCGAGCGCTTCCCGGTAGGCGACGCGCCGTCGCAAGTCGGCGCCGCCGCGGTGACGCATCCGCTCGGCGCGAGTCGCGTCTTCCAGCGGCATCGCGCCGAGGCCGCCGAGCAGCCGCTCCTGGCCGTCGGGGTCGTTGCACAGGAGCACCATGTCGCAACCGGCGCGAAGCGCCGCCTGGGCCCGCTCGACCACGCCACCGGCGGTGCGGGCACCCTCCATCGAGAGGTCGTCGCTGAAGATCAGGCCGTCGAACCCGAGCTGGGCCCTTAGCACGTCCCGCAGCCAGACCGGCGAGTAGCCCGCCGGAGTATCGTCAACTCGCGGATAGACCACATGCGCCGGCATGATGCCCGACAGGCCCGCTGCGATCGCGCGCCGGTAGGGCGCGAGATCCTTGCGCATGAGCTCCGCCAGCGGCCGCTCGTCGCGAGGCAGGGCCACGTGCGAGTCGGCGGCCGCAAAGCCGTGTCCCGGGAAATGCTTGCCGACCGCGGCCATGCCGCCCTCCCCCATGCCACGGATCAGCTCGGCCGCGAGCGCGCCGACGGCCAGCGGATCGTAGTGCAGCGCGCGGTCGCCGATCACCGAGCTCGATCCGTAGTCGAGGTCGAGCACCGGCGCGAAGCTGAAGTCCAGGCCATGCACCGAGAGCTCCGCGCCCATCACGTAGCCTGCGCCGTGCGCCGCCTTGCTCGCGGTCTCGCGGTCCCGATCCCACGCTTCACCCAGCAGTCGCATCGGCGGCAGGCGCGTGAAGCCTGCCTGGAAGCGCTGCACCCGCCCCCCCTCGTGGTCGACGCCGATCAGCAGCGCCGGTTCGCGCAACGCATGGATGTCCTCGGTCAGGGCCGTGAGCTGCGCCGGGCTCTCGAAGTTGCGGGCGAAGAGGATTGCGCCGCCCACGGCCGGGTGACGCAGGCGCCGCACGTCGTCCTCGGTGAGCGCGGTGCCGATCGGGTCGAGCATCACCGGGCCGAGGGGCAGTCGCGACCTTACGCGTCGCATTCGAGGATCACGGTCGCGGCGGCCATGCCGCGCTCGTCGGTGAGCGTGAGATGCGCGCGGCGAATGCCCCGGGTTTGCAGCAGCGCCGCCAGCGCCTCGGAATACTGGAGCTCCGGCTTGCCGGAGCGCAGATTCACGACCCACACGCCGTGCCAGTTGGCGGGCGCGTGGATGCCCGTGCCGAGCGCCTTGGTAAACGCCTCCTTGGCCGCGAACCGCTTGGCAAGGTAGGACGCGGGGCGCGCGTGCGCGCGAAAACGGCGCAGCTCCGGCTCGCACAGGATGCGTTCGGCGAAGCGCTCGCCGAACCGGCCCAGCGCACGCTCGATGCGCGGGATCTCGATCAGGTCGGTCCCGACGCCGTAGATCAAGCGGCGGCCTGCCGCATCAGCTGCTTCATTTCGCGCACGGCCTCGCGCATGCCGACGAAGACCGCCCGGCTGACGATGGCGTGACCGATGTGCAGCTCGCGCAGGCCGCGCAGACTCGCGACCGGCTGCACATTGAAATAGTTGAGCGCGTGCCCCGCATTGAAGCGCATTCCCAGCGCGCGGATGCTCTCGCCGGCGGTTCGGATCTTGTCCAGCTCCGCGACCACGGCGGGCGATTCCGCGTCTCGGCCCTTGGCGTGGAATGCGTGCGCGTAGGGACCCGTGTGCACTTCACAGACCGAAGCGCCGATGCGCCGCGATGCCTCCACCTGCCGCGGGTCCGCGTCGATGAATACGGAAACGACGATGCCCGCCTCGGCCAGGCGCGCGACGGCGTCGCGCAGCGTCGCCTCGTGAGCGACGACGTCCAGCCCGCCTTCCGTGGTGATTTCGTGGCGCCCCTCGGGGACCAGCATGGCCATTTCCGGCCGGATGCGCGCGGCGATGGCCACCATCTCGGCGGTGGCCGCCATCTCCAGGTTCAGCTTGATGTGCGTCAGCTCGCGCAGCCGCCGTACGTCCTCGTCCTGGATGTGGCGGCGGTCCTCGCGCAGATGCACGGTGATGCCGTCCGCGCCGCCCAGGTGCGCCTCGACCGCGGCCCACACGGGGTCGGGCTCGTAGGTCCGGCGCGCCTGGCGCACGGTTGCCACGTGGTCGACGTTGACGCCCAGCTCGATCATAGGTCCTGCAGCTCCCTCAGCACGTCGCGTGTGTACAGGTCCTTGCCCGCGAGCCGCTCGGCGATCAGGCGCCGCATGAGGCGGCGCGACTCTTCGCGCGTCTGCGGGCGCGAAAAATCGCCCTGCGCCATGTCGAGCAGCGTCTGGCCGGAGACCACCACCTCCTCCCCAGCGGCAGCCCCCGCCTCGGCCTCGATCATTCGCGGGCCCGTCTCAGACGCATAGGCATAGTGCCGGGCTGCCGTCACGGGCGCGTCGCTGCCCGCCTCGCGGTCGAGCGGCGGAGCATACCCGAGTTCCCGCAGCAGACTGAGCTCGAAGCGCCTCAGGAGCGGCGCCTGCTCCCCGGCGCCCCCCAGCAAGGCCAGGGTCTCCCCATAGGCGTCGAACAACGCCTCGTGGGGATCTTCGCGGGGCAGCAGGCGCAGCAGCAACTCGTTCAGATAGAAGCCGCACATCAGGCCGATCCCGGCGAGCGCGCGATAGCCTCCCGACCACTCGGCCGCCGTCAGGGTCGGAAGCTCGGCGACGCCCGTCCAGCCCAGCCGCAGCGGATGGAACGACAGCAGGGTCCCCCGGATCGCCGAGCGCGCACGGCGCGCGCCGCGCGCGAGCAGCGCGATGCGACCGGCGTGCCGCGAAAAGACCTCGACGATGAGGCTCGACTCCTTGTAGGGATACGTATGCAGGACGAAGGCCGGCTCCTGCTCGGTCTTGCGGCGCGTCACGCGTAACCGAGCTCGCGCAGCAGGCGCTCGTCCTCCGACCAGCGCGACTTCACCTTGATCCAGGTCTGCAGAAACACTTTTCCGCCGAACATCCGCTCCATGTCGCGCCGCGCGGACGACGCGATGCGCTTGAGGCGCGCGCCGCCCGCACCCAGCACGATCGGGCGGTGAGCCTCGCGCTCCACCCACAGCGTCGCCTCGATGCGCCGCAGCCGGCCCTCTTCCCGGAAGCGCTCGACGATCACCTCGCAGTGATACGGAAGCTCCTCGCCGAGCTCGCGGAAGATCTTCTCGCGCAGCAGCTCCGCGGCGAAGAAGCGCTCATCCCGGTCGGTCAGCTGATCCTCCGGATACATCGGCGGGCCTTCGGGGAGCAGCGCGAGGAGCACGCGGAGCAGCTCCGGCAGGTTCCGGCCGGTCGCGGCCGACACCGGCACCACCGCCGCAAAGGGCCGCTCCGCGGCCAGTCGCTCGAGGTACGGCAGCAGCCGGCTCACAGGCCGCACCTTGTCCACCATGTTGACGACGGCCACGACCCGCTGGTCGGCCGAAATCCGCGCCAGCGCGGAGCGATCGTCGACGCCGAAGCGCAGCGCCTCGACCACGAAGGCCGCGACGTCGGCATCCCGCGCGGCCTCGCCCGCGCGCCGGTTGAGCGAGCGGTTGAGCAGGCTGCGATGCCGCGTCTGGAATCCGGGCGCATCGACGAAGGCGATCTGGCCGTCCGGCAGGTTCAGTACCCCGGTCAGCAGGTGGCGAGTCGTCTGGGCGCGGGGCGAAACGATCGCCAGCTTCTGCCCGAGCAGGCGGTTGAGCAGGCTCGACTTGCCGGTGTTCGGCCGGCCGATCAAACCGACGCTGCCACTGCGAAAGGCGCTCACGGCCCCAGCCGTCTTAGCAGCGCCTCGGCCGCCTGCTGCTCAGCGGACCGCCGCGAACTGCCGCTGCCGCGCGCCCGGAGGTCCAGGCCCGCCACCGTACACTCGACATCGAACCGCTGGGCGTGCGCCGCGCCGTGGGTGGCGACGACCTCGTAGCGCGGCAGACCGTGGCGGCGTGCCTGCAAGGCCTCCTGCAGCCGCGTCTTGGCGTCCTTCGCCGTGGCCCGCTCATCCGCCGTCGCGAGAGAAGCCGAGAGCGTCGCCAGCACCGCTCCCCGCGCCGCCTCGTAGCCGCCGTCGAGCAGCACGGCGCCGTACAGGGCCTCCAGGGCGTCGGCGAGAATCGATGGACGTCCGGTTCCGCCGCTCGCGCCTTCTCCCCGGCCCAGGCGCACATGCGCGGGCAAGCCGATTTCCCGGGCCACCGCCGCGAGCGACTCGCGCCGGACCAGGCTGGCGCGCAATCGCGACAGCTCGCCCTCGCTCGCCTCCGGGAACTTCTCGACCAGGGCCTGCGCGACCACGCAGCCGAGCACGCCATCGCCCAGGAACTCCAGCCGTTCGTTGTGGGGCGCGCCGAAACTGCGGTGCGTGAGCGCCTGCTCGAGCAGCGCCTTGCTTCGAAAGGCGTACCCGAGCCGCAGCTCCAGGGCGTCGATGCGGGGCAAGCCGCCGGGACCCCCGACCTACTGCGACGACACGTCGAAGTCGATGTAGACGCCGATGTTCGCGAACAACGGGACCTCCCTGCGGTACTGCGCCGTGATCAGATACCCGTTGCCCTGCTTGCTGATCTCGAGGTCCTTCGCTTTGACCGACTGGAAATCGTCGATCGCCGAGCGGTTCTCGAAGGCCCGGCGCAGATCGCTGGGCGTGGCCTCGCGTTCCTTGGAGATGCTCACCACGGCCTTCTTGATCGAGAAGTACTCGATGTACGAAGGCAGCAGCCGCATCGCGAGCAGTGCCACCAGCACGAGCACGAACGAACCTATGATCAAGCCCAACAGCGTGACGCCTGTTTGCCGCGCGCGCATGGTCGATCTCCTCTGAGGAAGCCGGTTCAGTGAAACGGCCCGAATCGGCTCAGCTCGCCGATATTGAGCCAGACGAAGAACGCCTTGCCGACGATGTTCTCGTCCGGCACGAAGCCCCACACCCGGCTGTCGCTCGAATTGTCGCGATTGTCGCCCATCATGAAATAGTGCCCCGCCGGGACCGTGCATTCCAGCCCGCTCTTATTGTAGTTGCAATTTCCCACATGCGGAAAAGCGTGGACCTGGGGCACGTACGGGGGGGCATCGGGGTCGACGAGGATCTGGTGCTCGACCTTGCCCAGCGTCTCGACGTACCGACGGTACATCTGCACGCGCTCGCGTGCCAGATAGTCGTCGATCTGGCGCTGCGGCACCGGTTGCCCGTTGATGGTCAGCCGCTTGTCGCGATAGACGATCCGGTCGCCGGGGAGTCCCACGACGCGCTTGATGTAGTCGAGCGAAGGATCCTCGGGAAACCGGAACACCATCACGTCGCCGCGCTGTGGGCTGCCTACCTCGAGCACCTTGACATTGGCCACCGGCAGCCGGATTCCGTAGGCGAACTTGTTGACCAGGATGAAGTCGCCGACCAGCAGGGTTGGCACCATGGAGCCCGAAGGGATCTTGAAGGGCTCCACGAGAAAGGAGCGCAGCAGGAACACGATCAGGATGACGGGGAAGAAGCTCACCGAGTACTCGACCCACCACGGCTGCTTGCGCCCGTCCGGTCGGCGCCGGCGCAGCCATGCCGCCTCCAGCGCCCAGACCGCGCCGGTCACCACGAGCAGGAGGAGCAGGAACAGCGCGAAGCTCACGGCTCAGCTCCCGTCGCGCTGCAGTACCGCGAGGAACGCTTCCTGCGGGATTTCCACCGAGCCGACCTGTTTCATCCGCTTCTTGCCTTCCTTCTGCTTTTCCAGCAGCTTGCGCTTGCGCGTCACGTCGCCGCCGTAGCACTTGGCGAGCACATTCTTGCGAAGCGCCTTCACGTTCTCTCGCGCGACGATGTTCGCACCGATGGCGGCCTGGATGGCGACGTCGAACATCTGGCGCGGAATCAGCCCGCGCAGCCGGGCCGCCAGCTCACGTCCGCGCCGCTGCGCCACTTCCCGGTGCACCATGCTGGACAGGGCGTCCACCCGGTCGCCGTTGACCAGCACATCGAGCCGCACGACGTCGGCGGGCCGATATTCCTTGAACTCGTAGTCCATCGAACCGAAGCCGCGCGTCATGGATTTCAGCCGGTCGAAGAAGTCGAGCACCACCTCGTTGAGCGGAAGATCGAACGACATCACCACGTGGCGCGCCGCGTAGTGGAGGTTGGTCTGCACCCCGCGCTTTTCGGTGCAGAGCGCCATGACCGGGCCGACGTACTCCTGGGGCACGAACAGGGTGGTGGCGATGATCGGCTCGCGGATTTCCGCGATGCGTGCCGGGTCCGGAAGCTTGGCGGGATTGGACACGGCTTCCACCGTCCCGTCCCGCAGTGCCACCTCGTAGATCACCGAGGGCGCCGTGGTGACCAGCTGCATGCCGTATTCCCGCTCGAGGCGCTCCTGCACGATGTCCATGTGCAGCAGGCCGAGGAAGCCGCAGCGGAACCCGTAGCCGAGGGCCTGGGAGATCTCCGGCTCGTAGTGGAAGGAGGCATCGTTGAGGTGAAGCTTGCCCAGCGCATCGCGCAGCGCCTCGTACTGGTTGGCTTCCACCGGGTACAGGCCCGCGAAGACCTGGGGCTTGATCTCCTTGAATCCGGGCAGCGGCGCCGCGGCGGGCCGCGCCGCGTGCGTCAGCGTGTCCCCGACCTTCGCCTCGCGAAGGTCCTTGACGCCGGCGACGACGAAGCCCACTTCGCCGGCGCCCAGGGCGTCCCGGGCCACCGATTTGGGCGTGAACACGCCGAGCTGCTCGCACAGGTGCTCGGCGCCCGTGCTCATCAGCCGGATCTTCTCCTTCGGGCGCAACGTGCCCTGCACCATGCGCACCAGCATCACCACGCCGACATAGTTGTCGAACCACGAGTCGATGACCAGGGCCTGCAGCGGCGCCTGCGCGTCGCCGCGCGGCGCGGGCACCTTCGCAATGACCGCCTCGAGGATCTCGTCCACGCCTTCCCCGGTCTTGGCGCTCGCCCGCAGGGCGTCCTTCGCCGGGATGCCGATCACGTCCTCGATCTCCTGGATGGCGTTGTCCGGGTCCGCGGAGGGCAGGTCGATCTTGTTGAGGATCGGGATCACCTCCACGCCCTGTTCGGTCGCCGTGTAGCAGTTGGCGACCGTCTGCGCCTCGACGCCCTGCGATGCGTCCACGACCAGGAGGGCGCCTTCGCAGGCCGCGAGCGAGCGGCTGACCTCGTAGGAGAAGTCCACGTGTCCCGGCGTGTCGATCAGGTTCAGCAGGTAGCGCTGGCCGTCCCGCGCCTCGTACTCGAGCGCCGCGGTCTGCGCCTTGATGGTGATGCCGCGCTCGCGCTCCAGGTCCATGGAATCCAGCACCTGCTCGCTCATTTCGCGCTGCGCCAGGCCGCCGCAGCGCTGGATGATGCGGTCGGCCAGCGTCGATTTGCCGTGGTCGATGTGCGCGATGATGGAGAAGTTGCGGATGCGGGCCAGCGGGGTCATGAAAAAAAGGGTGCCAGCGGCACCCTTCCCATTCAGCAGCGGCCGCTATTCTAGCCCAAGGCGTGCGCGCAGGCCCGCCGGCTCGATGCGTCCCGCCGCGAGTTCCCGGCCGTCCGCCGCCGCCAGCACCGGCACTCGCGCGCCGTAGCGCGCACGCAGCGCCGCGTCGCTGTCTACGTCCACGTCCACGAAGGGCACGCCCAGGCGAGCGAGCTCGTCCGCCAGCACCTCGCACAGGTGGCAGCCGGAGCGGCCGTACAGCACGATGGGCGCGCTAGCCCTTGTCGGCAAGGCCGGTCACCGTCACGAATGCCGTGCTCTCGCCCCGACGCACCTGCAGGGTGATGACGGCATTCCTGTCCAGGCCCGCGAGCAGCTTGTTGAGCTGGTCGGCGCTCTTCAGTTCCGTGTGCTTGCCGCTATGGACGAGCTTGAGCAGCACGTCGCCGCGGCGCAGTTCCGCGCGCGCGTCCGGCTTGACCTCGGTCACCAGCAGCCCGCTCTCGACGCCCAGCTCGCGCTTCTGGTCGGCGCTCAGCTCGCTCACCACGATGCCGAGGCGGTTGGCCACGGACGCACCGGGCTTGCGCTCCCGGGCGGGCTCGCGCGTCGCGACGCGGTCCTCGAGGAGTTCCCCCACCGTCAACGTCAGCGCGCGATTGGCGCCCCGTCGCCAGACCTCCAAGGTCACCCGCGATCCGGGGCGCGTCCCGCCCACGATCCGCGGGAGATCGGCCGAGGATTCCACCTCCTTGCCGTCGAACTTCGTGATGATGTCGGTGGCCTCGACGCCGCCCTTGTCGGCGGGGCTGCCCTTCTCCACCGAATTGACGAGCGCGCCACGCGGCCGGTCCAGGCCGAAGGACTGGGCCAGGTCACGCGTCACTTCCTGGATCACCACGCCGATGCGGCCCCGCGAGACGCGGCCTTTCTCGCGCAGTTGTTGCTGCACGTCGAGCGCCACGTCGATCGGGATCGCAAACGAAAGACCCATGAATCCGCCGGTACGGCTGTAGATCTGGGAATTGACGCCGACCACCTCGCCTCTCATATTGAACAGCGGCCCGCCCGAGTTGCCGGGGTTGATGGCGACGTCAGTCTGGATGAAGGGAACGAAATTCTCCTGCGGCAGGGAGCGGCCCTTGGCACTGACGATGCCGGCGGTGACGGTATTCTCGAAGCCGAAGGGCGAGCCGATGGCGACCACCCATTCGCCGACCTTGAGGCGCCCGGGATCGCCGACCCGGACGGCGGGCAGGCCCGCCGCCTCGATCTTGATCAGGGCCACGTCGGAGCGCTTGTCCGCGCCGATCACGCGCGCCTTGAATTCGCGCTTGTCGGTGAGCCGCACGTCGATCTCGTCGGCGGCGTCGATCACGTGCGCGTTGGTGAGGATGTAGCCGTCCGCGCTGATGATGAACCCCGAGCCCAGCGAGCGGGCCTCCGGCCGCGGGCCGGGGCTGGGGGGCCGGGGGACGAAGCGCCGGAAGAACTCCAGCATTTCGTCGTCCTCGGCATTGGGAACCTGCGGCGTGCCCGCGCGTCGCGGGGACTGCGTGGTACTCACGTTGACGACGGCGGCCCCCTGCTCCTCGACCAGTCGCGTGAAGTCGGGCAGGTCGCGCGCCTGCGCTAGGGCGGATGCGGCAGCCGCGGCGAGCACGAGCGCCGCGGCGGCTCTGATCAATGGCATGGACGATCCTTTAGCATGCGAGTTCACCCCCGGGCCGGGCCTCGGCGTCCCGCGGGAACCAAGGTTACTGTGGGCGGTACTCTACCGCGTTGCCGATGCGCTGCACGCTGGTCGCCGGCGCTTCGCCGACCACCGTGACCAGGAACGTCCCCACCTTGCGCGTGTAGACGTTGACCGCGCCCATTCCGGAAAGCCCGATCCGAGCGTGCTCGGTACGGGCCGAGAGGGGCTCGATGAAGATGGATACCGCCGCCATTCCGTCGGAATAGACCACCTGGCCGACGGGCTGCGCATCTCCCATGACCCGGCGGACCTCCGCCAGCTTGCGAAACCCGGGAAGCTCGCTGCCGAACCGCCATCCGGCGCCCTGCAGATCGGCCGGAGCCACGCCGGCCTTTTCGATTCGCCAGTCCCGCGTCCCGGGTGGAGGCCGCAGCCGGCGCGACGGCACGCTGCCGATGTCCAGCTGCGCAAAACTGAACTGCTCGACGAGCTCGCCGTCCCGGTTGAACGTCTGGGACCTCAGCAGCATGGCCGTGCGCGTATCGGCCCACAAGGCGTACCCGTAGCGAAGATCATCCTTGGGGGTCAGCACAACAGCGCGGCATTCGAAACCCGCGATGCGCGCGGTCTTGCCCAAAGAAATCTCGTAATTCTGCTGGAGCGTGCTCACCCGGGCGGGCAGCAGCGTGGGGAAGGCACCGGGATCGCTGCGCCGGTCCACCTTGACGGTGCGGCTCTCGGGCAGGTAGCAGCGCACCTCGTCGCGGGTACGCAGGATCTCGCGCGGCGTCCCGTCGAGGACCTCGAGCTTCTCGATCCCCCCCGTCGCTCCCGCCCTGCGGGTGATGCGCGAGGTCTCGGAGCGATTACCCTGCTGATAGACGAAGGTGCCGGAATACGAGAGCGTCTCGGTCGCCTGGTAGATGCGCTGCAGCCACTCCAGCGCCTCGCCGGAATGCTGCGCCGTGTCCGGCGCCTGTGCCTGCGCCCACCCCGCTGCAGTCAGCAGGGCTACCGCGCAGGCGGCAAGCCTCACGGCGTGCCCGCCGCTTCGGCGGACACCGAGCGAATGTACGGTGCGACGCCCTGCAGCGAGTTCCGGGGAGAGTAGACCTGATGCGCCAGCAGGTAGTCGCGCGCCGACGGGCTGAGGGGATGGCGCACGAGCGCAGGCTTGGGCGCGGGTTTGGCGGTATCGATCACCACGGGCTCGACCACCCGTGCGACCTCGGTGCCCGTCGGCCTGGGCGCAAACACCATCCAGCCGACCAGCGCGACCGCCGACAGGCTCGCGGCGATCGCCGAGGGCACGAACCAGCGCGGGCGCTGCGCGGGGACGATGTCCGCCGGCAAGGTCCCGATCAGCGCGGGCTCCTGCGCCAGCCTCGCCAGGACGCGCGCAACGCAGCGCCCTCCGGGTGCGGCCGGGCCATGCAGCGCGTCGCCAATCAGGTGATAGGTACGCCATGCCGACAGGGCTTCGCCGTCCTCGCGAAGCGCCCCCAGCACGGTCTCGAGCTCGGCGCCCGCCAGCTCGCCATCCATGAATGCGGAGATCTCGGACTTCATGTCAGTCACCACCGTTGATCCTTGCGAGTATCCAGAAGCGGCCGCAACCGCTCGGCGATCGCCTCGCGGGCGCGGAAGATCCGCGAGCGTACCGTGCCGATCGGACATTCCATGACCCGCGCAATGTCTTCATAGCTCATGCCCTCGATCTCGCGCAGCTGGATCGCCGTGCGAAGCTCCTCGGGCAGTTCCTCGATCGTCGCGTTCACCGTTCGGGCAATCTCTGCAGACATCAGCACATTCTCCGGCGTGTTGATGTCGCGAAGCTGCTCGCCGTCTTCGAACCCTTCCGCCTCTTCGGCCTCCACCTCGGTCGACGTCGGCGCCCGCCGCCCCAGCGCCATCAGGTAGTTCTTGGCCGTGTTGATGCCGATGCGGTAAAGCCACGTGTAGAACGCGCTGTCCCCCCGGAAGCCGGGCAGCGCGCGGTACGCCTTGATGAATGCCTCTTGCGTCACGTCCTCCACTTCCGCCGGGTCGCGAATGAAGCGCGCCAGCAGGCGCCCGAGCTTGCGCTGGTACTTTTCCACCAGCAACCCGAACGCTCGCTTGTCGCCACGTTGTGCCCGCTCCACCAACTGGCGGTCGACATCGCGCTCAGACATCCACGCCGCCGTCCGCCGTCTCTCCAGCCGGGAGAGGATACCCACCCGGCCGCCGGTTGCAATGCCTCTGAGGCAGAGACAGGCCGGAGGCGAAATAGTTCGGTCGCACGAGGGGTACCTCTATCCTGCCCCGGCAGGATCCGCGGCGACCGGCAGCCTCCCCCAGAGCGCCCAGATCCGAAGCCGCCGGAAGGCGTCCGGAGCCAGCATCCCGCCGACCACCAGCGCCACCCAGGGTCGGGCCGCCAGCGGCACGACGACCCACCCGGGCCCCAGATGGCGTCTCGCGGACGCAACGCCAGGAACGCGCCGACCCCCTGCCAGTTCGACCGTCAGCGACCCATCCTCCGCAATCTCGAGAAAGCGCAGCGACGCGCTGCCCGCCAGCAGGCCGCGGCTTCTGCATGCCCTTGCGCCGAGCAGCAGCATGACGAGCGCGAGGCCGGCGCCGGGGACACCCGGCACGGCCGTCAGGACTGCCAGCGCTGCCGCGGCGTGCACGCCAAGGATCGCCCCTGCCAGCGCGCGCGACGGCCGCAGCTCAAGGCGCAGGGGCGCCATCCGGGTCAGACCCGGCCGAACACCAGCGTGCCGTTGGTGCCCCCGAAACCGAAGTTGTTCTTCACGGCGTACCGGATGTCCAGGTCCCGGGCGACATGGGCGCAGTAGTCCAGGTCGCACTCGGGATCCGGGTTGACGAGATTGATCGTCGGCGGCGCCACCCGGCGATGCACCGCCAGCGCGGTGAACACCGACTCGATGCCCCCGGCACCGCCCAGCAGGTGCCCGGTCATCGACTTGGTCGAGCTCACGACCAGCCGGCGCGCGTGCTCGCCGAAGGCCATCTTGATGGCTTCCGTCTCGTTCTTGTCGCCGAGCGGCGTGGAGGTCCCATGCGCGTTGAGGTACTGCACCTCGTCAGGCGCGATGCGCGCATTGGCCAGCGCCGCGCGCATGCAGCGCCTCGGTCCGTCCTGGTCGGGTGCCGTCATGTGGAAGGCATCCGCGCTCATGCCGAACCCGGAGACCTCGCAGTAGATCTTCGCCCCTCGCGCGCGGGCGTGCTCCATTTCCTCCAGCACCACCACCCCGGCGCCTTCGCCCAACACGAAGCCGTCGCGATCGCGATCCCAGGGCCGGCTGGCGGCCGCCGGATCGTCATTGCGGGTGGACAGGGCGCGCGCCGCAGCGAATCCGCCGATGCCGAGCGGCGAGACGGTCGACTCCGATCCCCCGGAGACCATGACGTCGGCGTCGCCATACTCGATGAGCCGCGCGGCCTGGCCGATCGCATGCAACCCTGTCGTGCAGGCGGTCACGACCGCGAGGTTCGGACCCTTCATTCCGTACATGATCGACAGGTGCCCGGAGATCATGTTGATGATCGCGCCCGGCACGAAGAACGGCGAGATGCGCCGCGGTCCGCGCTGGGTCAACTCCAGGTGGGTCTCCTCGATGCGGGGAAGCCCGCCGATCCCCGACCCGATGTTGACGCCGATGCGCTCGGCATTGGCCTCCGTGACTGTGAGGCCACAATCCTTCCAGGCCTGGATCCCTGCCGCGAGGCCGTAATGAATGAAGGTGTCCATGTGCCGCGCTTCCTTGGGCGGAAGGTAGGCGGCAGCCTCGAATCCCTTCACCTCTCCGGCGATCCGGCATGCGAACGCCGCGGCGTCGAACCGCGTGATCGTGCCGATTCCCGACTTTCCGGCGACGACGCTCGCCCAGGCCTCCTCAACGGTGTTGCCGACCGGACAGACGATGCCGAGCCCGGTGACAGCGACTCTGCGACGGGACACGGCGTCGCTGCGCTATGACTTGGAGTGCGACTTCACGTAGTCGATGGCCTGCTGAACGGTGGTGATCTTCTCCGCATCCTCGTCGGGAATCTCCGTCTCGAACTCCTCTTCGAGCGCCATCACCAGCTCGACGGTGTCCAGGGAATCTGCCCCCAGGTCGTCGACGAAGGAGGACTCGTTCTTGATTTCCGCCTCGTTCACCCCGAGCTGCTCGGCGATGATCTTGCGGACGCGCTGCTCCACGTTCTCCATGTTCTGCTCCTTCCCTTGTTGGGCCAAGCGGCGGCCCGAATTTTACCGCATCGGCGTGCCGTTCCTACGCCATGTACATCCCGCCGTTCACGTGCAGCACGCATCCCGTGATGTACCCGGCGCCGGGCGACGCCAGGTACGCCACCGCGGCCGCGATGTCGGCCGGCTCGCCCAGCCGGCCGAGCGGAATCTGGCCCAGGAGCGCCTCCCGCTGCGCCTGCGTGAGCGCACGCGTCATGTCGGTGTCGATGAATCCCGGGGCGACGCAGTTCACCGTGATGCCGCGGCTGCCGAACTCCCGGGCCAGCGACTTGGTCATGCCGACCACGCCCGCCTTGGCCGCGGCGTAGTTGGCCTGCCCGGCATTGCCCGAGGCGCCCACCACCGAGGTGATGTTCACGATACGTCCCCAGCGTGCCTTCATCATGCCCCGCATCACCCCGCGCGAGAGCCGGAACACGGCCTTCAGGTTGGTCTCCATGACCTCGTCCCATTCCGCGTCCTTCATGCGCAGGGTGAGGTTGTCCCGCGTGATGCCCGCGTTGTTGACGAGGATCGCCACATCGCCGTGCGCCTTCTGCACCGACTCGAGGAACGCCTCGCACTGCGCAGCGTCCCGGACGTCGAGCCTGCGGCCCTCCCCGGCTGTGCCCGCCTCCGACAGTGCCTTGCCGATATCCGCGGCGCCCTGCTCCGTGGTTGCGGTGCCCACCACGAGGGCGCCCGAACGCGCGAGCTCGAGTGCGATGGCGCGGCCGATGCCGCGCGAGGCCCCCGTCACCAGCGCCAGCTTGCCCTGCAGCATCCTATCCTCCCCTGAGCGCCGCGAGCGCCTGCTCGAGAGACGTGCGATCCGCGAGCGCATGCACCTGCAACTCGCCGTCGATCCGCTTCACCATCCCGGCGAGCACCTTGCCCGGGCCGCATTCGAGCACGTGCGTCACCCCGTCCGCGCGCATCTTGCGCACGCATTCCACCCAGCGCACGGGCGAGGCGGCCTGGCGCACGAGCGCCGACTTTATCGCCGACGGCTGCGTTTCGATCTTGACATCGACGTTGTTGACGAGCGGAACCTTCGGCACGGCGACCGTCACGTCCGCCAGATAGCTGCCGAGGCGCTCTGCCGCCGGCCGCATGAGCGCCGAATGAAACGGCGCGCTGACCGGCAGCGGCACGGCGCGGCGCGCGCCCCGGGCCTTGCAGGCCTGCATGGCGCGCTCCACGGCCGCCTTCGCGCCGGCAATGACGATCTGCCCCGGCGCGTTGAAGTTCACCGCCTCGACCACCTCACCCTGTGCGGCTTCCGCGCAGGCCGCGCGTACTGCCTCGTCGTCGAGATTCAGGATCGCCGCCATGGCGCCCTGCCCTTCGGGCACCGCCTCCTGCATCGCCTGCGCGCGGTAGCGGACCAGGGGCAGGCAATCACGCAGCGACAGCGCGGCGGCAGCGGTCAGCGCCGTGTACTCGCCGAGGCTGTGGCCCGCCACCATTTCCGGCTCCGGCCCGCCCAGCGCCTGCCACGCAGCGTACGCGGCATACCCGGCCGTGACCATCGCGGGCTGGGTGTTGACCGTAAGACCGAGCGCCTCGGCCGGCCCCTCGTCCAGCATCTTCAGGAAGTCCGCGCCCAGGACCTCGCCCGCCTCGCGGCGCACGTCTTCGACGCCCGGCAATCCCTCGTAGCCACGAAGCATCCCGACCGCCTGCGAACCCTGCCCCGGAAAGACCATTGCGAGCTTCATGTCGTCACATCGTCGCCAGTGTCGCGCCCCAGGTAAATCCGCCGCCCACGCCCTGGAGCATGACGCGGTGCCCGGACCGGATCTTCCCGGCCCGCACGAACTCATCGAGCGCCAGCGGCACCGAGGCCGCGGACGTGTTCCCGTGATGATCGACCGTCACCACCAGCCGCTCGTGCGGCAGCCCGAGCTTGCGCGCCGTGGCTTCGAGGATGCGCACGTTGGCCTGGTGCGGGATCAGCCAGTCGATGTCCCCCAGCGACATGCCGGCCGCCGACACCGTCTCGCGGGCGACCTCGTCGAGCACCTTGACCGCGAACTTGAACACCTGGCTGCCCTGCATCTGCAGGTAAGGCGAGCCTGTGATCTGCCCGCCGCATACGTTGCCCGGCACCGACAGGATTCCCGCGTGGCTCCCATCGGCCCGCAGCACGGAAGCGTGCACGCCCGGGCGCTCGCCCGCCGCCAGCACCACGGCGCCGGCGCCATCGCCGAACAGGACGCAGGTGCCCCGGTCGTTCCAGTCGAGGATGCGTGAGAAGACCTCCGTGCCGACCACGAGCGCCCGCCGGTTCATCCCCGAGCGGATGAAGTTGTCCGCCGTCGCCAGCGCGTAGACGAACCCGCTGCAGACCGCCTGTACGTCGAAGGCCGGGCAGCCGTGAATGCCGAGCTTCGCCTGCAGGAGGCAGGCCGTGCTGGGAAACACGTAGTCCGGCGTGGAGGTCGCGACGATGATCAGGTCGATCCCGTCCGGCCGTACGCCGGCAGCGGCCAGCGCGGCACGGCTCGCCTCGAGTGCGAGGTCGCTCGAGGTCTGGTTCGCGTCCGCAATATGGCGCTGGACGATGCCGGTCCGCTCCCGGATCCAGGCGTCGCTGGTGTCCAGGCGCGCGGCGAACTCGTCGTTGGTGACCACGCGCGCCGGCAGGTAGCTGCCGGTGCCCACGATCCGCGAATAGGTCACTGCGCGGCTCCCTGCACGGGCAGCGCAGACATCCGCTGCGCGATGCGCTCGATGACGTCGTTGCGCACCTCTTCGACCGCGCGCTCCAGCGCACGGCCGAATGCAAAGGCGTTGGCCGAGCCATGGCTCTTGATGACGATGCCGCGCAGACCCAGCAGGCTCGCGCCGTTGTATTCCCCCGGATCCATGCGCTTGCGCAGCGCCCGGAGCACGGGCAGCGCCGCGAGCGCGGCCAGCTTGCGCCACGGGCTGCGGGTGAATTCCTGGCGCAGGAAGCCGACGATCATGGTGGCCACGCCTTCCGACGCCTTGAGCACCGAATTGCCGACGAAGCCGTCGCAAACCACTACGTCGGTCGTCCCCTTGTAGATGTCGTCGCCCTCGACGTTGCCCTGGAAGTTGAGGCCGCTGGCGCGGAGCAGGTCGGCGGCGAGCTTGACCGTCTCGTTGCCCTTGATGTCCTCGACGCCGATATTGAGCAGGCCCACCGAGGGCCGCTCCTTGTGCTCGACCGCGGCGACCAGCATCGCGCCCATCACGCCGAACTGCATCAGCTGCTCCGGCGTGCAGTCCACGTTGGCCCCCAGGTCGAGCACGTAGGTCCAGCCGTCCTTGGCGTTGGGCAGCACGGTCGCGATCGCCGGACGGTCGATGCCCGGCAGGGTCTTCAGGACGAAGCGCGAGATCGCCATCAGCGCGCCCGTATTGCCCGCGCTGACGCAGGCATGCGCGCTGCCGCCCTTGACGAGGTTGATTGCCACGCGCATCGACGAGTCTTTCTTGTAGCGCAGCGCCTGTGCCGGCGGCTCGTCCATGCTCACGACCTCCGTGGCATGCCGGAGCTGCAGTCGCGCCCCGGGGGCCGCGCCGGCCGCGCGCAGCTGGGCCTCGAGCGCGTCGTGCTGGCCCACCAGGATGATCGACACCTCGGGATGGCGCTGCTGGAACGCAAGCGCTGCCGGGACCGTCACCCGCGGTCCGTGATCTCCCCCCATGCAGTCGACGGCGACGACGGTCTCCGTCGGTCCTGCGGCACTCGTGCCGCTCACCCCGGTTCCGAGTCTCGGCCGCGCTATTCGTCGCGCGACTTCACGACCTTCTTGCCGCGGTAGTAGCCCGTCGGGCTGATCTGGTGCCGGAGGTGGACCTCGCCGGTCGTCGGCTCCACCGCCAGGGGCGGCTTGCCGAGGAAATCATGCGCACGATGCATGCCGCGGCGCGACGGCGACTTCTTGTTCTGCTGGACTGCCATGATGTGACTCCTCTCAATGTCTGTGTCTGCCGCGCAGCATGCTGCGCAAGCCCGCAAACGGCGACTGCTGCGTTCCCGGCGCCGCGTCGCCGCGCGCCGGGCAATTCTCGTGCCGCGGCGCATACGGCAGCGCCAGCAGCAATTCATCCTCGACCAGGTCCCGCACTCCCATCTCCCTGCCCGCCACGATGCCGTCCGGCCCCTCCGCGGCGACGGGCTGAGCGTCGATCTCCGCCTGCGTGCGCGCCAGCCACAGCTGCGTGTCTTCGTCCAACCGGACGACGACCGCCTCCAGGCACCGCCGGCAGGCGATCCGCATCGTCCCCGTGACCCGCAACGCGAGTCCGGGGCGGCCCTGCAGGTCGCGCACGCCGCGCAGCTCGTACGCGATCGAACCCTGGTCGTCGTACAACGCGTCGCGCAGGCGGGGAAATTCGCTCACCGGCCACGTGCCGCGCAGCTGCTCACCCGCGGCCGCAAATTCCAGGCCGTCGATCAACGGAAACCGCGGCGGCTGCGGCATGAGGCGGCGGATGATATCATCCAGGAAAAAGACGTGTCAAAACAAAGTCATGCCTGCAACCCGGCGCCTTGTCCTCGCTTCCACCTCGCGCTACCGGCGCGAGCTGCTCCTGCGCCTGGGCCTGCCCTTCGAGTGCTGGAGTCCGGGCGTCGACGAGGCTTTGCTCGAGCACGAGCCTGCAGCACGCGCCGCGGAGCGCCTGGCCGTCGCCAAAGCGCGCGCGGCCGCGGGCAGATTTCCCGACGCGCTCATCATCGGCGCGGATCAGGTTGCGACCTGCGGCCCGCTGCGCCTCGACAAGCCGCTGACGCACGAGAACGCCGTGCGCCAGCTGACCGCGGTCAGCGGCCGGCGTGCCACGTTCGACACGGCGGTTGCGCTCCTCGACGCGGCGAGCGGCGACCTGCGATCGCGGGTCGTGCCGACGGAAGTGCACTTCCGCCCGCTCTCGGCCGCCGCGATCGAGAGCTATCTCAGGCGCGAGCAGCCCTACGACTGCGCCGGGAGCGCCAAGGCGGAGGGCCTGGGCATCGCGCTCATTGCGCGTGTCGATTCCGAGGATCCGACGGCGCTCGTCGGACTGCCCCTGATTGCGCTGACCGAATTGCTCGCGGCCGCCGGGCTCCCGGCGCTGGGCGCTTGACGCCGACGCTGTATCTCATTCCCGTCCCCCTGGGCGGCGATCCTCATGCCGTCCTGCCAGGGGCAGTCATCGAGCGCGTGCGTGCGCTGCGCGACTTCGCCGTCGAGGATCCCAAGAGCGCACGCGCGTTTCTCGCGGCGTTGCCGATGCCCTGCGCGCTGCGGGAACTGCGGATCGACAGGATCGGCGAGGATCCACAGGCACTGATCGCGCCGATGCGCGAGGGACGCTCGCTCGGGCTGCTGTCGGAGGCGGGCTGCCCCGGCATTGCCGACCCGGGCCAGGCGGTGGCGGCCGCGGCGCACGCGGCGGGATTTCGGGTCGTGCCGCTCGTCGGACCGTCTTCGCTGATTCTCGCGCTGATGGCGAGCGGCCTGGAGGGTCAGCGGTTCGCGTTCCGCGGCTACCTGCCTCGCGAGGCGCCGGCGCGACTCGCGACACTCCGCGAGCTCGAGCGCCGCTCCCGGGCCGCGCGGGAAACCCAGCTGTTCATCGAGACGCCCTACCGCAACGACGCGCTGCTCGCCGCGCTGCTCGAGGCCTGCGCCCCCGGCACGCGCCTGTGCGTCGCCATCGACCTGACCCTGCCGAGCGAAGAGATCGTGTCGCGCCCCATCGCCGAGTGGCGAGCCGCACGCCGCACGATCGGCCGCCGGCCGGCCGTGTTCCTGATGCTGGCCGCCTAGTTCGGCGCCAGCGAGGCGCGCTGCGCCAGTTCGACGAGCGCCTGCGCCGCGCCCGCGCCGAAGCGCCGGGCCAGCTTCTCGGCCACGTTCTCCTTCTGGGTGAAGTCGACGATGTGCTCGGCCTTCACGACCTCGCGCGCCACGTAGTCCAGGCTGCCGACGGCATCGGCGAGGCCGAGCTCGATGCCCTGCTCGCCGGTCCATACCAGCCCGGAGAAGATCTCGGGCGTTTCCTTGAGGCGCTTGCCGCGGCCCTCGCGCACCACCGCGATGAACTGCTGGTGCACCGATTGCAGCAGCGCCTCCGCATGCTGCTTCTGGGCTTCGTCGAGCGGCAGGAAGGGATCCAGGAAGCCCTTGTTCTTGCCGGCAGTGATCAGCCGGCGCTCGACGCCCAGCTTCTGCATCAGGCCCGTCAGGCCGAAGCCGTCCATGCGTACGCCGATCGATCCGATGATGCTCGACCTGCTGACGTAGATCTTGTCGGCCCCCGCCGCCACGTAGTAGCCGCCCGAGGCGCAAAGATCCTCGGCGACCGCGTACAGCGGGATCTTCGGGTACTTCTTGCGCAGCCGCCGCATCTCGTCATAGATGTCGTTCGCCTGGACCGGACTCCCGCCCGGCGAATTGATGCGGACGACCACGCCCTCCGTGTTGGCGTCCTTGAACGCGGCCTGCAGCGCCGCCGTGACCCGCTCGGCGCTCGCCTCGGCGCCGGCCGCGATCACGCCGTTCACTTCGACCAGCGCCGTGTGCTTGCCGCCGCTGTCGCCGCGACTGTTCCAGTCCACGGCCATCAGCAGGATGACCGTGACATAGGCAAAGGCGAGGAGCTTGAAGAAGATGCCCCAGCGGCGCGCGCGCCGCTGCTCCTGGAGCGCCGCACCCGCCAGGCGCTCGATCACCGCTCGCTCCCACTGCCCGTCGTTATCCGCCATCGGCGACTCCCAGGTAATAGACGCCGCCGTCCCGCTCATCCATCCGCAGTCGCACCAGCGGCTTGCCGTCGCAGGGGCCGCCCAGGCACTGGCCGCTGGCTGCGGCGTAGACGGCACCGTGCGTCGAGCATATCAAATCGCGCCCGTCCTCATCGAAGAACTGCCCCTCCGCCCAGTCGAGTTCCATCTCCACGTGCGAGCAGCGATTCAGGTAGCCGACCACGCGGCCGTCGCTGCGCACCGCAAAAGCGGGAACGAGGTCACCCGCCAGCTCCACGTCGAAGCGCACGCCGGCGCCCGAATCCGTCAGTTCCGCTGACGCGCAGATCAGGCGTGGTTCCGCAGCCACTGGTCCAGTCCCTCCACGCTCGCCAGGCAGGCGCGCGGCTTGAGCGCGAGCAGGCTCGCCTCCTCGTGTGCCCCGTAGCACACCGCAACCGCATCCACGCCCGCCGCCGATGCCATCTGCAGGTCGTGAGACGTGTCTCCGACCATCAGCGAACCTTCCGGCGACATGTCGAGCTGCGCCATGAGCTCGCGGAGCATGGCGGGATCGGGCTTGGGCGTCGTCTCGTCCGCGCACCGCGTGGCCGCAAAATGCCTGCGCAGGCCGCACGCCTCGAGCGCGCGATCCAGTCCGCGCCGGCTCTTGCCGGTGGCCACCGCCAGCCGATGCCCTCTCGCCTGCAGCATCTCGAGAAGCGGCGCGACGCCCGGAAACAGCTGCATCGAGTCCTCCTTCGCAAGGAAGTGACGCCGGTACGCATCGACGAACTCCCGTGTGCGATGCCTCGGCAGGTCCGGCACCGCGAGCTGCAGTGATTCCTGCAGACCGAGCCCGATGACGTGCCGGGCCCGCTCCCGGTCGGGCACCTCGAGCCCGAGGTCGCGCGCCGACTGCCGGATGCACTCGGCGATCGCGCCCGCCGAGTCGATCAGGGTGCCGTCCCAGTCAAAGACGATCAGTCGGTAGCGCAAGCTGCGCCTCCGCGAATTGGCGCATCTCGACGGGCAGCGGCGCGGTAAGCTGCACGCGAGCGCCGGTCGCAGGGTGCGCGAACGCGAGCCTGCCCGCATGCAGCATCAACCGCTTCGGCGCGATGCCGCCAAGCGCCTTGTCCAGGGCCTCGTCCCCGTACTTGTCGTCTCCCAGCACGGGATGGCCCGCATGCGCGAGGTGCACGCGGATCTGGTGCGTGCGGCCCGTCATGAGGCGCAGCTCCAGCAGGCTGCAGCGCGGCCCCAGGGCGACCGGCCGGACCCGGGTCAGTGCCTCCTGGCCGTCGTCGTGCACGGCGACGCGTCGCTCGCCGCCCCCGGTGACGTACTTGTGCAGGCGCTCGCGCAGGTCGCGCCCGCCGCCTCCCCAGCGGCCGTGGACGATCGCCCAGTAACGCTTGTCGATGCCGCCCTCGCGCAGCATTGCATGCAGCGCGGTCAGCGCCGCGCGCTTCTTGGCGATGATGAGCAGGCCCGACGTGTCCCGATCGAGCCGATGCGCCAGCTCGAGCGTGCGCGCCGCCGGCCTCTGCGCGCGCAGCGCCTCGATCGCGCCGTAGCTCACCCCGCTCCCGCCGTGCACCGCCACGCCCGAGGGCTTGTCGATGACCAGCAGGGCCGCGTCCTCATACACGACCGGAAGCGACGGCAGCCGCGGCGCGCGGGGCGGCGGCGGCGCGCTGGCGATGCGCACCGGGGGGATCCTGACGCGGTCGCCCGCCTGCAGCCGGTAGTCGGGCTTCACCCGCGCGCTGTTGACGCGCACTTCTCCGCTGCGCAGGACCCGGTACACATGGCTCTTCGGGACCCCCTTCAGGCGGCGCAGCAGGAAGTTGTCGATGCGCTGGGCGGCCCCTTCCTCGTCGACTTCAAGCTGGGTCGCCCGAGCCTTGCTTAAGTCATTCATTATCCGTATGATCTGCGCGTTGCTTCGAGATGCGAGGCACAGGTTTCCCGGGCGCGGTGAGCGCAAGTCCCGCAGCCGGAACCTGCAACCCGCCTCCTGTCCGGCCACAGCTGGACCTGAAGCACTGGTTAATCTCGCTCACCGGAAGTAGCGATAGTACTTGATAGCGCGCTGCAGGTCCCTCGACCGGCAAGGTCCATTCCCAAAAGGAGCGTACAGACCCAAGTGGACGCAGACTCCTGCGCGCGCAGGAGAACAATAAGTGAAGCGCATGTTGTTTAACGCGACGCAGCAGGAAGAACTGCGCGTCGCCATCGTCGACGGGCAGAAGCTCATCGACCTCGACATCGAGTCGGCATCAAGGGAGCAGCGCAAGAGCAACATCTACAAGGGCGTCATCACTCGCATCGAGCCCAGCCTCGAGGCCGCCTTCGTCGACTACGGCGAGGAGCGGCACGGGTTCCTGCCCTTCAAGGAGATCGACAAGGTCTACTTCCGTCCCGGCGTGGACGTCGGCCGCGCGCGCATCCAGGACGCGCTGTCCGAAGGCCGCGACCTGATCGTCCAGGTCGAGAAGGACGAGCGCGGCACCAAGGGCGCCGCGCTCACCACCTACATGAGCCTGGCCGGGCGCTACCTGGTCCTGATGCCCAACAACCCGCGCGGGGGCGGCGTGTCGCGCCGGGTGGAGGGCGAGGATCGCAACGAGCTGCGCGACGCGATCGAGCACCTGCAGGTTCCCGACGGCATGAGCGTCATCGCTCGCACGGCCGCCATCGGGCGCTCGGTGGAGGAGCTGCAGTGGGACCTCAACTACCTCCTGCAGCTGTGGAGTGCGGTTGAAGGCGCCGCGCACTCGCAGGAGAAGAAGCCTTTCCTCATCTATCTCGAGTCGAGCCTGGTGATCCGCGCGATCCGCGACTATTTCCAGCCCGACATCGGCGAAATCCTGATCGACACCGAGGAAATCTACGAGCAGGCGCGCGCGTTCATGCAGACCGTGATGCCCGCCAACGTCGGCAAGGTCAAGCTCTACCGCGACGATGTGCCGCTGTTTTCGCGGTTCCAGATCGAGCACCAGATCGAGAGCGCCTACTCGCGGCAGGTGAGCCTGCCCTCGGGCGGCGCGATCGTCATCGACCACACCGAGGCGCTGGTGGCGGTCGACGTCAACTCGGCGCGCGCCACCCGCGGCGGCGACATCGAGGAAACGGCGCTGCGCACCAATTCGGAGGCCGCCGAGGAAGTGGCGCGCCAGCTGCGCCTGCGGGACCTCGGCGGGCTCATCGTCGTGGACTTCATCGACATGGAGTCGCAGAAGAACCAGCGCGAGGTCGAGAACCGCTTCCGGGAGGCGCTGCGCTATGACCGCGCCCGCGTGCAGGTCGGCAAGATCTCGCGCTTCGGACTGCTCGAGCTGTCGCGCCAGCGGCTGCAGGCCTCGCTCGAGGAGACGGCGCACATCAACTGTCCGCGCTGCAGCGGCACCGGCTTCATCCGCGGCACCGAGTCCACCGCGCTGCACGTGCTGCGCATCGTGCAGGAGGAGGCCATGAAGGAGAACACCGGCGCCGTGCACGTGCAGGTGCCGGTCGACGCGGCCAGCTTCCTGCTGAACGAGAAGCGCGCCGAGATCCAGAAGCTCGAGGCGCGCCTCAAGGTCAATATCCTGCTGGTGCCGAATCCGCATCTGGAGACGCCGCACTACAAGGTGCAGCGCCTGCGGCACGACGAGCTGAACGCCATGGAGCACGTGCCCGCCAGCTACGAGATGGTGGAGCAGCCCGAGGAGCCGAAGACGTCCGAGGCGGCGGCAGCGGAGAAGCGCGAGCGCCAGGAAGCGGTGGTCAAGGCCATCGTCCCCGACCAGCCGGCCCCCGTGGTCGCCGAAGTGCGGCCCCAGCCGGCCTCGCCGGCACCCGCGGCAGCGCCGGTCGCGCCGGTCGCGCCGGGAGGCGGATTCCTCGGCAAGCTCTTCGGCTGGCTTGCCAGCAAGCCTCAGCCGGAGGCTCTGGCTGCGCCGAGCCCGGTCGCCGCCCCGTCGCCGGTACGCGGGGGACGCGAAGGAGGCGGCCGCGACCGTCGGCCTGACCCTCGGCATGGGGAGCCCCGGGGTGAGCGGCGTGAAGGACGTGAAGGACGTGAAGGACGTGATGGACGCCGCGATGGTCGTCGCGACGGTCGTCGCGACGGACGCCGCGAGGAGCACCGCGAGGGCCGCCGGGAGCATCAGGGCGGCCAGCGCCATGAGCAGCGCGGGTCGCAGAGGGATGGCCCGCGGCCGGGCGGCGATCGCCGTCCGGAGGGGCGGACGCAGCAGCAGCCCCAGCAGCAACAGCCCCAGCAGCAACAGCCGCAACAACCGCAGCTTCAGGCGCAGAACGCCCTGCAGGCTCCGCGCGGGCCTCTCGCGAATGGGGAACGCGGCGGCGACGAGCCGCGCCGCGGCCGCCGTGGCCGTCGCGACCGGCACCGCGATCGCCGGCCCGACGGTGCCCGTGAGACGGTAGCGCCTTCGGCTTACGCCGGGAGCGCGGATCCCGACGGGCTGCGCCAGGCAGAGCTGGAGATGCACCGGGCGCAGATGCGCGCTGAAGCGGAGGCACAACGCGCGGCTCAGCCCGCCGCCGAGGCCCCGCCCGAGCAAATGCCGGAGCCCATGACCGACCCTCTCCCGCGGCCTGAAGCTGTGGCCGAATCGCCGCCTGAGCCCGCGCCGGTTCCGGCGTCGCGGCCGGAGCGCTCGCGCGAGCCCGCCACGCGGCCCGAGTCTGTCCCGGCCGTGTCGCTGGGCGATGCGCGCGCCGCGCTGCAGGACAGCGGCCTGCAGATGGTGGAAACCAAGTCGGGCCGATCCGAGACGATCGAGTCGGAACCGGCGACCCCGCTGGGCCGGCCCCGGTCGGAACGTCCCCGGCAGTCCGCCGAGGATGAACCGCTCGTGCAGGTGGAGACCAAGCACTAACCGGGCGCCGGGGCTCGCCACCGGAGGCTATTCGGAGGCGAGCTCCACGCCGAACAGGCGCTTCTTCAGCGTCGCGAGCCGGTCGCGCAACTCGGCGGCCTTCTCGAACTCCAGGTTGCGTGCGTAGCCGATCATCTCCTTCTCCAGGCGGCGCAGCTCGCGCGCGACCTGCTTCTCCGACATGGACTCGTAGCGCGCCTCCTGCTGCGCGGCCTTGAGCTCGGCTTGCGCCTCCGAGGCGTCGTATACGCCGTCGATCAGGTCCTTGATGCGCTTGGTCACGCCCTTCGGCGTAATGCCACGGCCGGCGTTCCAGGCGAGCTGCTTGGCGCGCCGGCGCTCGGTCTCGCCGATCGCCCGCCGCATCGACTCGGTCATCGCGTCCGCGTACAGGATCGCCCGGCCGTTCAGGTGGCGCGCTGCGCGGCCCATGGTCTGGATCAGCGAGCGCTCGGACCGCAGGAATCCCTCCTTGTCCGCGTCGAGGATCGCGACCAGCGACACCTCGGGCAGGTCCAGGCCTTCCCGCAGCAGGTTGATGCCGACCAGCACGTCGAATTCGCCGAGACGCAGGTCGCGGATGATCTCGACGCGCTCGACCGTATCCACCTCGGAATGCAGGTACCGGACCTTTACGCCGTGCTCGGCAAGGTACTCGGTGAGCTCCTCGGCCATGCGCTTGGTGAGCGTGGTGACCAGCACGCGCTCCCGAACCAGCACGCGCGCCCGGATCTCCGAGAGCAGGTCGTCCACCTGGCTCGAGGCGGGACGCACCTCGACGGCCGGATCCACCAGGCCGGTCGGCCGCACCACCTGCTCGACCACCTGCGCCGCCTTCGCCTTCTCATAGTCGGCCGGCGTCGCCGACACGAAGACGGTCTGGCGCACGACCGCTTCGAACTCGTCGAACCGCAGTGGCCGGTTGTCCAGCGCCGACGGCAGGCGAAAGCCGTACTCGACGAGGTTCTCCTTGCGCGAGCGGTCCCCCCGGTACATGCCGCCGAGCTGGCCGATCGTGACGTGGCTCTCGTCGATGATCATCAAAGCGTCCGGCGGCAGGTAGTCGATCAGCGTCGGCGGAGGCTCGCCTGCCTTGCGCCCGGACAGGTGTCGCGAATAGTTCTCGATTCCCTTGCAGAAGCCCAGCTCGGCCAGCATCTCCAGGTCGAAGCGGGTGCGCTGCTCGATCCGTTGCGCCTCCACCAGCCGCCCCGCCTGGTGAAAGTATTCGACTCGCTCGCGCAGCTCCGCCTTGATCGCCTCGATGGCGCGCAGCGTGGTCTCGCGCGGCGTCACGTAGTGGCTCGAAGGGTAGACCGTGAAGCGCGCCATCGGATGCAGTGCCCGGCCGGTCAGCGGATCGAACAGCTGCAGCCCTTCGATTTCGTCCTCCGCCAGCGTCATGCGCACCGCGTGCTCCGCATGCTCCGCGGGAAACACGTCGATCACGTCGCCGCGCACACGGAAGGTCCCGCGCCGGAAGTCGAGGTCGTTCCGCTCGTACTGCATGGCCACCAGCCGCTTGATCACGTCGCGCTGGGAGGTCTTTTCCCCCTGGCGCAGGTGCAGGATCATGCCGTGGTACTCGGAGGGGTCGCCGATGCCGTAGATTGCCGAGACGGTGGCCACGATCACGGCGTCGCGCCGCTCCATCAGCGTCTTGGTCGCCGACAGCCGCATCTGCTCGATATGCTCGTTGATCGAGGAGTCCTTTTCGATGTACAGGTCGCGCGCCGGGACATAGGCCTCCGGCTGGTAGTAGTCGTAGTACGAGACGAAGTACTCGACTGCGTTCTCCGGGAAGAACTCCCGGAACTCCGCGTACAGCTGGGCGGCGAGGGTCTTGTTGGGCGCCAGCACCAGCGCCGGACGCCCCAGCTGGGCAATGACGTGGGCCATCGTGTAGGTCTTGCCCGAGCCGGTCACCCCGAGCAGGGTCTGGAAGGCGAGCCCGTCACGCACCCCTTCGGCCAGCGCGGCGATCGCCTGCGGCTGGTCGCCGGCCGGGGCAAAGGGCTGGTGCAGGCGGAACGGACTGTTGGGGAACGCGACGGCCACGAGTAGAATTTGCTTCCGCCGAAACCGAAAAATGTTAGCACGATGAACGCCCCCCACTCGCCTTCCCCGCTCGCCGCCGTCCCGATGGCGCCGCGCGACCCGATTCTCGGCATCACCGAGCTCTACGTCGCCGACCAGAACCCGCGCAAGGTGAACCTGGGCGTCGGCGTGTATTACGACGATGCCGGGAAGGTCCCGCTCCTGGCGTGCGTGCAGCGCGCCGAAGCGCTGCGCGTGCAGTCGGCCGCGCCGAAGTCCTACCTGCCGATCGACGGCCTGCAGGCCTACGACACCGCGGTACAGAGGCTGGTGTTCGGGGAAGGCGCGGCCGTGCTCGCGGAGAAGCGCGTCGTGACGGTGCAGGCGCTGGGCGGCACGGGCGGGCTCAAGATCGGCGCGGATTTCCTCCGCCAGATTCTGCCCTCCGCCCAGGTCTGGATCAGCGATCCGAGCTGGGAGAACCACCGGGCCCTGTTCGAGGCGGCGGGATTCCGCGTCCAGAGCTATCCGTACTACGACCCCGCCAGCCGGGGACTGAAGTTCGAGGCGATGCGCGCGGCGCTGGAGGCGATGCCGGCGGGGGACATCGTGGTGCTGCATTCCTGTTGCCACAATCCGACCGGCGCCGACCTGTCGCAGGCGCAATGGCGCACGGTCCTCGAGATCGTGCAGACGCGGGGCGTCGTTCCGTTCCTCGACCTCGCCTATCAGGGCTTCGCCGAAGGCATCGATGCCGATGCCTATGCGCCGCGCCTGTTCGCCAGCGCGATGACGCCGATCTTCCTGTCGAGCTCGTTCTCCAAGTCGCTGTCGCTGTACGGCGAGCGGGTGGGCGCGTTCAGCCTCGTGGCCGGCAGTCCCGACGAGGCCGCCCGCGCGCTTTCGCAGATCAAGCGCATCGTGCGCACCAACTACTCCAATCCGCCGACGCACGGCGGCGACATCGTCGCGCGCGTGCTTGGCACGCCCGAGCTGCGCGCGCTGTGGGAGCGGGAGCTTGGCGGCATGCGCGAGCGCATCAAGGCGATGCGCAAGGCGCTGGCCGAAGGCGTGCAGCGGCGCGTGCCGGGCGCGGACTATTCGTTCGTCGAGCGCCAGAAGGGGTTGTTCTCCTACACCGGGCTGACCAAGGCGCAGGTCGAGCGCCTGCGCTCGGAATATTCCGTCTACGCGATCGAGACCGGGCGCGTGTGCGTGGCGGCGCTCAACTCGGGCAACATCGACTACGTTGCCGAGGCGATCGCGAAGGTAATCCGGTAGAATTGCCGGCTTTTCCGGATCCCCGATAGCTCAGTCGGTAGAGCGACGGACTGTTAATCCGCAGGTCCCAGGTTCGAGCCCTGGTCGGGGAGCCAACGCCTTGTCCGCGGCGGGGTTTTTTGCAGTACATTGGCGCTTTCCTCCCGGGAGAAAACGCCATGCGCTCCAGAACCCTGCTTGTCATCCTGCTGACATTCGCCGCGGGCAGCGCCTGGGCCCAGGAGGTGCGGCGCGCCGGCAAGGGCGAGTTCTACGTATCGCCGATCTTCACCGACGGCAAGACCTACAATTTCAGCGGCGGCTCCACCGCGCGCACCGATACCGGTTTCGGGCTCGCGATGGGCTACACCTTCAATCTCGACGACAAGGTATCGATCGGCGGCGAGTTCTCCTGGGGCGAGGCCGACTACCGGGCTACGGTGCAGCCCGGTCCCGGCAACAGCCTCGGCATACAGAGCATCAACGCCTCGATCGAGACCTGGACGGTTCGGTTCCTCGGCAACTACAACTTCAGCAGGAACGCCTTTACGCCCTTCGTGAGCGGCGGCCTCGGCTGGACCAGCATCGACACCAACATCCCGACGGGCCTGCCTCAGAACGTATGCTGGTGGTATCCGTATTGGGGCCAGTACTGCGGCACCTACGTACCGACGGCGACCACGACCAAGTTCAGCTACAACGCCAACGTCGGCCTGCGCTACGACTTCGGCAACACGGGCTTCGTCCGCGGTCAGGTGGGATGGCAGTGGGTGGACTTCGGCGGCAGCTACGGCTCGGACCAGTGGACGCAGTACCGCCTGGATTTCGGGGCGAAGTTCTGAGCGCCAGCGCCGCCGCGCATCACAAGGAGGAGAGATGGAGCCGACGCAGGGCCTGACGGTGCACTTCATGGACGGCAGCAAGCTGTCGTTCGGTTTTCCCACGCAGTCGGCGAATTCGGCCGCCCGGACGATCCGCCTGGAGGAATTCCTCAAGAGCAACTATCTGCTGGTGATCGCCGACGGCGTGCTGACGGCGCTGCCGGTCGCGAACATCAAGGCGATCCAGCTGCCGGTCGATGAGGAAATGATGCGGGACGTGAGGATGCCGGCGCACGTGTTCCACGGAGCGACGATCACGCGCGGCGAGCTCTAGCCCGCGATGCGCCGCGTCGCGCTCTTCGCATTCCTGTTGGGCGCAGGGCTGGCGGGCGCGCAGACCCCGCCCACCCACCAGCACTCGTTCGACCACGCCGAGCGCTGGGCGCAGGTCTTCGACGATCCGGCGCGCGACGCCTGGCAGAAGCCGCACGAAGTCATCCGGGCGCTGGCGCTCCCGGCCGACGCCCGGGTGGCCGACCTGGGCGCCGGCACCGGCTACTTCTCCGCGCGCCTGGCTCGCATGCTGCCCGGCGGCACGGTGTACGCGGCCGACGTCGAGCCCGACATGGTGCGCTACCTCGGCGAGCGCGCGAAGCGCGAGAAGCTCGAGAACCTCGTGCCGGTGGCGTCGGTGTTCGACGATGCGCGCCTGCCGGAGAAAGTGGACCTGGTGCTGCTGGTCGACGTCTATCATCACATCGATCGGCGAAGCGACTATTTCCGCCGCCTGCGGGATGCCCTGAGACCGGGCGGGCGCATCGCCATCATCGATTTCCGGCTCGACGCGCCGGAAGGCCCGCCGCGCAGCTCGCGCATTCCGCCTGATCAGGTCACGGCCGAAATGAAGGCGGCCGGGTACGTCGCGGAGGGCGCGCACGAGTTTCTGCCGCGCCAGTACTTTCTCTTGTTCCGCGCCGCGTAGTCGCGGCGACCCCCGTGCGGCACGAAGCGGAATCGGGCTACGCGTGGCTGCGCCTCGCCGCGGCGCTCGCGCTGGTCACGCTGGGCGGCGCCGGCATGTACATCGTGACGGTCGCGCTGCCGCCGATCCAGAGCGAGTTCGGGGTGGATCGCTCGGACGCGTCGCTGCCCTACACGCTGACCATGATCGGCTTCGGCCTCGGCAGCATCCTCATGGGGAGGCTCGCCGACCGGTTCGGCGTCATGGTGCCCGTGATGCTCGGCGCGTTCTGCCTGGGCGCCGGGTTCCTGTTTGCCGCGAAGTCGGCCAGCCTCGCCCAATTCGCGCTCGTGCAAGGCCTGCTGATCGGTTTCCTCGGCAGCTCGGCCACCTTTGCGCCGCTGGTGGCGGATACCTCCCTCTGGTTCTTCCGGCGTCGTGGCATCGCGGTCGCCATCTGCGCGAGCGGCAACTACCTGGCAGGCGCCGTGTGGCCCCCGGTGGTCCAGCACTTCTTCGATTCGGTGGGCTGGCGCTCGACCTACGTCGGCGTGGGGGTGTTCTGCACGCTGGCCATGCTGCCGCTCGCCTGGGTATTGCGGCCGCGCCCGCCGCGCCTCGACCCGGCCCCCGGGGCCGCGGGCGCTCGCCCCCCGCATGATCTCGGACTGCCTCCCGCCCTGCTGCTCGGGTTGCTCTGCACCGCAGGCGTGGCCTGCTGCGTGGCCATGTCCATGCCGCAGGTCCATATCGTCGCGCTCTGCGGAGACTTCGGCTTTGCGGCCGCGCGCGGCGCGGAGATGCTCTCCCTCATGCTCGCCTTCGGCATCGTCAGCCGCCTGCTGTCGGGCTGGATCTGCGACCGTATCGGCGGGCTGCGCACCCTCCTGCTCGGCTCGACGCTGCAATGCGTCGCGCTGTTCCTGTATCTGCCGGCCGACGGGCTGGCATCGCTCTACGTGGTTTCTGCGCTGTTCGGCCTGTTCCAGGGCGGGATCGTGCCTTCCTACGCGATCATCGTGCGCGAGTACTTCCGCCCGCAGACGGCGGGCGCCACGGTCAGCGTCGTGCTGACGGCCACGCTCGTCGGCATGGCGCTCGGCGGCTGGCTGTCCGGGGCTTTGTTCGACCTGACCGGATCGTATCGCGCCGCGTTCCTGAACGGCATCGGCTGGAACCTGCTCAACATGACGATCGCGGGCGGCCTGTTGCTGCGTGCCCGAAAGCGGCTATAGTCGCCGGCAGGGAGGCCCCATGGACCTGAGTGAAAAGCTGCTGCGCCTCAAGCCCGACGCGATGAGCGCCGACGAGTGGGAAGTCCGTCTGGAGCTCGCCGCGCTGTACCGCGCGTTCGACTGGATGGACTGGACGGAATCCATCTTCAACCACATCACGGCCCGCGTACCCGGGCCGGACCGCCACTACCTCATCAACCCGTTCGGACTGAACTACTGCGAAGTCACGGCGACCAACCTGGTCAAGGTGAACATCGCCGGCGAGACGATGGACGGGTCGAAGTACCCGGTCAACAAGGCGGGATTCGTCATCCACAGCGCCATCCACGCCGCGCGCGAGGACGCGCATTGCGTCATCCACACGCACACCACGGCCGGCAGCGCCGTTGCCTGCAAGAAGGAGGGGTTGCGCTTCGACAACTTCTACAGCGCGCTCCTCTACGGACAAATCGCGTACCACGACTTCGAGGGCGTGACGACCGATCTCTCGGAGCAGCCGCGGCTCGTGGCGAGCCTCGGCGACAAGTCGATCCTCATCCTCCGCAACCATGGGCTGCTCGTGGCCTGCCCGAGCATTTCGCAGGCCTACCTCACCTACTGGGGGTTGCAGCGCGCTTGCGAAATCCAGGCGGCGACCGACGCGATGCACGGGGAGAATCTGCCGATCCGCCGGGACGTCCTCGAGTCGTCGACGGCGCGCAACGAGGCCGTCCTTTCCGGACCGCGCCCCGCCGGACCGCCTTTCGATGCCCTGCTCCGCCGGGCCGGCATCCGCTACGAAGACATCGTTTGAACGGAGACCCAAGGATGGACAAGCGCAGCCAGAAGGAGCGTTTCGACGACGGACTGAAGACCCGCCGCGCGGTGCTCGGCGCCGAGTATGTGGACAAGGCCATGGCCTCGGCCGACGAATTCAGCCAGCCGTTCGTCGAGCTCCTGAACACGTATTGCTGGAACGACATCTGGAACCGCCCGGGACTGGATCGCAAGACCCGCTCGATGCTCAACCTGGCGATGCTGTCCGCACTGGGCAAGGAGCACGAGCTCAAGCTGCACATCAATGGTGCGCTCAACAACGGCCTGTCCAAGGAGCAGATCCGGGAGGTGTTCCTGCAGGTGGCGATCTACTGCGGCGTGCCGGCCGCGGTGGTCAGCTTCCGCTGCGCACGGGAAGTGTTCAAGGATCGTGGGGTCTAGCCCCCTGGGCGCCCCGGCCGGCGCAGACCGGCACTAGTTGTTTGACAGCCCTCCCCTCGGGTGCGAAGGTCTGGACCCCGGAGGGCAATTGGCCAAGATCGCGGTCTTCAATCAGAAGGGTGGGGTCGGCAAGACCACGACCTCGCTCAACCTGACGGCGGCCCTCGCCCGGCGCGGCTTCAACCCCCTGTCGATCGATCTGGACCCCCAGGCGCACCTGTCGTACGTGTGCGGCGCGGTAGTCGAGCGCTCGGACGACTCGGTGTACGGGTTCTACCAGCTCTCCAAGCCCCTCACGCAGCTGATCCGCCCCTCGACCGGCGGCTGGCTGGCGATCTCCGCGCACGTCGAGCTGTCCAAGGTCGACACGCAGTTCGGCAAGGGCGCGAGCGTGCTCAACCGCCTGAACCTGGGGATCGTGCGCGAGAACCTCAACACCGGCCGCCCGATCGTGATCGACTGCTGCCCGGTGCTCGGCGTGCTTTCGCTCTCCGCCATCTTCGCCTCCGACCGGGTGCTGATCCCGGTCTCCGCGGACTACCTCGCGCTGAAGGGCGTGCAGCAATGCGAGAAGACGCTGAAGGCGCTGGAGCACGTGCTGAAGAAGCGCGTCGAGCGCCGTTACCTGATCACCCGCTTCGACACCCGCCGCAAACTTTCGCACCAGATCGTCGAGGAGCTGCACGCCCGTTTCGGCGCGGACATCTGCCAGACGCGCATCTCGGAGAACGTCGCGCTGGCCGAAAGTCCCGCGGCGGGCAAGGACGTCTTCGCCCACGCCCCGGAGAGCCGCGGCGCGCGGGATTATGACGCGCTGGTGGAAGAGCTGATCACATCCGGCTTCATCCAGCAGCGGCCGCCACCCGCGTCCTAGCGCGCCTCGCCGTCGTCCTTCGAGATCAGCGAGATGATGTTGTCGATGTTGGCCGACTCGTCGCGCGGCATCGCCGTCAGCTCCCGGCACTCGACGATCTCGCAATAGGGATACATCTGCTGCAGGCGCTGCTCGGCCTGCCCCTGATTGGCCGCCTGGATCATCAGGTTTTCCACCGGCGTGCCGCTGCGGGTCCGGATCCGGAAGCTGAACTTCGTCAGGAACCGCGGGGACTGGTCAGGCGGCATGCCGATTGCGCGCGCGCTGCGAATCCTCCATTTCGCGGCGCAAGCGCACCGCGGGATGGGCCGAGTCCACGGCCACGTCGCTCCAGCGCAGGGGCTCGCCCGCGGCGACGGGCCGCGTGAGCTTCCAGCCGTGCGCCAACCCCAGGGGCAGGCATTCGCGCGCGAGCGAGTCCTCGGCGGGCATCAGGCGGCCGACCACGGTGTAGCCTCCCTCGCCGTCCAGCACCTCCCCCGCCTTCAGCGAGCGCTTGGCCGTCGCGACGGCATCCGCCCGGAAGCCGGTGGCGCAACCGGTCGGCTCGCCCCGCAGGCCCACCGAGGCGACCGAGATGCCCACCTCGAGCCCGATCAGGTGCCATCGCTTGTACAGGCAGGCGTAGCGGCCGCTGTCGTCCGTCTTCACGCCGTACTCCGCAAAGCAGCGCCGGATGTACTCGCTTTCGCCCTCGAACGCGACCCAGACGCCGAAGCGGATGTCGTAGTCGATGGGCCTTCCGTCGGGATGCAGCGATGACACCACCTCGACCTGCCCCTTGTGATGCAGCACGCCACCGTCTGCCCGGGGCCGCATCAGGTTCGGGATCTGATCGACGCTGCCGGCCGGATAGGCGAGCCCGCCCGGCGCCGGGGTGAGGCCGGTGGCGTTGCAGACGGCACTGGTCTCGATCGCCGGCTTCGACCCGTCCAGGAACGAATTGAACATCTTGGGGTTGAGCCCGCCCACCTTCGCCTGCTCCGGCGTCAGGCCGTAGTGGCCCCAGACGGTCTCCGGCGTGGACTGCGCGAAATGCGGTAGCCATTTGTGGCCCCGCCCCGCCGCGACCACCGGGAAGCCGGCGGTCCGTGCCCAGTCGACGAGATCGCAGATCAGCGCGGGCTGGTCGCCATAGGCGAGGCTGTACACGACGCCCGCTTCCGCAGCCTTCCGCGCGAGGATCGGGCCGCAGAAGGCGTCCGCCTCCACCGTGACCATGACCACGTGCTTGCCCTGCCGGAAGCACTCCAGCACGTGCTCGACCGCGGCCATGGGGTTGCCGGTCGCCTCGATCACGATGTCGACCTCCGGATCGGCGACCACCTTGCGCCAGTCCTCGACGATCGGCGTGCGCCGCACGAGCTCCGCAGGCCAGCCGACGCGCGCCAGATTGGCCCGCGCGTTCTCCGGCGCCAGGTCGGCGATCCGGACCAGCCGCACGCCCGGCGTCCTGGGCACCTGCGCGAGGTACATGGCGGCGAACTTGCCCGCCCCGATCAGCCCCACGCGCAGCGGCCTCCCCGCCGCCTCGCGCGCTCTCAGCTTGGCGTGCAGGTTCATCTCACGCCGCCTTCAGGAGCCCCTGCAGCTCCTCGGCCGGCGTCCCGTCCTTCCACGGCAGCGCGACCCGGTAGTCCTTGAGCAGGCAGTCGTCGGGCAGGCACTCGATCGGCGTGAAGTCCCGGTGCGCGATGTAGCCCGGCCGCTTGAAGCGGCGGATGTGGTTGGAGACGGCGCACAGCGACAGGTACACGCTCACCCGGTTCCAGGGCGAGAGGTTGGAGCCCGATGCGTGCACCAGGCAGCCATGGAACAGGATCATCGAGCCCGCCGGCCCCTTGGGCGCCACCAGCCCGCCCTTCGCCACCATCCGGCGGATGTTCTCGTTGTTGATCGTCCACAGCGGATAGCTGGTGGTGCTCGTGTCGTGGCCCGCCTCCAGCACGCCCTGCTTGTGGCTGCCCGGAATGAACATCAGCGGGCCGTTGAACTCGTTCACCTCGTCGAGGAAGATCGCGACGTTCATGGCGCGCGCCTCCGGCATCTGGTCGTCGTTCAGCCAGGTGCCGTAGTCCTGGTGCCACTGCCAGACGTCGCCCTCGAAGGCCATCTTGCCGTTGATCTTGAACTGGTGCATGTACACGTCCTCGCCGAACAGCTGCTTGATCGGCTCGACCATGCGCGGGTGGCGCGCCAGCTTCGCGAACGGCGCGCTGTACAGGTGCGCGGCGAAATTCGTGCGCACCGCGTCGCTGTCCTTCTCGCGCACGTTTTCCGGCCGGCGCTGGGCGTAGATCGCCGGAACCTCGTCGGTGAGCGTCTTCACCTCTTCCTGCGTGAACAGGCCCGGAAAGAACAAGTAGCCGTCCCGGTCGAACTGTTCGGCCTGCGAGCCGGTGAGCTTCATGGCGCCTCCTTTGGTCCGAGCAATGCTACGCCAGGCCGGTCACCAAGGATGTCCTGGGCGTACCGCATAAATGACATGAAATAAGATCTCTATTTACTTGTTTCTATTTGTTTTTGTTCGATGACCTGGAAGAAGACCTCGTTCTGCCGGATCATCCCCAGTTCATACCGCGCTCGCTCCTCGACGGCTTCCGAGCCCTGCTTCAGGTCGCTCACCTCGGCTTCCAGGCCCGCGTTGCGCTCCTCGAGCCCCGCGTTACGCGCCTGGGCGGTCGCCACCTGCCGGTCGAGCTCCCATACCCGCAGCCACCCCCCCTTGCCCAGCCACAGAGGGTACTGGATCAGCACCAGGAGGGCGCCGAGCACGGCGCCGAGCAACCTCATGGCGTCAGCGCAGCCGCGCCAGCGCCTCCGCGCCCGGATAGCCGACCGAGTCGCCGAGGTCCTCCTCGATGCGCAGCAGCTGGTTGTACTTCGCCACCCGGTCCGAGCGCGACAGCGAGCCCGTCTTGATCTGGAGCGCGTTGGTGCCCACGGCGATGTCCGCGATCGTCGTGTCCTCCGTCTCGCCCGAGCGGTGCGATACCACCACCCCGTAGCCCGCGCGCTTGGCGAGCTCGATGGCCGCAAAGGTCTCGGTCAGCGTGCCGATCTGGTTCACCTTGATGAGCACGGCATTGGCGGCGCCGCGGCGGATGCCTTCCCGCAGGATGCCGGTGTTGGTGACGAACAGGTCATCGCCCACCAGCTGCAGCTTGCCGCCCAGCCGGTCGGTGAGCAGTTTCCAGCCCTCCCAGTCGCCCTCCCCCATGCCGTCCTCGATGGACAGGATCGGGTAGCGCGAGGCGAAGGCGCCGAGGTAATCGCACATTTCCGCGGCGTTGAGCTGCAGCTTCTCGGAGGCCAGCACGTAGCGTCCGTCCTTCCACAGCTCGCTTGCCGCACAGTCGAGCGCCAGCGCCACGTCCGTGCCCGGCTTGTAGCCGGCCTTGGCGACCGCCTCGAGGATCAGCTCGATGGCCGCGGCGTGCGTCGGCAGGTCGGGCGCGAACCCGCCTTCGTCCCCCACCGCGGTGGACAGGCCCCGTCCGCCAATCAGCTTCTTGAGCGCTTGGAATACCTCGGCGCCGCAGCGCACCGCGTCGCTGAAGGTCTTCGCGCCCACCGGCACGATCATGAATTCCTGCAGGTCGAGGTTGTTGTTGGCGTGCGCGCCGCCGTTGATCACGTTCATCATCGGCACGGGCATCCGCATCGGCCCCGAGCCGCCGAAATAGCGGTACAGCGGCAATCCAGCCTCTTCCGCCGCGCCCTTGGCGACCGCCATCGACACCGCCAGCAGGGCATTGGCGCCCAGGCGCGACTTGTTCTCCGAGCCATCCAGGTCGATCAGCGTCTTGTCGATGAACGCCTGCTCCGAGGCATCCAGGCCGACGATGGCCTCCGAGATCTCGGTGTTGACGTGCTCCACCGCCTTCAGCACACCCTTGCCGCCGTAACGCCGCGCATCGCCGTCGCGCAGCTCGATCGCCTCGCGGCTGCCGGTCGAGGCGCCCGAGGGAACGGCCGCGCGGCCCATCGAGCCGGACTCGAGCAGCACGTCGGCCTCGATGGTCGGATTGCCTCGCGAATCGAGGATCTCGCGCGCCACGACGTCTACGATGGAGCTCATGCCTGCCTCACCTTCTGTTCAGGGAATCCGTTCTTCTTCACCGCGCGGTCCAGCTGCACGAGGGTCTCGATCAGCTCGCCCATCATCGCCAGCGGCCAGGAATTGGGGCCGTCGCAGAGGGCCTCGTCGGGCTTGGGGTGCGTCTCCATGAAGACGCCGGACACACCGGCGCCGACCGCGGCGCGCGCCAGCACGGGGATGAACTCCCGCTCGCCGCCGCTCGCGCTTCCCTGACCCCCCGGCAGCTGCACGGAATGGGTGGCGTCGAACACGACCGGGCATCCGGTCCCGCGCATGATCGCGAGGCCCCGCATGTCGACGACCAGGTTCTGGTAGCCGAAGCTGAAGCCGCGTTCGCACACCAGGACCTGCGCGTTGCCCGCGCTGCGCGCCTTGTCCACGACGTTCTTCATCTCGGCCGGCGACAGGAACTGCCCCTTCTTGATGTTCATCGGCTTGCCCTGCCGCGCCACGCTGCGGATGAAGTTGGTCTGCCGGCAAAGGAACGCCGGCGTCTGCAGGACGTCCACCACGGCGGCAACTTCGGCGAGCGGCGTGTCCTCGTGCACGTCGGTCAGGACCGGCACGCCGATCTGCCTGCGGACCGCGGCGAGGATGCGCAGCCCCTCCTCCATCCCCGGGCCCCGGTAGCTCGCGCCGGAAGAGCGATTCGCCTTGTCGAAGGAGCCCTTGAAGATGTAGGGCATGCCCAGCTTCGCGGCGCGCTCCTTCACGTGGCCCGCCACGTCGAGGCAGAGCTGCTCGCTCTCCAGCGTGTCGGGACCGGCGATGAGGAACAGCGGCTGGTCGAGCCCGGCCTCGAACCCGCAGAGCTTCATGCCGCGACGGCCGAAAGCGAAGCTCCGGGCGACGTGCGTTTCGCGCGCACGCGCTGCTCGAGCGCCGCCTCGACGAAGGCCCGGAACAGGGGGTGGCCGTTGCGCGGGGTCGACGTGAACTCGGGGTGGAACTGCACGCCGATGAAGAAAGGATGCGCGGGCAACTCCATGATCTCCGGCAGCTGCTCGCTGGGGGTGCGCGCCGAGACGCGGTAGCCCTTGGCCTCCAGCGGCGGGACGTAGACATTGTTCACTTCGTAGCGATGCCGGTGCCGCTCGTTGACTTCGGCCCCGTAGATGCGATGCGCCAGCGAGCCCGGCTCCACCGGGCACCTCTGCGCCCCGAGGCGCATGGTGCCGCCGAGGTCGGTCTTGGCGTCGCGGCGCTCGATGCGGCCGGTGCGATCCAGCCACTCCGTGATCAGCGCCACCACGGGGTGCGGCGTGTCCGGATCGAACTCGGTGCTGTTCGCCCCCTCCAGCCCCGCCACGTGGCGGGCGAACTCGATGGTCGCCAGCTGCATGCCCAGGCAGATGCCGAGGTACGGCACGCCGTTCTCGCGGGCGAAGCGGATCGCGCGGATCTTGCCCTCGGTGCCGCGCTTGCCGAAGCCGCCGGGCACCAGGATGGCGTCCATCTTCTCGAGCATGCCGGGGCCGCTGCGCTCGACCTCCTCGGAGTCCACATAGTGCACGTTGACGCGGCTGCGCGTGTGGATGCCCGCATGGCGCAGCGCCTCGTTCAGCGACTTGTAGGAGTCCTGCAGGTCGACGTACTTGCCGACGAACGCCACGTCCACTTCGTGCTCCGGGTGCTCGAGCGCGTGGACCAGCTTGACCCACGGCGAGAGATCGGCCGCGCGCGCCAGGATCTGCAGCTTGTGGCAGACGATCTCGTCGAGCATCTGCTCGTGCAGCATCATCGGGATCTTGTAGATCGAGTCCACGTCCCACGCAGAAATCACGGCCTCTTTCTGGACATTGCAGAACAGGGCGATCTTTCTTTTCTCGTCATCGGGCAGCGGCCGGTCCGTGCGGCACAGCACGACGTCGGCCTGGATGCCGATCTCGCGCAGCTCCTTGACCGAGTGCTGCGTCGGCTTGGTCTTGATCTCGCCGGCGCTCGCGATGAAGGGCACCAGCGTCAGGTGGATGTAGCAGACGTTGTTGCGGCCGAGGTCGAGCCCCATCTGGCGGATCGCCTCGAGGAAGGGCAGCGACTCGATGTCGCCCACCGTGCCGCCCACCTCGATGATGGCGACGTCGGCGTCGCCGGCGCCCTTCTTGATGAAGTGCTTGATCTCGTCGGTGATGTGCGGGATGACTTGCACCGTGCCGCCGAGGTAGTCGCCGCGGCGCTCCTTCTTGATCACCGACTCGTAGATCTGGCCGGTGGTGAAGTTGTTGGCCCGGCGCATCTTGGTGCTCTGGAAGCGCTCGTAGTGGCCGAGGTCGAGGTCGGTCTCGGCGCCGTCCTCGGTGACGAACACCTCCCCGTGCTGGAACGGGCTCATGGTGCCCGGGTCCACGTTGATGTACGGGTCCAGCTTGATGTTGGTGACGCGGATGCTGCGCGATTCGAGGATCGCAGCGAGGGAAGCGGCGGCGATGCCTTTCCCCAGTGAGGAAACTACGCCGCCTGTTACGAAAACATACTTTGCCATTTACCTGAGGCGTGTAGGAATGGAGCAGTTTACACGAAATCAGGGAGACGCAAGTTCGCCCCGGCTCCGGAAATGCGCCAGCGCCTCCGGATTCGCCAGGGCTTCGAGATTTTTCGGCTCGCGGCCGTGCACCACGTCGCGCACCGCGAGCTCGACGATCTTGCCGCTCTTGGTGCGCGGGATGTCGGCGACCTGCAGCACCTTCGCCGGCACGTGGCGCGGCGTGGTGTTTTCGCGGATCTTCTTCCGGATGGCGGCGATCAATTCGTCGGAAATCCGCAGGCCTTCCTTCAGCTTCACGAACAGCACCACCCGGACGTCGCCCTGCCAGTCCTGGCCGATGACCAGCGACTCGACCACCTCGGGGAGCTGCTCGACCTGCCGGTAGATCTCGGCGGTGCCGATGCGCACGCCGCCGGGGTTGAGCACGGTGTCGGAGCGGCCGTAGATGACGAAGCCGCCGTGCGCGGTTTCCTCCGCCCAATCGCCATGGCGCCACACCCCGGGATAGCGCTCGAAATACGCCGCCTTGTACTTGGCGCCGTCGGGGTCGTTCCAGAACCCCAGCGGCATCGACGGGAAGGGCCGGGTGCAGACCAGCTCGCCCTTCTCGCCCCGGATGGCGGCTCCCTGCTCGTTGAAGACCTGCACGTCCATCCCGAGCCCCTTCGCCTGGATCTCGCCGCGCCACACCGCGCCCATCGGGTTGCCGAGGACGAAGCAGGACACGATGTCGGTGCCGCCCGAGATGGAGGAGAGGCAGACGTCGCGCTTCACTTTTTCGTAAACGTAGTCAAAGCCTTCCGGCAGCAGCGGCGACCCGGTGGAAAGAATGCTGCGGAGATTCTTCAAGCGATGGGTCTTCGCCGGCTCGAGGCCCGCCTTGGCGATGGCGTCGATGAACTTGGCGGAGGTGCCGAGGTGAGTCATGCCCTCCTCGTCCGCCATGTCGAAGATCACCTTGCCCTTGCCGACGAAAGGCGAGCCGTCGTAGAGGAGGATCTCGGCGCCCGAGGCGAGGCCGCTCACCAGCCAGTTCCACATCATCCAGCCGAGCGTGGTGAAGTAGAAGAGCTTGTCCCCGGGCTTCACGTCGCTGTGCAGGCGATGCTCCTTGATGTGCTGCAGCAGCGTGCCGCCCGCGCCGTGCACGATGCACTTCGGCACGCCGGTCGTGCCCGACGAGTACAGGATGTACAGCGGGTCGTTGAAGCCCGTCGGCTCGAAGCGGATCTCGCCCGCGTCGAAAGGCTCGAGGAAGTCGAGCAGCGCGGTGCCCGCGGTGGCGGGCGCGCCCAGGTAGTCGATCACCACGCACTCCTCGACGCTCGGCAGCCTGTCCAGGATCTGCGCCACCTTCTCCTGCGAATCGAATTCCTTGCCGCCGTAGAGATAGCCGTCGGCGCAGAACAGCACCTTGGGCGCGATCTGGCCGAAGCGGTCGAGCACACCCTGCACGCCGAAGTCCGGCGAGCAGCTCGACCAGACGGCGCCGAGGCTCGCCGTCGCCAGCATCGCCGCGGCGGACTCGGGCAGGTTCGGCAGGTAGCCGGCGACCCGGTCGCCCTTCTTCACGCCGGCGTCGGCGAGCGCCTGGGCGATGCGCGACACGAGGTCATGCAGCTGGCGCCTGGAGAGGTAGCGCTTGATGCGGTCCTCGCCCCAGAACGCGATCGCCGGCGCGGCGTCGCGGCTGCGCAGCAGGTTCTCGGCGAAGTTGAGCCTGGCTTCCGGGAACCATTTCGCGCCCGGCATGCGCTCGCCGTTGATCAGCACGCGCAGTCCGGGCGTGCCCCGCACCTGGCCGAACTCCCAGATCCGCGTCCAGAACTCTTCAGGCTTGTCGATCGACCAGCGGTGCAGCTCGTCGAAGCCCGCCTTGCCGGCGTGCTTGAGGAAGCGCGCCAGCTCGGTGCCCGCGGCGCGCTCGGGCGACGGCGTCCAGAGCGGGCTCATGCCAGCTTCGCCCGCAGGTGCTCGGGGATGCGCACCGCCTTCTGCTTCGCCATGTCGATGAACACGACCGTGGCCGCGCCGTCGGCGTACATTTGATTGTCGACCGTCAATTCATAGAACGTGGGCAGGCTCGATCCGCCGGCCGGCCCGGCGTACATCTTCACCTCGACCGTGGCGGGATAGTTGATCGCCTTCTTGAAGTTGCACGAGGCGTTGGCGATGACGATGCCCGTCGCGCCCCACGCCTCGCCGCGCGGCATCAGCTTCTCGAACCAGCGGATGCGGGTCTGCTCCATGAAGCGGAAGTAGACGGTGTTGTTGACGTGCCCCATCGCGTCCATGTCGCCCCAGCGAACCGGGATCTTCTCGACGTGGACCAGCTTTTTCTCGCTCATGGAAGGGGCAAATTATAATTTCCTCGATGCCGCGCGAATCGATGCAGTACGACGTCGTGGTGGTCGGCGCCGGGCCCGCCGGCCTCGCCGCCGCGATCCGCGTCAAGCAGCTCGACGCCGCGGTCTCGGTGTGCGTCCTCGAGAAGGGCTCGGAGGTCGGCGCCCACATCCTGTCCGGCGCGGTGATGGACCCGCGCGCGCTCGACGAGCTGATTCCCGGCTGGAAGGCGAAGGGCGCGCCGCTCAACACGCCCGTCACACGGGACCGCTTCCTGTTCCTGACCGAGAAAGGCTCGATCGCGACGCCCGGCTGGATGCTGCCCGGCTGCTTTCAGAACCACGGCATGTACGTCGTCAGCCTCGGCAACGTCACCCGCTGGCTCGGCAAGCAGGCGGAGGAAGCCGGGGTGGAGATCTTCCCCGGGTTCGCCGCCACGGAAATTCTCCTGGAGAACGAAGCCGTCAAAGGCGTCGCGACCGGCGACCTGGGCATCGACAGGAAAGGCGAGAAGACCGGCGCCTACCAGCCGGGCATGGAGCTGCACGGCAAGTACACCCTGTTCGCCGAGGGCTGCCGCGGCCAGCTCGGGCGGCAGCTGGAGGAGCGATTCAGGCTGCGGACGTCGCCCCAGGTGTACGGCATCGGGCTGAAGGAGCTGTGGGACGTGAAGCCGGAAAGGCACCGGCCCGGCCTGGTCATGCACACCGCCGGGTGGCCGCTCGACCCGGACACCTACGGCGGCTCGTTCGTCTATCACCAGGAGAACAACCAGGTCTCGGTCGGGTTCGTGGTGGGCCTCGCCTACGCCAACCCGTATCTCTCGCCTTACGAGGAATTCCAGCGGTTCAAGACGCATCCGGCGATCCGCGAGGTTCTTGCCGGCGGGAAGCGAGTGGCTTATGGCGCGCGCGCCATCGCCGCGGGCGGGCTGCAATCGTTGCCGAAGCTGGTCTTCCCCGGCGGCGCGCTGATCGGCGACGACGCGGGCTTCCTCAACGCCTCGCGCATCAAGGGCAGCCACGCGGCGATCAAGTCCGGCATGCTCGCGGCCGAGGCGGCGGTCGCGGCGCTGAAGGCGGGCCGGGCGGGCGACGAGCTCGCCGCCTATCCCGATGCCTTCCGGGCGAGCTGGCTGTACGAGGAGCTCTACAAGGCGCGCAACTTCAAGCCGTGGATGGCGAAGGGCCTGTACCTGGGGACGATGATGGTCGGCATCGACCAGGTGCTGTTCCGCGGGCGCGCCCCGTGGACCTTGCAGCATGGCCACGCCGATCACGAGACCCTGGTGGAGAAATCAAAGGCCAGGCCGATTCCCTATCCGAAGCCGGACGGCGTCCTCACGTTCGACCGGCTGACCGATCTCTCCTTCTCCAACACCAATCACGGCGAGGACCAGCCGGCGCACCTGACGCTCAAGGATCCCTCGATCCCGGTCAAGGTGAACCTGGAGCGGTACGCCGGACCCGAGCAGCGCTACTGCCCCGCCGGGGTCTACGAGTTCGTCGACCTCGACAGCAGCCCGCGGCTGCAGATCAACGCGCAGAACTGCGTGCACTGCAAGACCTGCGACATCAAGGATCCGACGCAGAATATCGTCTGGGTTGCGCCGGAGGGCGGCGGCGGCCCGAACTATCCGAACATGTGACGCCGAAGCCGTACTTGCGGCAACCCGGGGTCGCGCCGCTGTAATAGCGCCCGAGCAGCCTGACCAGGACGACGGTGCCGAACGCCGAGTAGCCCATCCGGAAGCAGGACTTGAGCGAGTCGAAGTTGCTCGACTCGACATACGAGACGATGCCGGCCAATCCCTTTTCGCGGTAGTGCTCGAGGGCGCGCGTCATGCCGATGGCGTGCAGCCGCTGCCCGCGGTAGGCCGGATCGGTGAAGCCCTTGTACATGTACACCCAGCCGCGCCGGAATTGCACCGTGACCCCGGGCGGGCCGAGCGGCGTCGGGCCGAACGCGTACCAGCCGTACGCCGCCAGCCTGCCGCCGTCGACGATGGCGTAGCACTGATCGCCGCGCGCGAGGGCCTGGTCGAGGAATTCGGCCGACAGCTCGCTGGCCGGATCGCGCGCGAATTCCCGCAGCTCGGCCTCGTCGAGCAGCCGGGCCGCGTAGGGACAGTCGAGGAAGGCCGGGACGGGACGATCGGCGGACACGGCGCGCAGGATCTTGAATTCCACCAGCACGCCGAGCGCCTTGACCGCCGCCAGATGGAGCGTCGCGGCGAGGCCGTGCCGGCGCACCTT
>DASUFW010000184.1:0-15869 GCA_036274335.1 Burkholderiales bacterium | reverse complement strand
GCGTTACACCCGTAATCCGTCGTCAGGTCCGGCGCAGCACCCGCGCCAGCGCATCGGCCAGGTCGCGCGATTGCACGGGTTTCTTGAGCACCTCGGTCACGCCGACCGCCAGGGCGCGCTCGACCAGCATCGGCCCGGTGTAGCCGCTCACCAGGACGAACGGCAGATCGGCACGCCGCCGGCGCAGCGCCTGCGCGAGCTGCGTTCCGGTCATCCCGGGCATGACTTCGTCGGCGACCACCGCGTCGATGGCCCCGTCCGAGAACGCCGCCAGCGCGGCGCCCGCGTCGCTGCAGCCGACCGGCTCGTAGCCGATGTGGCGCAGAACTTCGGCGGTCACGGCGACGAGCACCTCCTCGTCGTCGACCACCAGCACGCGCTCGCCGCCCCCGCGCGGCAGGGGAACCGTCGAGCGGTCCCGGCTGGTAGCGGGCGTATCCACGCGCGGCAGGAAGATCGAGAAGCGGCTGCCGTGACCCGGGGCGCTGGAGACGTCGATCGCACCGCCCGAGTCGGTCACGATGCCGTACACGAGGGACAGCCCGAGCCCCGTGCCCTTGCCGACTTCGCGCGTGGTGAAGAACGGCTCGAAGATGTGCTCCATCGTGGCGGCGTCCATGCCGCTGCCGCTGTCTTCGACCGAGAGGCGCACGTACTGCCCGGCGCGCAGCATCGAGTGCGAAAGCGCGCGCTCGCCGGCCACGTCCTCGGACTGCAGGGTCACGCGAAGCTTCCCGCCCGCGCCCATGGCATGCAGGGCGTTGGTGCACAGGTTCATGGTGACCTGGTGCAGCTGCGTCTCGTCGCCCACCACGTACAGGGGCGCCGACAGGTCGGCCTCCAGCGCGATTTCCGACGGCAGCGAACCGCGCACCAGCTCCAGCGTCTCGGCCACCGCCTGGGCCAGGTCCACCGGCACCCGCTTGCCGCGCTGGCTGCGGCTGTAGGAGAGGATCTGGTCGACGAGCCCACTGGCCCGGCTCGCGGCGGTCAGCACGTTGTCGGCGTAGCGCTTCAGGGGCGTGCCGGCGGGAGCATGCTCGGCGAGCAGCTCGGCGTAGCCGAGGATGCCGCCCAGCAGGTTGTTGAAGTCGTGCGCGATCCCGCCGGCCAGCCGGCCCACGGCCTCCATCTTCTCGGCCTGGCGCAGCCGCTGCTCGAGGCGCGCACGCTCCGCCTCGGCATGCTTGCGCTCGTCGATGTCGCGAACGTTCATCACGATGGCGTCCACGCTCGGCTCTCCGAGCAGGTTCTTCAGCGTCAGCTCGACCCAGCGCCAGGACCCGTCCTTGTGCCGCATGCGCACCTCGTCGAGGATGACCTTGCCCGGCGTGCGCAGCAGCTCTTCGCGCAGGCGGAGCGCCGTCTCGACCATCTCGGGGTGCACCAGGTCCATGACCTGCCGTCCGCGCAGGTCGCCGGCGCTGTAGCCCAGCACGCGCTCCATCGCGGGGCTCGCGTAGGCGATGCCCCCGGACTGCGGCCGGGTCAGCACGAGGGCGTCCGAGCTGTGCTCGATCATTGCCTGGTAGCGCTGCCAGGTCCGGCCCAGCGCGCGCTCGCGCCTCGCCAGGCCCCAGGCGGCGAGGCTCATCAGCAGGAGCATGGCCGCCGAAGTCAGCAGGGTGCGGTCGAAGATTTGCCACGCCTCCGCGCGCCAGGCCGCTAGGACTGCGTCGCGCCCGTTGCCGCTCGCGACGAACAGGGGAAATCCCGGGACTGCGCGCACCGAGAGAAGCAGCGGCCGGCCGCTCAGGGGCCCGTCCATCCATCCGTCGAAGCGGCCGGATTCCCGCACCGCAGTCACCGGCGGCGTCAAGGGGATCTTTGCCCCGCGCACGGCGTCGGGATAGGGGACGCGGCTCAGGATCGTTCCCGCCGCCGTCATCAGGGCGACGAACCCGTCCTCCCCGAGGTCGATGCCGCGGTACAAGCGCTCGAACTCGCCGATCTCGAGGGCAGCGAGCACCGTGCCGCGCGATGCGGCCCCGGACGCGCCGAGGCGGCGCGCCACCAGGAACCGCCATCGCTTTCCTTCCGCGTCGGCCTTGAACGGCTCGCTCAGCTGGACTTCGGCGCCGCGCTCGCTGCCCTGCAGCGCAGCGCCCAGGTGCCGCGCGAGGTCGAGGTCGATCGCCGGCATCTCGCCGGCGCGCGCCACCACCCGTCCCCCCGCGTCGAGCACGAGCAGCGCAGCGATGGCCGACACGTGGCGCACTTCATCGCCCAGGCGCGGGACGCTGCGCGCCGCGCCCTCCGGGTCGCCGCCGCGCGCGAGGTCGCGTAGCACCACGTCGACGGTCTCGAGCGTGGCCGCCGTCTGCCCGGCGAGAAGCCCCGTGACGTTGCCGAGGTCGCGCAGGATGCGTTGCTCGAGACGGGTATACGCCTCTCGGGCGTCCCACACGGCCGCCGCAATGTTGATGGCGACCAGGACCACGGCGAGCGCCATGAGCGCCCGCCCGAGCGAGATCCGCGAGCCGCGGCGCCGCCCCTTTTGCAAAGCCCGCTCCAGGAAGGAAAAGCGCTTAATCTACACTCGCCGGGCCGGCGTGTTACGCCTGTCACGCGCGCCGCGCGCGGCTACGCCACGCCCGCTTCCTCCGCCTGCCGATCCGCGTGGTAGGACGAGCGCACCATCGCGCCGATCGCGGCATGGCGAAAGCCCATCGCCCGCGCCTCTCGCTCGAACATCGCGAACGTATCGGGATGCACGTATCGCTCGACACTCAGGTGGTGCGGCGAAGGCTGCAGATACTGTCCGACGGTCAGCATGTCGACCTCGTGCGCGCGCAGGTCGCGCATCACCTGGAGGATTTCCTCGTCGGTCTCGCCCAGCCCGACCATGAGCCCCGACTTCGTGGGGACCGAGGGCACCGCCCGCTTGAACTCCTGCAGCAGCTTCAGCGAATGCCGGTAGTCGCCGCCCGGCCGCGCCTGGCGATACAGACGCGGCACGGTCTCCAGGTTGTGGTTCATCACGTCCGGCGGCGCGGCGAGCAGCACCTCGAGCGCCCGCTCCAGCCGGCCGCGGAAGTCCGGCACCAGCACCTCGATCGTCGTCGCGGGCGAGCCTTCGCGCACGGCCCGGATGCAGTCGACGAAGTGCTGCGCGCCGCCGTCCTTGAGGTCGTCGCGGTCCACGCTCGTGATGACCACGTACTTCAGCTTCAGCTTCGCGATGGTCTGCGCGAGGTGCGCCGGCTCCTCCGCGTCCGGCGGCAAGGGCCGGCCGTGGCCCACGTCGCAGAACGGGCAGCGCCGCGTGCAGAGGTCCCCGAGGATCATGAAAGTCGCGGTGCCCTTGCCGAAGCATTCGCCGATGTTCGGGCACGAGGCTTCCTCGCACACGGTGTGCAGCTTCTGCTCGCGCAGGATCTGCTTGATCTCGGTGAAGCGCGTGCCGGGGCTCGGTGCCCTTACGCGGATCCATTCGGGCTTGGCGAGCGCCGCCTTCGGCACGATCTTCACCGGGATGCGCGCGGTCTTGGCGCGGCCCTTCTCCTTGACGCCGGCCTCACGCATCGTCCAGGCTCCGCTCCAGCCTGCGGGCGAGTCGCATCCCCACGTCCTGCGCCGAGCCGGGAATGCCGAAGTCCCGTGCCTGCACGACCGGCAGGCCGGGATAGCCGCAGGGATCGATCGCGCGGAACGGCGCGAGGTCCATGTCGACATTGAGCGAGAGGCCGTGCCAGGCCCGGCCGCGCGTGACGCGGATGCCGAGCGCGGCGATCTTGGCGCCGTCCACATACACGCCCGGCGCGCCGGCGCGCCGCTCGGCCCGCACGCCGCATTCCCCCAGCACGTCGATGACGCACTGCTCCAGCCGCCGCACGAACGCCTTCACGCGGATCCCGCGCCGCTGCAGGTCGACGAGCGTATAGAGCACCGCCTGGCCGGGTCCGTGATAGGTGATCTCGCCGCCGCGCTCGGATTGCACGACCGGAATGCCGGTCGGCGACTTCGGGCCGAACTTCGGATCCGCGCCCTGGCCGAGCGTGTAGACCGGCGGGTGCTCGAGCACCCAGAGCTCGTCCGGCGTGCCGGCGTCGCGGCCCCCGGTGAACTCGCGCATGCGCGCGACCGCCTCGCCGTAGGGCACGAGGCCGAGCGCTTCGATGCGCGTGGCGAGCCCGGCCTCCATCACAGCACCATCACCACCGAGGGGTGGTCGCAGAGCTCCTGGTAGAGCGCGTCGAGCTGCTCGCGCGACGTGGCGCGGATGGTGCAGGTCACGCTGAGGTAGGTGCCCTGCCGGCTCGGGCGCAGCTCCATGGTGGCGGCGTCGAAGTCCGGTGCGTGCTTCCTGACGATGCCCAGCACGGTCGCCGCGAAGCGCTTCTCCTTGCGCCCCATGACCTTGATCGGAAAGTCGGTGGGATAGGAGAGCAGCGTCTCTTCGTTGCGGATCGGCATCAGGCCGCGACGGACTCCTTGCGCATGACGCGGCGCTTGAAGTCCTGGTACCCCTGCCAGGCGCGCCGGAACAGCGCGCCCGGCTTGCCGTCGCCGACCGGCCTTCCATCGAGCTGCACCACGGCCAGGATTTCCTTGGAAGACGACGTGACCCACACCTCGTCTGCGCCGCGCACCTCGGCTTCCCGCACGTCGCGGAACTCCACCGGAATGCCGAGCTCGGCCGCGATCTCCACGACGACGTCGTAGGTGATGCCAGGCAGGATGAGGTTGGACTTGGGCGGCGAGAGCAGCCGCCCGTTCTTCGCGACGAACACGTTGGAGGCCGAGGCCTCCGTCAGCAGGCCGTCGCGGAACAGGATCGTCTCCGCGGCGCCGACGGCGGCCGACTCCTGGCGCAGCAGTACGTTGCCGATCAGCGAGATCGACTTGATGTCGCAGCGCTGCCAGCGGTAGTCCACGGCGCTCACGGCCGAGGCGCCCTTCTCCACCAGCTCGCGCGGCGGGTTGACGAGCGGGTTGGCCATGGCGAAGACGGTCGGCTCCGCGCCCTCCGGAAACGCGTGGTCGCGCTTGGCGACGCCGCGCGTGACCTGCAGGTACACGCCCTGATCGTCCCAGGGCTGCTGCGAGACGAGCGTGGTGATGACCTCGCGCCACTTCTCGCGGGCGTACGGGTTGCGGATGCGCACCGCGCCGAGGCTGCGCTCGAGCCGGGCCAGGTGCTCGTCCATGCGGAACGGCGAGCGCGAGTACACCGGGATCAGCTCGTACACCCCGTCGCCGAAGATGAACCCGCGGTCGAGCACCGGAACCATCGCCTGCTCGAGCGGCAGGAACCTGCCGTTCAGATAGACCATTCGCGCCTCGCTACTGGAGCCAGAGTCTCAGTGTATCCCAGGCGCGCCCCAGCAGACCGGCGCGCGGCACGCCCTCGAGCGCGATCACCGGATACTCGCCCAGCGGATGCCCGCCCAGCGCGACGCGCAGCACGCCCACCTTGTCGCCCCGCGCGATGGGCGCGAGCACCGGCGGGTGCGTGACCAGCTCTGCGGAAAGCTCGTTGGCCCCGTCTTTCGGGACGGTGACCACCAGGCCCTGCGCGAATCCCGCCTCCACCGAGTCGGCCGTGCCCTTCCACACGGCGACGGCGCGCACGGCCTGGCCGGGCGAGTACAGGCGCACCCCGTCGAACGCCTGGTAGCCCCAATTGAGCAGCTTCTGCGACTCTCTCGCGCGCGCGCCGTCGGACGGCGCGCCCAGCACGACCGAGAGGAGCCGCCGTCCCCCGCGATCGGCGGAGGCGATCAGGCAGTAGCCCGCCCCTTCCGTGTGACCGGTCTTGACGCCGTCCACGCTGGGATCGAGCCACAGCAGCCGGTTGCGGTTCATCTGGGCGATGCCGTTATGCTCGAACTCCTTCTGCGAGTAGTAGCGCGCATAGGCGTCCGGAAAATCGCGGATCAGGGCGGCGGCCAGGCGCGCGAGATCGCGCGCGCTCGAGTACTGCCCCGCCTCCGGCAGGCCGGTCGCGTTGGCGAAGTGGGTGGCGTCGAGCCCCAGTCGCGCCGCCTCGCGGTTCATCCGCTCGACGAACGCGGCCTCCGTTCCGTCGAGCGCCTCGGCGAGCGCGATGCAGGCGTCGTTGCCGGACTGCACCACCATGCCGCGCACGAGCGTGTCGACGCTCACCCGGCTGCCCGGCTCGAGGAAGGTGCGCGAGCCGGGCGCGCGCCAGGCGCGCTCGGAGATCTCCACCTCCTGCGCCGCCGTCATGCGGCCCTCGCGCAGGGCCCCGAACACCACGTACGCGGTCATCAGCTTGGTGAGCGAGGCGGGCTCGACGCGCAGGTCGGGATCCTGGGCGGCCAGCTGCTGACCGCTGGTGAGATCGGTGAGCAGGAACGCCCGCCCCGCGATCTGCGGCGGTTGTGGCGCCTGGGCGACGGCCGCCGCCGGAAAGAGCAGGAACGCCGCGGCGAGCAGGAGGCGCATGCCGGGCGCTAGTTGGCGACGCTCGCCACGCCGCCCGGCACCACCTGCTCGACGAGCACGCGCGCACTTCCGGCGCCGACATAGCCCAGCTTGTAGGCCGCCGCGTAGGACAGGTCGATGATGCGATTGCTGTGGAACGGGCCCCGGTCGTTGATGCGCACCACCACAGTCCGGCCGTTGGAGAGGTTGGTGACGCGGGCGAAGCTGGGAATCGGCAGGATCGGGTGCGCGGCGGTCATCTTGTACATGTCGTAGATCTCCCCGCTCGAGGTCGCGCTGCCGTGGAAGCGCTTGCCGTACCAGGAGGCGACCCCGCGCTGCTGGAACGCGCCGATGCGCGTGAGCGGCACGTAGCGCTTGCCGAACCGCTCATAGGGCCGATTCGCCCACGGGTTCAGCGCTTCGTTGCGCGGCACCGCATCGGGGATCGAGGCGAGGTCCGGCACCCGCGCGCCCGGGCCGTCGTCCTTGTAGTAGCCGCCGCGCTCCGGGGTCGAGCCGCATCCGGCCAGCAGCAGCACGGCCATCAACGCAGCCTTCCTCATGCCTCGAACACGACGCGACCCTCCACGATCGTCGCGCGCACCCGGCCGACCAGCTCGCGGCCCAGATAGGGAGAGTTCTTTCCCTGGCTCCTGAGGCTCTGCGCGGCCACGGGGAACGGCGCCTGCGGGTCGAACAGCACGAGGTCGGCCGGCGCGCCCGGCGCGATCCGCCCCCCTTCCGCGCCAAGGATTCGAGCCGGGGCGCTGGTGACGCGCGCCAGGGTCTGCGCCAGGGACAGTTTTCGCCGCATTCCCCACTGGAGCGCGAGCGGCAGCAAAAGTTCCAGGCCGGTGGCCCCGGGCTCCGCCTCGGCGAAGGGCAGGTGCTTGCCGTCCTCGTCCACCGGCGTGTGATCCGACACCATGCAGTCGATCGTCCCGTCGGCGAGTCCCGCGTCGAGGGCATCGCGGTCGCGCAGGCTGCGCAGCGGCGGCACCAGGCGGCACTGGGCGTCGAAGAAGCCGAGGTCCATCTCCGAGAGGTGAACGTGGTGGATGCCCACGTCGCAGGTAATCGGCAGGCCGTCGTGGCGGGCGCGGCGCAGCATCGCGACGCCGGCGGCGCTCGAGAGGCGGCACAGGTGGAGCCGCGCGCCGGTCGCGCGCACCAGCTCGAAGAGCGTCGCGAGCGCCACCGTCTCCGCGAAGGCCGGAATGCCCGCGAGTCCGAGGCGCGTGGCCACCTCGCCGTCGTGCGCGACGCCGTCGCGCGCGAGCCACAGGTCCTCGGCGCGCAGCCACACCGGGAAGCCGTAGGTCGCCGCGTACTGCATCGCGCGCCACAGCACTTGCGTGTCCGCGATCGCCGCGTTGGCCTGCGAGAACGCGACGCAGCCCGCTTCCGCGAGCTCCGCCATCTCGGTGAGCTGCCGGCCCTCGAGCTTGAGCGTGAGCGCGCCGACCGGAAACACGCGCGCGCGCGCGTAGGCCTGGGCCCGCCGCCGCAGCATGTCCACCAGCCCCGGCTCGTCGAGCGGCGGGTCGGTGTCGGGAGGACAGGCGAGGCTCGTCACGCCGCCCGCCACCGCGGCGTCCATCTCGGACTCGAGCGTCGCCTTGTACTCCTCGCCCGGCTCGCGCAGGCGCGCGGCGAGGTCGATCAGCCCCGGCGCCACCACCAGGCCCTTCGCGTCGAGGACGCGATCCGGCTTGCCGGCCAGGGATGCCACGATCCTGCCTGCGTCGACCGCGACGTCGCCGACGGCGTCGGCCCCGCTCGCGGGATCGACCACCCGCCCCCCCTTCACGAGCAGCTTCATCCGCCCCCCGCCACCATGGACATCACGGCCATGCGCACCGCGATGCCGAAGGTCACCTGCGGCAGGATGACCGAGCGCGGTCCGTCGGCCACCGAGGAGTCGATTTCCACGCCGCGGTTCATCGGGCCGGGGTGCATCACGATGGCGTCGGGACGCGCGAGCGCCAGCTTGTCGTCGGTAAGGCCGTAGTGCTTGTTGAACTCCTGGGCGGACGGCAGCAGCGCGCCGCTCATGCGCTCGTTCTGCAGCCGCAGCATCACGACCACGTCGGCGTCCTTCAGGCCCTCGCGCATGGAATGGAACACGCGCACGCCGAGCGCCTCGGCGCCGGCCGGAATCAGCGTCTGCGGGCCGATGGCGCGCACGTCCGGCGTGCCGAGCGTGGTCAGCCCGTGGATCAGCGAGCGCGCCACCCGCGAGTGCAGGATGTCGCCGACGATCGCCACCGACAGGCGCGTGAAGTCCTTCTTGTAGTGGCGGATCGTGAAGAGATCCAGCAACCCCTGCGTCGGGTGCGCGTGGCGGCCGTCGCCCGCGTTGACGACGTGCTCGTGCGGCTTCACGTGGCGCGCGATGAGATAGGGCGCGCCCGAGGAGCCGTGGCGCACGACGAAGATGTCCGCGTGCATCGCCGAGAGGTTCGCCACCGTGTCGAGGAGCGATTCGCCCTTCGAGGTGGAGCTGGCCGCGATGTTCAGGTTGATCACGTCGGCCGAGAGCCGCTTGGCCGCGATCTCGAAGGTGGTGCGCGTGCGCGTCGAGCCTTCGAAGAAGAGGTTGAACACGCTCTTGCCGCGCAGCAGCGGCACTTTCCTGACGTCGCGCTCGGTGACGCCGGCGAAAGACTCCGCGGTGTCGAGGATCTTGAGGATCAGCTCGCGCGGCAGGCCCTCGATCGAGAGCAGGTGCTGCAGCTCGCCGTTCGCGTTGAGCTGGGGGTTACGCACGCTCGAGCTCCAGCGACAGCCGGCCGTCGTCCGCGCGCTTCAGGCGCAGCCGCATGCCCTCGGGCACGGCGATGCGCGCGCCCGCATGCTGCGCGCAGATCGGCAGCTGCCGGCCGTCGCGCTCGGCGAGCACCGCGAGCTGAATCGACGCCGGCCGCCCGTAGTCGAACAGCTCGTTCATCGCCGCGCGCACGGTGCGGCCCGTGTACAGCACGTCGTCGACGAGCAGCAGGTCCTTGCCGGCGACGTCGAACGGGATCGTCGAGCGCTTGGGGTCGCGCGCGAGGCCCTTGCGGTCATAGTCGTCGCGGTAGAAGGCGATGTCGAGCAGTCCGAGCGGCTCGGCGATGCCGAGCGCAGCGTGCAGCCGCTCGGCGAGCCAGGCACCGCCCGTGTGGATGCCCACCATCGCGGTGGTTGCGGTCACGCGCGGCTTCAGCACGCGTGCGAGCTCGGCGCAGAGCGCCTCGGCGTCAGGCAGCGCGGCCACTGAAGAACTGCTCCAGGAGGATCTGGGCGGCGACGGAGTCGACCGCCTTGCGCTTCGCGCCGCGCAGGCGGTGCTCGGCTTCGACCGACGAGTAGCGCTCGTCCACCGTCTCCACCGGCAGCCGGAAGCGGCCGCCGAGCTGGCGCACGAAGCGTCGCACCCGGCCGGCGAGCGCGTGCTCGCCGGTCTCGGCCACGGGCAGGCCGACCACCAGCAGCGTCGGGCGCCACTCCTTCACCAGCTTCTCGATGGCGGGAAACCCCGGCGCCGCGATCGCCTCGAGCGGGTGCGCGGTGCCGAGCTCCGCCTCGCCGACCGCGACGCCAATGCGCTTGAGACCGAAATCGAACGCGAGGACGGTGCGGACCGCCTTCTCAGGCATGTCCCGCGGAGTCCGCGAGTCGGGCGTAGTCCACGCCCAGGAGCTCCATCGCCGCCGCCAGACGCTCCTCGGCGGGCAGGTCGAAGATGATCGCGTCCTTGGCCTCCACGGTGAGCCAGGCGTTCTGCGACATCTCGTGCTCGAGCTGCCCGGCCGACCAGCCGGCGTAGCCGAGCGTGACGAGGAGCTTGTGCGGACCTTCGCCGCGGCCGACCGCCTCGAGGATGTCCTTGGAGGTCGTCAGGCCGATGGCGTCGCGCACCTTGAGCGTGGACTGCCAGTTGCCGGTGGGCTCGTGCAGCACGAACCCGCGGTCGGTCTGCACCGGACCGCCGAAATAGATGGGCGCGTCCGAGAGATCCTTGTGCGAAAGCTTGAGCGACAGGCGCTCGAACAGGGCCTGCAGGGTCATGTCGATGGGCCGGTTGACCACCACACCGAGCGCCCCCTGCTCGTTGTGCTCGCAGACGTACGTGAGGCTCTTGGCGAAGTACGGATCGGCCATGCTGGGCATGGCGATCAGGAAGTGGTTCGTCAGATTGATGGAGGACACCCTGACCCGTTATTTTAGCTCATGCCCTTCGATTCCGCCGCGCTCGTCTGGTTCCGCCGCGACTTGCGCGCGCACGACCACGCGGCGCTGCACGCCGCCCTCGCCGGCCACGGCGCGGTGCATTGCGCGTTCGTCTTCGACACCGAGATCCTCGACGCCCTGCCCGGCCGTGCCGACCGGCGCGTGGACTTCATCTGGCACAGCGTGCGCGAGTTGCAGGAGGCGCTGGCCGCCCTGGGCGGGGGTCTGCACGTGCTCCACGGCCGCGCGCGCGCGGAAATCCCGCGCCTGGCCGCACGGCTGGGCGTGGCGGCGGTCTACGCCAACCGCGACTACGAGCCGCAGGCGATCGACCGCGACCGCGAGGTCGGCGAGCAGCTAGCGGCCCGGGGTATCGCGTTCCACCCGAGAAAGGACCAGGTCGTGTTCGAGCTGGACGAGGTCCTGACCGGCGCCGGACAGCCGTACTCGGTCTTCACGCCCTATCGCAACGCCTGGTCGAAGAAGCTCGGCGACTTCTACCTCAAGTCCTATCCGGTCGAGCGCCACGCCGGCCGCCTCGCCAACGCGGGCTCGGCGCTGCCTTCGCTCGCGAAGCTCGGCTTCGACCCCGCGCCGATGCAGCTTCCCGCCGGCGCTTCGGGCGGCCGGCGGCTGTTCGCCGATTTCAAACGGCGCATCGACGACTACGCGAGGCGCCGCGACTACCCGGCGCTCAAGGGCCCGTCCTACCTGTCGGTGCACCTTCGCTTCGGCACCGTGTCGATCCGGGAGCTCGCCCGCTTTGCCCACGGGCGCGGGGGCGCCGGCGCCGCGACCTGGCTCTCGGAGCTCTGCTGGCGCGACTTCTACTTCGCCGTGCTGGCGGCGCGGCCCGACGTGGTGACGCACGCATACCGCCGGCAATGCGACGCGCTGGTCTTCGACGACGACGAGCGCCTGTGGCGGGCCTGGTGCGAGGGCCGCACCGGCTACCCCCTCGTGGATGCCGCCATGCGCCAGCTCAATGCCACCGGCTATATGCACAACCGCCTGCGCATGGTCACGGCCTCGTTCCTCGTGAAGGACCTCGGCATCGACTGGCGGCGCGGCGAGCGCTACTTCGCCGAGAAGCTGAACGACTACGACCTCGCCGCCAACAACGGCGGCTGGCAGTGGGCCGCGTCCACCGGCTGCGACGCGCAGCCCTGGTTCCGCATCTTCAATCCCGTGACCCAATCGCGAAAGTTCGATCCGCGCGGCGCGTTCATCCGCCGCTACGTGCCCGAGCTCGCCGAGCTGGACGAGCGCGCGATCCACGAACCGCGCGACCCGGTGGTGGACCACGCCGCCGCGCGCGCGCGCACTCTCGCGCGCTACGGCGCGCTGCGTCAGTAGCGCAGCTGCTCGAGCGCCTCCTGCAGTTCGCGCAGCAGCGCCGCCACCTCTTCCACCGCCGCCGCCGCGCGCAGCGCCGCTGACGCAGCCTGCTCGGCGCCGGACAGGGTCTCGCGCACGCCGCCGGCGATGGCGCTCGCCGCCGAGCCCTGCGCCTGGGCGATGCGCGACACTTCGCCGACGTTCTCCGCCAGCTCGCGCAAGCGTTCGCCGAGCTCGGAGAGGGTACGCCCCGAGGCGCTGCCGCCGAGTGCCTCGGCCTGCGAGGCGATCTGCTTGAGCAGCGCCGACAGGCGCGCCGGCTCCGGCGCCCGGCCGCGCTCCACGCCCTCGCCCGCCTCGCGCACGCGCCGCCCCATGTCGGCCACCACGGACAGCGCGGCCTGCACCGCCTGGCGCCCCTGTACCGCGGCGTTCAGGGATCCGTGCGCGAGCTCCGCCGCCCGATTCGAGCGCGTCGACAGATCGTTCACGGCGCGCGCCATGCCGAGCGATCGCGCGCTGGCATCCTTGATCCGCTCGGACTGGCGGCGCGCCGCGTCGAGCAGTCCGTCGGCCGCCTCCTGGGCGGTCGCCGCTGCCCCGCCCACCCGCTCCGCCGCATGGCCGATGCGCGACACCAGGCCGCGCAGGCCGTCCAGCGCGTCGTTGAGCGCCGCGGCGGCCGGATAGGTGATTTCGCTGCCCACCGCGGCACGCGTGGTGAGATCCCCGACCGTCAGCGGCTCGAGGTCGCGCCGCAGGTCCTCCACGGCCTGCAGGTCGCGCTCGTGGTGCCGTCGCATCACCGCCAGGCGCCGAGCGGCGGCTTCGCGCTGCCGGCCTTCGTCGAGGACGAAGAGGAGCCCGAGCAGCCCGAGCAGCGCGGCGAACGCGAGCGCCGCGAAGGCGAGCGAGGCGCGCTCGGCAAGGCGGGGCGGCGCGGCGCGCGACTCGGCGACGTAGCGGTCCACCGCCTCGAGCAGGCGTTCCGAATCCGCATCCAGCGCGGCGGCCGCCGCCTTGGCCCCGACCAGACGCTCGCGCGTGCCGAGCAGGGCGACGACGGCGTCCCGGGCCGGAGCGAAATTCGAGCCGAGCGCATCAAGAGCGCGCGACGTGTCGTCGTCGCGCGCCGCCTTGCGCAGATCGGCGAGCGTCGAGCGAAACTCGTTGACGTCCTTGCCGAGCAGGAATTCGACCTCCGGCTCGACCTGGTCGGCCGACATCATCAGCTGCGCGCTCCGCGCCATGCGCTGGGAGAGCATCACCAGGCGGCTGGCCGCGGCCGCGTCAGCGGGCGGCGCGCCGTGCACGAGCATCAGGTTCTGCACCTGCTCGGCGCGCTCGAGCAGCGCCGCGTTGCCGCGCTGCAGCTGCTCGGCGGCGGCGGCGAGCGCGATGAGCAGCTTCTGGTCGCGAAGCAGCGTAGCGGCGTTCTTTTCCACGCGCGCCCAGAGCGCGGCCAGCGCCTCGTAGGCGCGCGTGTCCTGCCCGGCGCGGGTCAGCTGCGCCAGCGACTGCTCGAAGCCGTCACGGCTCGCCTGGATCTGGGGAAAGGCCTCGGTATCGCCGCGCAGGCCGCGCAGCGCGGCCTTGGCGAGGCGCTGCGAGAGCATGCGCAGCTCCGCCGCGGCCGCCGCGTGACTCTCGCCGAAATGCGCGGCGCGGTAATCCGACCACGCCAGCCACAGCATGAGGAGCAGCAGGATGCCGAGCGTGGCCGCGAGCACCGCCAGCTGCCGGCGCAGCGGCAGCACCGCCACACGGCGCAGCCACTTCAGATCCAAGCGCAGCGACCCGCGCTCAGATCTCGACCATCTCGAAATCTTCCTTGCGCGCGCCGCATTCCGGGCAGGTCCAGTTGATCGGCACGTCCTCCCAGCGCGTGCCCGGCGCGAGGCCTTCGTCCGGCGCTCCCGCCGCCTCGTCGTAGACGTACCCGCAGATCAGGCACATCCAGGTCTTGTATTGCACTTGGCTCTCGGTCATCGGGCGTGGGCGCCGTGTGAGTTAGAATCGTGCGGCATCTTAGCGTACTTCGCGGCGCCGCCGCGCCGCGTCCCATGGCCTCCGCTCCGCCGAACGTCCTCGTGCTCGCCGCGTCCGATCCCACTGGGGGCGCCGGACTGCAGGCCGACGTGCTCACGCTCGCAAGCCTGGGCTGCCATCCGCTCTCGGTGCTCACCGCCTATACGGTGCAGGACACGCACGGCGTCGCCGCGCTGCACGCGCTGGCCGCCGAAGACATCGGCGCGCAGGCGCGCTGCGTGCTCGCCGATGCGCCGGCGCGCGCCATCAAGATCGGCGTCGTCGGCTCGGCGGCCGGCACGCAAGCGATCGCCGCGCTGCTCGACGAACACGCGGGCGTGCCGGTCGTGCTCGACCCGGTGCTGGCGTCCGCGCGCGGCGATCCGCTCGCCGACGCCGACGCGCTGCGCGCGCTGCTCGTGCCGCGCGCCACGGTGGTGACGCCCAACAGCGAGGAGGCGCGCGCGCTGGGCGGACCGCAGGCGCTGCTCGCGCTCGGCTGCCGCTTCGTGCTGGTCACCGGCACGCACGAGCCCGGCGACGAGGTGGTCAACGTCCTGTATGGCCCCGAAGGACGGGTTCGCGAGGACCGCTGGCCGCGCCTGCCGGGCAGCTACCACGGCTCCGGCTGCACGCTCGCCTCGGCGATCGCCGCCCGCCTTGCGCACGGGGACGCCGTGGTCGAAGCCGTGCGCGCCGCGCAGGACTACACCTGGTGCGCACTCGAGCGCGGCTACCGCCCGGGCACCGGGCAGCACGTCCCCGACCGCCTGCACGCGCGATGAAGCTGTCGCGGGGACTCTACGCGATCACGCCGGATGACCTGACTCGGGTCGAGCAGGCGCTTTCCTCGGGCGCGCTGTGCGCGCTGCAGTACCGCGCCAAGCAGGCCGACGCGCGTGTGCGGCGGCGCGAGGCGGAGCGCCTGCTCGCGCGCTGCCGTGCGCACGGCGTGCCATTCATCGTGAACGACGATCTCGAGCTCGCGCTCGCCGTCGGCGCGGATGGCGCGCACCTCGGCCGTGACGACGGCGAGCTCGCCGCCGCACGCGCGAAACTGCGCGGACGGCTGCTCGGCGCCTCGTGCTACGACCAGCCGGCGCTCGCGGAGCAGGCGGTCGCGGCGGGCGCGGACTATGTCGCCTTCGGTTCGGTGTTCCCCTCGCCCACCAAGCCCGGCGCCGTGCGCGCGCCGCTCGCGCTGTTCGCGCGTGCGCTGGGCGTGCCCAAAGTCGCGATCGGCGGCATCACGCTCGACAATGCGCCCGCGGTGATCGGCGCGGGCGCCGACTGCGTGGCCGTAATCACGGATCTGTTCAGCGCGCCGGACGTCGCCGCCCGCGCGCGCCAATACGGGAGGCTGTTCCAGCATGAGCCAGCGTAACGACGAGCTGTTCGCGCGCGCGCAGGCGCGCATTCCCGCCGGCGTGAACTCGCCGGTGCGCGCCTTTCGCGCGGTCGGCGGCACGCCGCCGTTTCTCGAGCGGGCCTCGGGCGCGCATCTCTGGGATGTCGAGGGCCGGCGCTACATCGACTACGTCGGCTCGTGGGGCCCGATGGTGGCCGGCCATACGCATCCGGCCGTGGTCGAGGCGGTCCAAGCGGCCGCTGCGCGCGCCCTGTCTTTCGGCGCCCCCACCGCCGCCGAAGTGGAGATGGCCGAGCTGCTGTGCCGCCTCGTGCCCTCGCTCGAGCTCGTGCGGCTGGTGTCCTCGGGCACCGAAGCCACCATGACCGCGATCCGCCTCGCACGCGGCTTCACGGGGCGCAGCGTCATCGTCAAGTTCGAGGGCTGCTACCACGGGCACGCCGACAGCCTGCTCGTCAAGGCGGGCTCGGGCGCGCTCACCTTCGGCCACCCGAGCTCGGCCGGCGTTCCCGCGGAGACCGCGGCG
>DASUFW010000183.1:0-1450 GCA_036274335.1 Burkholderiales bacterium | reverse complement strand
GGGCGTCCACGGCTCCGGCAGTTTCCACAGACTGCGCCAGTCATTCGGTACGATGGGCATCGCGCTCGGCCGCCTCGTCGAGAGTGCCAGGTCCGTCCTGCGCCTCGAGCGCCAGACTGAGACGTGCGCCTCGACGAGGTGGACCGTGAGTGACATCCAGTGGGAAGTCGCGCTTCGAGCGCCCGTACAAGGGGGATGCGGCTCACGGCCTGGTCGAGACAGGACACAGAGAGAGGAGCGCGCGTGGCGGACGAGTTCGAGTGGTTCTTGGGAATTGATTGGGGTAGGGAGGCGCATGCGCTGTGCCTCGTCGATGCGACCGGGCGCATCCGCGCGACGCGGACCGTCGCGCAGGCGGCCGTCGCTGTCCAGGAGGCGGTGCACTGGGTCTGCACGCAGACCGGCGCGACGCCGGCGGCGATCGCCGGCGGGATCGAAACGCCGCGCGGCGCCCTGGTCGATACCGTGATCGAGCACGGCTTTCCCGTGTTGGCGCTGAATCCGAAGCAGCTGGATCGCTTTCGCGATCGATTCACGGCCGCGGGCGCCACAGACGACGCCCGGGATGCGCAGGTCCTGGCCGATGCGCTGCGCACGGATCGCCGCGCCTTTCGTCGGGTGCGCCCCGACGACCCGCTGATCATTCAGCTGCGCGAAGTGACGCGACTGCGGGAGGACCTGCAGGCGGACGAACAGCGGCTCGCCAAGCGCTGGCGCGATCAGCTCTACCGCGTGGATGCCCCCTGGCTGACGATCAGTCCGGCCGCGGACGAGCCGTGGCGGTGGGCGATCCTGGCGGACGCGCCCGACCCCGCCAGCTGGGCCCAACTCCCGCGCCGCCGCCTGGCCGCCGTGCTGCGCGCGCAGCGCATTCGCCGCGTGACGCCCGACGCGGTGCGGGAGGCGATCCGACACCCGCGCCTGACCGTGGCGCCGGGGGTGACCGAGGCGGTCGCGACGCGCATCGCGGCGGTGGTGCCGCAGCTGCAGGGGGTCGCCGAGCAGCGCCTCACCGCCGAACGGCGGATCGATCGACTGCTCGAACGGCTCGCCACCCGTGCCGCCGCCGACGGCGAGCCGCGCGAGCATCGTGACGTCGAAATTCTCCAGTCCTTGCCCGGAGTCGGAAGAATGGTGACCGCCACGATGCTCACGGAAGCCACCGGCCCACTGGCCGATCGCGAGTATGCCACGCTGCGCGCGCACACGGGCGTCGCGCCGGTGACCAAACGGAGTGGGAAGCGCGCCTGCTTCGTCCACATGCGCTACGCCTGCACGGTCCGTCTGCGCCAGGCGCTGGATCACTGGTCGCGCACCAGCATTCCACACGACGCGGCGGCGCGCACCTACTACGATCAGCTGCGCACACGAGGGCACAGTCATGCGCGAGCGCTCCGCAGTGTCGCTGATCGATGGCTCCGCATCCTCATCGCCATGCTCACGACAGGAC
>DASUFW010000182.1:0-6308 GCA_036274335.1 Burkholderiales bacterium | reverse complement strand
AGCTCCTGGAGCGATCGCAGGCGAAGCTCGCGGCGCTGGAAGCGCGCGTCGCGGAACTGGAGCGCGGCCGCCGGTAAACCGTGGCCGCCGCGCCGCGTTGCTCTTCCGGAGGGGAGAGCACATGGCGCTGGCGATCGTCGCGAGCCGGGCCCTTGCGGGCATCGAGGCACCCGAGGTTACCGTCGAGGTACACCTGGGTCCCGGTCTGCCCGCCTTTCACATCGTGGGTCTTCCCGATGCCGAGGTGCGCGAAGCGAAGGATCGCGTACGGGCGGCTCTGCACCACGCCCGCTTCGAGTTCCCCGCCCGGCGCATCACCGTCAATCTCGCACCGGCAGACCTCCCGAAGGACTCCAGCCGGTTCGACCTGCCGATCGCGCTCGGGATTCTCGCCGCGAGCGGCCAGCTGCGGCGGGATTCGCTGGCGCGGCACGAGTTCGCGGGCGAGCTTTCGCTGACGGGAGAGCTGCGGCCCGTGCGCGGCGCGCTCGCCATGGCGTTGGGCTCGAGCCGCGCCGGCCGGGCCTTCGTGGTGCCCGCGGCAAACGCCGCGCAGGCCGCGCTCGCCGAACGCGCGCAAGTACTCCCCGCGGCAAGCCTGCTCGAAGTCTGTGCACACCTCGCCGGCGAGTCCCCTCTTGCGCCGGCGCAGCCGGAGTCGTTGGCGAGCCGGCCGGCGCATGCCGACTTTCGCGACGTAAAGGGGCAGGCCGTGGCCAAACGCGCGCTCGAAGTCGCCGCGGCGGGTGCGCACAGCGCGCTGCTGATCGGCCCGCCAGGCACGGGAAAGTCCATGCTCGCCGCCCGCTTCGCGGGAATCCTTCCGCCCATGACCGACGAGGAGGCGCTCGAGAGCGCGGCGGTCCAGTCGGCCTCCAGCGCCGGCTTCGACGCGGCGCGCTGGGGCGTGCGCCCCTACCGTGCGCCGCATCACACCGCGTCGCGCATCGCGCTTGTCGGTGGCGGCAGTCCACCGCGGCCCGGCGAGATCTCGCTCGCGCATCACGGCGCGCTGTTCCTCGACGAGCTGCCGGAGTTCTCGCGCACGGCGCTCGAAGCGCTGCGCGAGCCGCTGGAGACCGGCTGGATATCGTTGTCGCGCGGCGCACGCCAGGCGCGCTACCCTGCGCGCTTCCAGCTCGTGGCGGCCATGAATCCCTGTCCGTGCGGATACCTGGGCCACGCTTCGGGCCGCTGCCGGTGCACCCCCGACGCCGTGGCCCGCTATCGCGGGCGGATTTCCGGGCCGCTCGCGGACCGCATCGACCTGAAAGTCGAGGCGCCGCTGCCGCGCGAAGTCGAGCTGATGGAAGGTCCCGACGGCGAAGCGTCCGAGACGCTTCGCGGGCGGGTCGTCGAGGCGCGCGAGCGGCAGATCGCCCGCCAAGGCGGGCCCAACGCCCTGCTCGCCGCGCCCGGCATCGCGGAGCATTGCGCGCTCGATGCGCCGGGCGAGGCGTTGCTCAAGCAGGCCATCGCGCGCCTGGGCTTGTCGGCGCGCGCCTACCACCGCGTGCTGCGCGTGGCTCGATCGATTGCGGACTTGTCCGGCGCGCCGCGTATCGCACCGGCGCACCTCGCCGAGGCCGTGCAGTACCGCAGGCTCGACGCGGCCCGCTAGCGAGCGCGGCGGGCGGAGTTCCGCCGCGCGGTAGACTCGGCCGGCATGGCGACCTACGCGATCGGGGATCTGCAGGGCTGCGCCGACGAGCTCGAGCAGTTGCTGGCGATGTTTGCCTTCGATGCGTCGCGCGACCGCCTGTGGTTCGTCGGCGACCTGGTGAACCGCGGGCCGAAGTCGCTCGAGACGCTGCGCTTCGTGCGCGGGCTGGGAGAGGTCGCCACCTGCGTGCTCGGGAATCACGACTTCCATCTCTTGTGCCGCGCCGAAGGTTTCGCGCGCCGGCACGCCGACGACACGCTCGACCCGGTCCTCGCGGCGCCGGACGCCGCAGAGCTCCTCGAGTGGCTGCGCTTCCGGCCGATGCTGCACGTCGAGGGCGGCTTCGCGATGGTGCACGCGGGTCTCCTGCCGCAATGGGGTCTCGCGAAGGCCGGTACCCTCGCGCGAGAGGTGGAGGCGGCGCTGCGCGGGCCACGCTATCGGCAGTTCCTCGGGCACCTGTACGGGACCGAGCCGAGCGCCTGGCGAGACGAGCTCACGGGCTGGGATCGCCTGCGCGTCATCGTCAACGCGATGGCGCGCCTTCGCTACTGCACCGGCGACGGCGAGATGCTGCTCGCCATCAAGCGGGAGGACGCGCCGGCGGGCGCGCGGCGCTGGTTCGACCTTCGCCCGGCCGGCGAAGCGCCGATCGTGTTCGGGCACTGGTCGACGCTCGGGCTGGTGATGAGTGAGAGAGTCCTCGCGCTCGACACGGGGTGCGTCTGGGGCGGGCGGCTGACCGCGGTGCGGCTGGAAGACCGCGCACTCTTTCAGGTACCCTGCCCGGGCTACCAGGACCCGGGGGACTGATGCGGCCCGATTGCGTGTTCTGCAAGCTCGTCGCCAGGCAGATTCCGGCGAGTGTCGTGTACGAGGACGAGGAGACGCTCGCCTTCATGGATCTCGGCCAGGTCAATCCCGGCCATGTGCTGGTGGCTTCGAAGGCACACGCCGAGAACGTATACGGGCTGAGTGACGCGCAGGCCGCGGCCGTGTTTCGCGCGGCGGCGCGGGTCGCGCGCGCGGTGCGCGCGGCCTTCGAACCTCCAGGGCTGTCGATCTATCAGGCGAACGGCAAGCCGGCGGGCCAGACGGTCTTTCATTTCCACCTGCACGTACTGCCGCGCCACGAGGGCGACGGCATGCAGCTCGTCTGGCCGGTCAACAACCCGCCGCGCGATCAGCTCGAGGCGAACGCCGAGCGGATCCGCGCCGCGCTCGCCGGCCGCTAGCGCCAGGGCGATTCGCCGAACGACGCGCGGTAGCGCGCCTCGACCGCCCCGCGGTCGGCGTGATGGTTCTGCGCGCCGCGGGACGCGATCTTGATCGCGCCGAGCACCGCGCCCAGCCGACCGGTCCTCGGCCAGTCCCAGCCGTGCGCGAGGCCGTACAGCAGCCCCGCGCGATACGCGTCGCCGCAGCCGGTGGGATCGACCACCTGCTCGGCGCGCGCGATCGGGATGTCGTGCATTTCCCTCCCGGCGTAGATGCGCGAGCCCTGCACACCCAGCGTCTGCACCAGCGCCTTCACGTCGCGCGCCAGATCGGCGAGCGAGCGTCCGGTCTTCTCCTCCAGCATCTTGCCCTCGTAGTCGTTCACGGCCACGTAGTCGGCCAGCCGGACGAACTCCAGGAGCTCCTCGCGCGAGAACATCGGCAGTCCCTGCCCTGGATCAAACATGAACGGGATGCCGTGCGCGGCGCATTCACGGGCGTGCTGCAGCATGCCCTGCTTGCCGTCGGGCGCGACGATGGCCAGCCGCGCGCCGAGCGCGCCGTCCACGTGGTTCTCGTGCGCATGGTTCATGGCCCCGGGATGGAAGGCCGTGATCTGGTTGTCGTCGAGATCGGTCGTGATGAATGCCTGCGCCGTGAATTGCCCCGGCACCTTGCGCAGATGTGCCGCGTCGATTCCGAGGCGATGCAACCGGTACAAGTAGGGGTCGATGTCCTCGCCGACCGTCGCCATGATGAGCGGATCGCCGCCCAGCTGCTTGAGGTTGTAGGCGATGTTGCCCGCGGTGCCGCCGAACTCACGGCGCATCTCCGGCGTGAGGAAGCACACGTTGAGGATGTGAAGCTGGTCGGGCAGCAAGTGGTTCCGGAAGCGGTCCGGAAACACCATGATGGTGTCGTAGGCGATCGATCCGGTGATCAGCGTCTTCATGGGCCTAGGTGGGGTAGAAGAGGTAAAGGCGGTAGCCGGTGGCGCCGACGCCGCCGGTGTCGAACAGCACGCGCAGCGTCGCCTCGGCCCCCGGGGCGATGTTCCCCTCGCCCGGGCCGCGCGCCCGGGCGGGCAGGTACTCGTCGGGCGACAGCACGCGCCGCACCACGGCGCGATCGAGCGAATCGGTGAGCGTGAGCTCCAGGGCGGGCAGCTCCTGCGGGAACGGCGCGCGGTTGCGGATCACGGCGTGCAGTACGATCAGGCTTTCGCCGCGCTTGTCGGCCTGCAGATCGGAGGACTCGATGCTGAGCAGGTCCGGCCGTCGCGGCAAGCGCACTTCGCATTCGACGAACCGGCAGCCTTCCACCAGGTACGGCTTCGCCTGCGGCGCAAGCGTGGCCAGCTCGGTCCGGTACTGGTAGGCGAGCTGCAGGAGCAGCGCGACGAGCGCGAGGAAAGCCGCCAGCCCCCACGCGACGTTGAATCGCGAACGCGGCGCCTCCTCCTCGAGGAACTGCGGCAGGGGCTCGTCGTCCGCGTAAGGACGCCGCCGCGTCCGGGGGCGTCCGGCGCCGCCCGGCACCGAAGGGGCCCCGCGCGCGCCCGCGTCGAACAGGCCGAGCTGCGGCGAAGGCTCCGCCGGGCTCGCCTCGGGGGCATCCTCGACCAGGTTCGCGAGCGCGTCGAAGACGCCCGCGCACTTCCCGCAGCGGACCATGCCGCTGCGGGCGGACAGCTGCGTGGGGAGCGCGCGGAACGCCGTGCCGCACGTGGGGCAGCGGGTGACGAGCTCGTTCATCGGCGCTCGCCCTCGATCAGCGCCCAGCCGTCCTCGAGGGCGGCGAGCCTCGGCTCGAAATTCCCCCCGTAGGCGCGCAGGAGCTCCGGCGCCTGCGCCTCGAGGATGCCGGAGAGCGCGATGCGGCCGCCGCGCCGCACGCGTGCGGCGAGCAGCGGTTCGAGGACCATGAGCGGCTGGGCGAGGATGTTGGCCACCACGATGTCGTATTCGCCGGCCGGCAGGTGCTCTGGCGCGACCGCGCGGATTTCGGCGCCATTGGCTCGCGCATTTTCCGCGGTTGAAGCGAGCGCGTCGGCGTCCACGTCGACGGCGTCGATTTGCGCGGCGCCCAGCCGGGCGGCGGCGATCGCCAATATACCCGAACCGCAGCCGTAATCGAGAACGCGCGCCCCGGTCATCGGCCGTCCGGTGAGCCAGCCGAGCACGAGCCTCGTGCTGGGATGGCTGCCGGTTCCGAAGGCGAGCCCCGGATCGAGCCGCACCACGACGCCCTCCCCCGGCGGCTCGTGCCAGCTCGGTACGATCCACAGCCGCTCGCCGAAGCGCTGCGGTGCGAACTGCGCCTGCGCGGCGCGCACCCAGTCCCGGTCGCTGACGAGCTGCGTCTCGTAGGGCGGGATGGCGAGGCCGGCCGCGCGCGCGGCGGCCTCCAGCGCGCCGTGCGCATCGGCCCGTTCCGCGAGCATCGCCTGCAGGCGCCCATCCGGCTCCAGCCACACCGATTGCGCGCCCGCTTCGAGCAGCGCCTCGGAAAGCGCGTCCACCTGCTCCGCGGGCGCCTCGAGCAGCAGCGCGAGCCAGGGCACTACTTGGCCTTCTGCTTGTTCTCCTGCGCGATCTTCTGCTCGAGGTAGTGGATCGACGTGCCGCCGCGCACGAAGCGGCTGTCATGCAGGAGCTCGCGGTGCAGCGGCAGGTTGGTGAGGATCCCCTCGATCGCCATCTCGGAGAGCGCGATGCGCATGCGCCGGATCGCCTGGTCGCGCGTCGCGCCGTAGGCGATGACCTTGCCGACCATGGAGTCGTAGTTCGGAGGCACGCTGTAGCCTGCATACACGTGCGAATCGACGCGAATGCCCGGCCCGCCCGGCGGATGGTAGGAGGTAATGCGGCCCGGCGAGGGCGTGAACCGGTACGGGTCCTCCGCGTTGATGCGGCATTCGATCGCATGCCCGCGCAGCACCACATCCTTCTGGCGGATGCGCAGCTTCTCGCCCGCGGCCACGTGGATCTGCTCCTGCACCAGGTCGATGCCGGTGATCATCTCGGTGACCGGGTGCTCGACCTGAATGCGCGTGTTCATCTCGATGAAGAAGAACTCGCCGTCCTCGTACAGGAACTCGAAGGTGCCGGCACCACGGTAGCCGATCTTGCGGCAGGCCTCGGCGCAGCGCTCTCCGATCTTGGCGCGCAGCTTCTCCGACAGCTCGGGGGCCGGCGCCTCCTCGATGATCTTCTGGTGGCGCCGCTGCATGGAGCAATCGCGCTCGCCCAGGTAGACCGCGTTCTTGTGCTTGTCGGCCAGGATCTGGATCTCGACGTGGCGCGGGTTCTGGAGGAACTTCTCCATGTACACGGCCGCGTTGTTGAAGGCCGCCGCGGCTTCCGCCTTGGTCATCTGGATCGCGTTGATCAGGGCCGCCTCGGTGTGCACCACCCGCATGCCGCGC
>DASUFW010000181.1:0-7073 GCA_036274335.1 Burkholderiales bacterium | reverse complement strand
GTGCACAAGGCGCACTACGTGCTCATGAACATCGAGTGCGACCAGGAGACGGTCAACGAGCTGGAGCACTCCTTCAAGTTCAGCGACGCCGTGCTGCGCCACCTCATCCTCAAGATGACGAAGGCCGTGACCGCGCCCTCGCCGATGATGAAGGAGGAGAAGGCCAAGTCCATGATGGAGCGCGCGCCCGAGGCGAAGCCCGCCGAGGCCGGCGCTGCCTGAACCAGGTCCGGATCGAGGGCCGGCTCTGTGAGCTCGGCGCCCTGCGGCATACGCCCGCGGGCGTCCCGGTGATCGAGTTCCGACTGCGCCACGATTCCGAACAGAACGAAGCCGGAGCTTCCCGCCAAGTGAACGCCGAGATCCCCGCCATCGCCTTCGACGCCCAGGCGCGCCTGCTCGCCGGCATGCCGCTCGAGCGCGGCCTGCGCGTGGAGGGGTTCCTCGCCGCGAAGAGCCGGCGCTCGAAGAAGCTCGTGCTGCACGCCACCCGAATCGAATTCACGCCAGGAGACTGACAGATGCCCCCGCCGCGCAGAGGCAAAGGTAAAGGCAAGTTCAGCAAGGACAAGAAGGACCGCGGCCAGCGGGCCCTGTTCCGCCGCCGCAAGTTCTGCCGCTTCACCGCCGAGAAGGTCGAGTGGATCGACTACAAGGACGTCGAGACGCTGAAGGATTTCGTCAACGAGACCGGCAAGATCATCCCGGCGCGCATCACCGGGACCTCGGCCGGCTACCAGCGGCAGCTGTCGGCGGCCATCAAGCGGGCGCGCTTCCTCGCGCTGCTGCCCTACACCGACCTGCACTGAGGCGCGCGCCATGCAAGTGATTCTTCTGGAAAAGGTGACCAACCTCGGCAACCTCGGGGACGTGGTCAAGGTGAAGGACGGCTTCGCCCGCAACTTCCTCATCCCGCAGGGGAAGGCCAAGCGCGCCACCGAGCAGAACCTGAAGGCCTTCGAGGCGCGCCGCGCCGAGCTGGAGCAGGCGCAGGCCGGGCTCCTCGCCCAGGCGCAGGAGCGCGGCGCGAAGCTCGACGGCCTCACGCTGCAGATCGTGCAGAAGGCGGGCGTCGACGGACGCCTGTTCGGCTCGGTCACCAACTACGACATCGTCGAGGCGCTCGGCAAGCAGGGCCACGAAGTCGAGCGCTCGCAGGTGCGCATGCCCTCGGGCCCGCTCAAGCAGGTGGGCGAGTTCCCGATCCAGGTGCAGCTGCACACCGACGTGGTGGTCACGGTCAACATCGCGGTGCTGGGCGAGCAGTAGCGGGCCCGGCGGCCGCACCGGGAGGGGCTCCGCGGAGCCCCTTTTTCTTGTGTATCGTGTCGGCACATGCCGCACAGGAAATACCGGACTGTCCACCGCTTATCCACCGCTTTTGCACCGGTCCGTGCACTGACTTTGCGGGGCCCCTTCCGTATCATGCGTGCTCACTCGGGCAGGGAGGCCTAGGAGATGGCGCTGGCGAAACCGAATCTGGCCCGCAGCGACGGCGGCGACCCGCAGCTGCTGGCGCTGAGGGTTCCGCCGCACTCCGTGGAGGCCGAGCAGTCCCTGCTCGGCGGGCTGCTGCTCGATAACCTCGCGTTCGACCGCGTCGGCGACCTCGTGTCGGCGAGCGATTTCTACCGCGACGACCACCGGCGCATCTGGCGCCACATCTCGCGCCTGGTGGAGGCGGGCAAGCCCGCCGACGTGGTGACCGTCTCCGAGTCGATCGACGCCAGCGAGGACAAGGACAAGACCGGCGGCGCGGCCTACCTGGCTTCGCTCGCCCAGAACACGCCGAGCGCGCTCAACATCCGCCGCTACGCCGAGCTGGTGCGCGAGCGGGCCGTGCAGCGGCGGCTCGCGCAGGTCGCCACCGAGATCGCGGAGACGGCGCTGGCGCCGTCGGGCAAGGAGGTCTCGCAGATCCTCGACGAGGCCGAGTCGCGCATCCTCGAGATCGGCGAGGCGGGCTCGCGCCACGGGCAGGGCCTGGAGGAGATCAAGCCGGTGCTGGCCCGGGTGCTGGAGCGGATCGACTTCCTCTATCACCGCGACAACCCCTCGGACGTCACCGGCGTGCCCACGGGCTTTCACGACCTCGACACGCGCACCGCGGGCCTGCAGCCGGGGGACCTCATCATCGTGGCCGGCCGCCCGTCGATGGGCAAGACCGCGTTCGCGCTGAACATCGCCGAGCACGTCGCCCTGCAGGCGCTGCTGCCGGTGGCCGTGTTCAGCATGGAAATGAGCGGCACGCAGCTCGCGACCCGGCTGCTCGGCTCGATCGCGCGCGTCGACCAGCACAAGCTGCGTACCGGGCGGCTGTCGGACTCGGAATGGCAGGACCTGTCGGAAGCCATGGGCCGGCTGCACGACGCGCCGATCTTCATCGACGAGACCGCGGCGCTCAACGCGCTGGAAGTGCGCTCGCGCGCGCGGCGCCTGTGGCGCCAGTTCGGCGGCAAGCTCGGCCTGGTGGTGGTCGACTACCTGCAGCTCATGTCCTCGTCGAACCCGAAGGCCGGCGAGAACCGGGCCACCGAGCTCTCGGAGATCTCGCGCTCGATGAAGGCGCTGGCCAAGGAGCTGAGCGTCCCGGTGATCGCGCTCTCGCAGCTCTCGCGCGCGGTCGAGCAGCGCAACGACAAGCGGCCCATGATGTCGGACCTGCGCGAGTCGGGCGCCATCGAGCAGGACGCCGACGTGATCCTGTTCATCTACCGCGACGAGGTGTACTTCCCGGAGAAGCTCGAGACCAAGGGCCGCGCCGAAGTGATCATCGGCAAGCAGAGGAACGGCCCCATCGGCAAGGTCGAGCTGACCTTCCTCGGCCAGCACACGCGCTTCGCCAATTTCGCGGACCCCGGCACGTTCTGAGACAATCGGCGCGTCGCATCCGCAAGGAGGCCCGCATGCCCGAGCCGAACATCCCGCAGACGTCGCCCTACGCGGTCGAGCTCGCCCCCGGCGACTATTTCTGGTGCGCTTGCGGCGGCTCGAAGCGCCAGCCGTTCTGCGACGGCACGCACAAGGGCGGGCCGTTCACGCCGGTCAAGTTCACGGTCACCGAGGCGCAGAAGGTCTGGTTGTGCGGCTGCAAGCACACCGGCAAGCGGCCGTTCTGCGACGGCACCCACCAGAAGCTGCGCTGAGCCCGCGCGCGCCGCGGGCTACTTCTTGACCGCCGTCCAGCGGCCCTCGCCGCCGTTGTCGGCCCGGAAGCTGCCTTCCATGCGCCCGCCGGCGACGCGGCCGCTGAAATCGCGGCGCACGCCCCGGTCGTCGACGTAGGCGAAGGCGATCTGGGCGCCGCGCAGGCGGGCCTCGCGCAGCCCGCCGGTGATCGCGCCGAGCGACACGGTGCCCTCGATCTTCTGGTAGCGCTGCTCGAAGCTGATCTCGTGCGTCTCGGGGGCGGGGCCCGCGAGCTCCAGCGTCCAGGCGCCGGCGACCAGCGCCGGCACCACCCAGAAATAGGCGCGGCGCCCGTCGAGGCTGGAGATCTCGTCGGCCTCCCAGTCGTCCATGCTGAACGAGTGCGACACGATGCGCGTGCCCGGCTTCATGGCGAGCAAGGTCGGCCGCAGCTTGAGGTTCAGCGCCGGCAGCAGGTACAGGGTGACCACCGTGGCCTGCGAGAAGTCGGTGACGAAGATGTCGCCCTGCTGGATGCGGGCGCGGCCCGAGACGCCGGCCCGCTCGGCGTTCCTCTGCGCGTGGCGCGCCATGTCCGGATTGAACTCGATGCCGAGCGAGCGCGCGCCGAAGTTCTTCGCGGCGGCGATGGCGATCTTGCCGTCGCCCGCGCCGAGGTCGACCACGTAGTCGGCGGGCGCCACCTGCGCCATGCGCAGCATGCGCTCCACCACCTCGTCCGGGGTCGGCACCCAGATGACGTCCTTGCCCGCCTGGCCGATGTGCGGCTCGTACGCCTTGTCTTTCTGGGCGGCGGCGGGCAGCGCCACGGCGAGCGCGGCGGCGAGCGCCACGGCGAAGCGGAAGCGGGACGGCACGGCCAAGCCCTCCTGGAGCGGACGCGGGGACCGCAATCTAGCAGAAAGCCCGGTGCTACAGCGCGCCGGCCGCGTGGTCGGCGAGGCGCGAGCGCTCGCCGCGCGCGAGCGTCACGTGGCCCGCGTGCGGCCAGCCCTTCATGCGGTCGACCACGTAGGTGAGGCCGGAGGAGCCCTCGGTCAGGTACGGGGTGTCGATCTGGGCGATGTTGCCCAGGCACACCACCTTGGTGCCCGGCCCGGCGCGCGTCACCAGCGTCTTCATCTGCTTGGGCGTCAGGTTCTGCGCCTCGTCGATGATCAGCCACTTGTTGACGAAGGTCCGCCCGCGCATGAAGTTGAGCGACTTGACCTTGATGCGCGCGCGCACCAGGTCGCGCGTGGCGGCCCGGCCCCACTCGCCGCCGGACTCGTCCGAGGCGCTCAGCACCTCGAGGTTGTCCTCGAGCGCGCCCATCCAGGGCTGCATCTTCTCCTCCTCGGTGCCGGGCAGGAAGCCGATGTCCTCGCCGATCGGCACCGTCACGCGCGTCATGATGATTTCGCTGTAGCGCTTCTGGTCGAGCACCTGCGTGAGGCCCGCCGCGAGCGCGAGCAGGGTCTTGCCGGTGCCGGCCTGGCCGAGCAGGGTCACGAAGTCGATCGCCGGGTTCATCAGCAGGTTGAGGGCGAAGTTCTGCTCGCGGTTGCGCGCGGTGATGCCCCACACGGCGTTCTTGGCGTGCGTGTAGTCGCGCAGGGTCTCGAGCACCGCGCTGCGCCCCGCGGCCTCCTTCACCAGCGCGTACAGCGGCCGCTCGCCGCCCTCGTCGTACACGAACTCGTTCACCTGCAGCTTCGGGACTAGCGGCCCGCGCACCCGGTAGTAGGTGTGGCCGTCCTTCTTCCAGGACTCCATGTCGCGCCCGTGCGCGTCCCAGAAGTCCGCGGGCAGCGCGCGCACGCCCGAGTACAGGACGTCGGTGTCCTCGAGCGTCTTGTCGCTGAAGTAGTCCTCCGCGGCGAGCCCCAGCGCGCGCGCCTTGACGCGCATGTTGATGTCCTTGGAGACCAGGATCACCGGACGCTCGGGGTTCTCGTGCTGGAGGTGGCGCACCACCTGCAGGATCTGGTTGTCGGTCTTGCCGGCCGCGAAGGTGGTCGGCAGATCGCCGTTGATGGCCTGGGTCTGCAGGTACAGGCGGCCTGCGGCGGCGGCGCCGCTGCGGGTGCGGATGGCGAGGCCCGCCTGGATGTCGGCGACCGAGTCCGCGACGATTTCGTCCAGGAAGCGGCTCGCCTGGCGGGCGTTGCGCGCGACATCCGACAGCCCGTTCTTGTGGTTGTCGAGCTCCTCCAGGGTGCCGATCGGCAGGTAGACGTCGTGCTCTTCGAACCTGAACAGGCTCGTCGGGTCGTGCATCAGCACGTTCGTGTCCAGCACGAACAGCTTGGTGACGCGGGGCTTGCGGGGCTGGGAGCGGGGCTTCTTCGCCATGGCGGGGGGCGGCGCGGCGGGCGCTTCGGTGCGTTCGGGGTCGAGGAGGGTGTCGATGGGCGAGTCAGAGGGTCTTAACAAAGTCGAGTACCTCCTGGGCGTGGCCGGGCACTTTGACACCGCGCCACTCGCGCGCCAGCCGCCCCTCGCCGTCGATGACGAAGGTGCTGCGCTCGATGCCGCGGACCTGCTTGCCGTACATGTTCTTCAGCTTCATCACCCCGAACTGCTTGCAGACCGCCTCGTCGGCGTCCGAGAGCAGCTCGAAGGGGAAATGCATCTTCGCCTTGAAGTTCTCGTGCGAGCGGAGCGAATCCCGCGACACCCCGAACACCTCGCTGCCGGCGCGCCGGAAGTTCATGTGCAGGTCGCGGAACTGCATGCCCTCGGTGGTACAGCCGGGCGTGTTGTCCTTCGGGTAGAAGTAGAGCACCAGCTTCCTGCCGCGGTGCGCCGAGAGGCGGAAAGTGCCCCCGCCGGTCGAGGGCAGGGCGAAATCCGCGACGGGGGATCCTGGCATCCAGGCGGGTCTTAAGCCGCGCTCTCAGATCTGGGTTGCAACGCTTTCATTGAACATGTTTTTCGCGGCATCCGCAACCGCGGCCGGCGGCCCGCCCCGGCGGCGGGGCAGGGGGCTGATTCCTCGGCCTTTTTTCGGCGCCGGCCCTACAGCTCGTACTGCGACCCGCGCGTCCCCCGCACGGCCGGCTCGACGATCGTGCGCGGCAGGTGCGGCGCGAACAGCTCGATGAACTCGTAGGCGTAGCGGCGCAGGTACGCGCCGCGCTTGATCCCCAGGCGCGTCGTGCTCGACTCGAACAGGTGCGAGGCATCCAGCGCCTTCAGTCCCCGGTCGCGCTTCGCGTCGAAGGCCATGCTGGCCATGATGCCGACGCCCAGCCCGAGCTCGACGTAGGTCTTGATCACATCGGCGTCGAGCGCGGTGAGCACCACGCGCGGGGCGAGCCCGCGCTGCGCGAACGCCTTCTCCACCAGCGAGCGGTTGGCGAACGCGAAGTCGTAGGTGACGATCGGGTGGCGGGCCACGTCCTCGAGCGTGAGCTTCGCCAGGCGCGCCAGCGGGTGGCGGGGCGGCACCACCACGCAGCGGTTCCACTGGTAGCAGGGCAGCGACACGAGCTGCGGGAACTCGGCGATCTGCTCGGTGGCGATGGCGAAGTCGGCCTCGCCGCGCATCACCATCTCGCAGATCTGCGAGGGGTTGCCCTGGTGGATCACCACCTGCACCTCCGGGTAGCGCTGCTTGAGCGCCGCCACCGCGGGCGGCAGCGCGTAGCGCGCCTGGGTGTGGGTGGTGGCGAGCGTCAGGGTGCCCGCCTTCTCGTCGGCGTACTCGGCGCCCGCCCGGCGCAGATTGGCGACCTCGGCGAGGATGCGCTCTGCGATGGTCAGCACGGCGCGGCCGGGCTCCGTGACGGCGGTCAGGCGCTTGCCGTGGCGCACGAAGATCTCGATGCCCAGCTCGTCCTCGAGCGACTTGATCTGGCGCGACACCCCGGGCTGCGAGGTGTGCAGGGCCTCGGCGGCGGCCGAGACGCTCAGGTCGCGCCGGGCGACCTCCGAGAGAT
>DASUFW010000180.1:0-7100 GCA_036274335.1 Burkholderiales bacterium | reverse complement strand
GCCAAGGTGCGCCGCGCGATGGAGTTCCGCGGCGCGCGCTACCTGCACCTGTTCGTGCCCTGCCCGCTCGGCTGGGGCCATGCGTCGCAGGACACGCTGCGCGTCGCGCGCCTCGCCAAGGAGACCGGGCTGTTCCCCGTGTTCGAAGCGGTCGACGGCGAGATCACCGCGGTCTCGAAGATCCGCCGCAAACAGCCCGTCGAGGAGTACCTCAAGCCGCAGCGGCGCTTCGCGCACCTGTTCGGAAGCGCGCCGCGCACCGACGTGATCGAGCGGATCCAGGCGATCGCCGACCGCAACATCAGGCGCTACGGGCTCATAGGAAACTGAGCAATGCGCAAGCCCTTCGCCATCACGCTCGATCCCGGCTCGAGCCTCGCCAATCACACGGGCACCTGGCGCACCGAGCGCCCGGTGTACGTCGACCGCCTGCCGCCCTGCAACCAGGCCTGTCCGGCGGGCGAGAACATCCAGGGCTGGCTGTATCACGCCGAATCCGGCGACTACGAGAAGGCCTGGCGCCTGCTCACCGAGGACAACCCGATGCCGGCCGTGATGGGCCGGGTCTGCTACCACCCCTGCGAGACCTCGTGCAACCGCGCGCAGCTCGACACCGCCGTCGGCATCAATTCCGTGGAGCGCTTCCTCGGCGACGAGGCGCTGCGCCGCGGCTGGAAGTTCGACGCGCCGAAGGCACGCTCCGGCAAGCGCGTGCTGGTCGTGGGCGCGGGGCCCTCGGGGCTCTCCGCCGCCTACCATCTCGCCCGCCTCGGCCACACGGTCGAGATCCACGAGGCCGGCCCGATCGGCGGCGGCATGATGCGCTTCGGCATCCCCAAGTACCGCCTGCCGCGCGAGGTGCTGGAGGCCGAGATCCGCCGCATCCTCGCGCTCGGGGTGACGCTCAAGCTCGGCGCCAAGGTCACCGACCTCCGCGCCAGCATGGCGGCCGGCAAATTCGACGCCGCGTTCCTCGCGGTCGGGGCCCACGTCGCGAGGCGCGCCTACATTCCGGCCGGCAGCGCGGCGAAAGTGCTGGATGCGCTCTCGGTGCTGCGCTCGATGGACGGCACGGACAAGCCGCTCCTCGGCCGGCGGGTGGTGGTGTACGGCGGCGGCAACACCGCGATCGACGTGGCGCGCAGCGCGAAGCGCATGGGCGCCGACGAGGCGATCATCGTCTACCGCCGCACGCGCGAGAAGATGCCGGCGCACGACTTCGAGGTCGAGGAGGCGCTGCAGGAAGGCGTGCTGATCCGCTGGCTCTCGACCATCCGGCAGGCGAGCGAGTCCTCGATCACGATCGAGAAGATGACGCTCGACGACAAGGGCTTCCCGCAGCCGACCGGCGAGCTCGAGACGCTCGCCGCCGACTCGGTGGTGCTCGCGCTCGGCCAGGACGTGGACCTGTCGCTCCTCGAGGGCGTGCCCGGGCTCGAAGTGGCCGACGGCGTGGTCAAGGTAGGCCCGAACATGATGACCGGCCACGCAGGCATCTTCGCGGGCGGCGACATGGTGCCCGCGGAGCGCACGGTGACGGTCGCCGTCGGGCATGGCAAGAAAGCCGCCCGCCACATCGACGCCTGGCTGCGCGGCGGGCAGTATGCGCCGCCGCCCAAGCACGAGCCCGCGACTTTCGACCGGCTCAATCCCTGGTATTACTCGGACGCGCCCAAGAGCGTGCGCCCGGTGCTCGACCTGGTGCGGCGCCAGTCCACCTTCGAGGAGGTCGTGCAGGGACTGGACGAGTCGAACGCGCTCTACGAGGCGCGCCGCTGCCTCTCGTGCGGCAATTGCTTCGAATGCGACAACTGCTACGGCGTGTGCCCGGACAACGCGGTGATCAAGCTCGGGCCGGGCAAGCGCTTCCAGTTCAACTACGACTACTGCAAGGGCTGCGGCCTGTGCGTCGCCGAATGCCCCTGCGGCGCCATCCAGATGGTCCCGGAGGAAAAATGACGAAGGCCCGCCTGCCCGCGGGGCGCCGCGGCATCGCCCTGCTGCGCGACCCGCTGCTCAACAAGGGAACCGCCTTCACGCCGCGCGAGCGCGAGCGCTTCGGCCTGCGCGGGCTGCTGCCCGCGCACGTGCACACCCAGGAAGAGCAGATGCAGCGCAGCCTCGCGCACCTGCGCGGCCTGCCGAGCCCGCTCGAGAAGTTCATCGACCTGAATGCGCTGCACGACCGCAACGAGGCGCTCTTCTTCCGCGTGGTCGCCGAGAACCCCGACGAGATCATGCCGCTCATCTACACGCCGACCGTCGGGCTCGCGTGCCAGAAGTTCGGCAACATCTTCCAGCGCCCGCGCGGCCTGTTCATCGGCGCGAAGGACCGCGGCCGCATCGCGCAGGTGCTGCGCAACTGGCCGCACCGCGACGTGGGCATCATCGTGGTCACCGACGGCGAGCGCATCCTGGGCCTGGGCGACCTCGGCGCGAACGGCATGGGCATCCCGGTGGGCAAGCTTTCCCTGTATACGGGCTGCGCCGGCGTGCACCCGCGGCGCTGCCTGCCGGTGGTGCTCGACGTCGGCACCGACAACGACGCGCTGCGCGCCGATCCGTTCTACATCGGGCTGCGCCAGAAGCGCCTGCGCGGCGCGCGTTACGACGCGCTGGTGGACGAGTTCGTGACCGCGGCGAACAAGGTGTTTCCCGGCGTGCTGATCCAGTTCGAGGACTTCGCCAACACCAACGCCTTCCGGCTCCTGCAGCGCTACCGGGACCGCGCCTGCGTGTTCAACGACGACATCCAGGGCACCGCCGCCGTGGTGCTCGCCGGGCTGTACTCGGCGCTGCGGGTGACGGGCGCATCGCTCGCCGACCAGCGCATCCTGTGCCTCGGCGCCGGCGAGGCCGCGACCGGCATCTGCGACCTCGTGGTGTCCTCGCTCGCGGCGGACGGCAGTGCCGGGGAAGAGGCCCGCCGCCGCTGCTGGCTGTTCGACTCGCGCGGGCTGGTAACTGCCGCGCGCACGGACCTCGCCGGGCACAAGCGGCCCTACGCGCACGCGGGCCCCGTCTGCGCCGACTTCGCTGCCGCCGTGGAAGCGCTCCAGCCCACGGCGATCATCGGCGTGGCGGCGGTCGGGGGCACCTTCACCGAGAAGGTCGTGTCGGCGATGGCGCGCGTCAACCCGCGGCCGATCGTGTTCGCGCTGTCCAACCCGACCTCGCAGTCGGAGTGCACCGCCGAGCAGGCCTACCGGTGGTCGGGTGGAAAGGCCCTTTTCGCCTGCGGCAGCCCGTTCGATCCGGTGACGCTCGACGGCCGCGTGTTCGTGCCGCGCCAGGGCAACAACTCCTACATCTTCCCGGGCGTCGGGCTGGGCGTGGTGGCGAGCGGCGCGCGGCGCGTGACCGACGAGATGTTCCTTGCCGCGGCGCGCACCCTGGCGGACGAAACGTCCCAGGCGGACCTCGACCAGGGGAGCCTCTATCCGCCGCTGGCGCGCATCCGCGAGGTTTCGGCGGGCATCGGCGCCGCCGTGGCAGAAGTCGCCTACGCGCGCAAGCTCACGCGCCAGCGCCGGCCCGCCCGGCTGCGCGCGCACGTGCGCGCGCAGATGTACGACCCGACCTACCCGCGCTACGCCTGAGCGGCTTCGATCGCGCGCTTGACGGCGCGCGCATCGGGCATGATCACCTCCACCCGCTGCGGCAGCTTCTCGAGGTCCCGGAAGGCCTCGGGACGCGCGGGCTCGCGGCCGAGCGCCTCGACGAGGGTGGCGGAGAACTTGGCCGGCAGCGCCGTCTCCAGGCAGACGAGCGGCACCTCCGGCTGCCGGTGCTCGAGCCCGACCTTGACGCCGTCCGCGGTATGCGGGTCGATCACCACGCCGTACTTCTCGCTGACGCGCCGGATGGTCGCGAGCCGGTCGGCGTGCGTGCTCCGGCCCGACACGAAGCCACGGGCGCCGGCCAGCTCGAATTCGCCGTCGCGCGCGAGCCGGTCCCACAACGCGACCACGCGCTTCGGGTCGCGCCCGACCAGCTCGAAGGCGTAGCGCTCGAAGTTGGACGCCCTGGAGATGTCCATCGACGGGCTCGAGGTCGGCTGCACCGCGCGCCGCACCCGGTAGCGCCCGCTGCGGAAGAACTCATCCAGCACGTCGTTCTCGTTCGAGGCGAGGATCAGGCGCGACACCGGCAGGCCCATGCAGCGCGCCACGTAGCCGGCGTAGATGTTGCCGAAGTTGCCCGAGGGCACGGCGAAATCCACGCGCGCGGCGTCGCTCCGCGTCGCGCGGAAGTACCCCCAGAAGTAGTACACGACCTGCGCGGCGATCCTCGCCCAGTTGATCGAGTTGACCGCGCCGATGCGCAGGCGCGCCTTGAAGGCGGCGTCGGCGTTCACCTGCTTCACCACGTCCTGGCAGTCGTCGAACGACCCCTCGACCGCCAGGTTGTGGATGTTCGCGTCCTGCAGCGAGTACATCTGCGCGGCCTGGAACGCGCTCATGCGCCCGTGCGGCGAGAGCATGAACACCTGCACGCCGCGCCGGCCGCGCAGCGCGTACTCGGCGGCCGAGCCGGTGTCGCCGGAGGTGGCGCCGAGGATGTTGAGCGTCTGCCCGCGGCGCGCGAGCGCGTCCTCGAACAGCGCGCCGAGCAGCTGCAGCGCCATGTCCTTGAAGGCGAGCGTCGGGCCGTTGGACAGGCCGAGCAGGTGCACGCCCGGCTCGAGCGTCTTCAGCGGCGCGATGTCCTCGCTGCCGAAGACCGCCTTCGTGTAGACGCGGCCGACGATCGCCTCGAGCGCCGGCACGTCGTCCATGAAGGGCGCCAGCACCTTGCCGGCGAGCTGCGGATAGGACAGGCCGCGCCACGCCGCCAGGTCCGCCTGCGGCCAGGATTCGGGCACGTAGAGGCCGCCATCGGGCGCGAGCCCCTCGAGCAGGATGTCGGAAAAGCGCTGCGGGGCGGCGCCGCCGCGGGTGCTCAGGTATCGCAAGCGGTCAGGGCTTCGCGCCCTTCTTCGTCTGCAGCTCGTTGAACTTGCGGATCTGCGCCGGGGTGGGCTTGGCGTGCGCCTTGGCCGGCGCCGCCGGTTTGTGCGCCTTGGGCGGGGCGGCCTTCGGCTTGGCCGGCGCCGCCGGCTGCGCCCAGGCCGGCGCCAGAGCGAACGCGAGCACCAGGGCCGGCACGCCCCTCACAGCAGCTCCTCCAGCCGGATGCGGGTGACCTTGCCGACCACGGTGGGCAGCTTCTCGATGCGCCGCAGCGCGGTATCCACGTGCTTCTCCCGCGCGCGGTGCGTGAGCAGCACGATGTCCACCCGCTGCTCGCCCTCGCCGGGCTCCTTCTGCACCATGGCGTCGATCGAGATGCGCGAGTCCGCCAGGATGCGGGTGATGCGCGCAAGCACGCCCGGCTTGTCCAGCACCCGCAGGCGCAGGTAGTAGGAGGTCTCGACCTCCCCCATCGGCAGGATCGGCGTCGCCGACAGCTGGTCGGGCTGGAAGGCGAGGTGCGGCACGCGATGCTCCGGGTCCGCGGTGATGAGCCGCGTCACGTCGATCAGGTCCGCGACCACCGCGCTCGCAGTCGGCTGGCTGCCCGCGCCGGCCCCGTAGTACATCGTCGCGCCCACGGCGTCGCCCTTCACGAGGATCGCGTTCATCACGCCTTCCACGTTGGCGATCAGCCGGCGCGAAGGCACGAGCGTCGGGTGCACGCGAAGCTCGATGCCCTTGGCCGTGCGGCGCGTGATGCCGAGCAGCTTGATGCGGTAGCCGAGCTCCTCGGCGTAGCCGATGTCGGCCTGCGTGAGCTTCGAGATGCCCTCGGTGTACGCGCGGGCGAATTGCATCGGCACGCCGAAGGCGAGCGCCGACAGGATGGTGAGCTTGTGCGCGGCGTCCACGCCTTCGATGTCGAAGGTCGGGTCGGCCTCGGCGTAACCGCGCGCCTGCGCCTCGGCCAGCACCGTGTCGAACGGCAGCCCCTTGTCGCGCATCTCCGAGAGGATGAAGTTGGAGGTGCCGTTGATGATGCCGGCGATCCACTCGATGCGGTTCGCGGCCAGCCCCTCGCGCAGCGCCTTGATGATCGGGATGCCGCCCCCGACCGAGGCCTCGAAAGCGACCATCACGCCCTGCTTCTGCGCCGCCTTGAAGATGCGGTTGCCGTGCTTGGCGAGCAGCGCCTTGTTGGCCGTGACCACATGCTTGCCGTGCGCGATCGCCTCCAGCACCAGCTCGCGCGCGATGCCGGTGCCGCCGATCAGCTCGATGACGATGTCGATGTCGGGCGCGCGCACCACCGGCCACGCGTCGCGGACGACCTGCGCGCCGCCGGCGACGGTGCGGCGCGCCTTCTTCACGTCCTTGTCGGCCACGCGCACGATGCGGATCGCGCGGCCCGCGCGGCGCCGGATCTCGCCCGCGTTGCGGCTCAGCACGTCCCAGGTGCCGCCGCCGACCGTGCCGATGCCCAGCAGCGCGACGCGGATCGGCCTCACAGCGCCTTCCGGAAGCCGAACGAGGTCACGGTCATGCCCTCGCGGAAATAGAAGGCGTGCGCCCGGCCACGCTGCACGCCGGAGTCCAGCGCCAGCACGCGGGCGCCGAGCTCGCGCCCGAGGCGCTCGCACTCGGCGAGCAGGGCGCGCCCCACCCCGGCCGAGCGCTCGGCCTCGTCCGTGACCAGGTCGTCGACGTAGAGCTTGCGATCGTTGAAGGTGTCCTCGTAGCAGCGCCACACGGCGACGCCGAGGACCCGCTCGCCGTCGGCCGCCACCACCATGCGCCCGCCCTGCGCGAACACGCGCCGCAGCTTGTCCTCGTACGAGGCCGGCATCGCCGTGCGCAGCTGCCGGTGCACCGACTGCGCGCGCGCCAGCCACTCCGGGGCGACGACCTGCCCCGCGCCGTCCGTCACGTGCACCAGCTTCACGCCGCGCCCTTCAGCAGCCCGTCCCGGCGGAACATCTCCTTCACGCCGCGCAGCGCCTGCCGCAGCCGGTTCTCGTTCTCGATCAGCGCGATGCGCACGTGGCCGTCGCCGTAGTCGCCGAAGCCGATGCCGGGCGCGACGGCGATCTTCGCCTGCTCGAGCAGGCGCTTGGTGAACTCGATCGAGCCGAGCTTCGAGTAGTA
>DASUFW010000179.1:0-3600 GCA_036274335.1 Burkholderiales bacterium | reverse complement strand
CGACTATCAGGTCGACCCGCGCAGGGCGGATCGCTTCTACGCGGCGATCCGGCGCTACTGGCCGGACCTGCCCGACGGTGCGCTCGCTCCCGGCTACTCGGGAATACGTCCCAAGATCTCCGGGCCGAACGAGCCGTCCGCCGATTTCCTCGTCCAGGGCCCGGCCGAGCACGGACTGGCCGGTCTGGTCAACCTGTTCGGCATCGAATCGCCCGGATTGACAGCGTCGCTCGCGTTGGCCGATGATGTCGCGACCCTTCTGAACGACGAAATCCTCCCGGAGGCAACATGAAAGCGAAGTTCGCAGCGGCGCTCGCGGCGTCGATGGTGTGCGGCGCCGTGCAGGCGCAGACCAAGTGGGACATGCCCACGCCGTACTCGGACGGCGAGTTCCACACCCGCAACGTCGTCCTGTTCACCGAGGACGTCGCCAAGCGCACGAACGGCGCGCTGGAGATCAAGGTGCACTCGAGCGGCTCCCTGATCAAGCACCCGGACATCCTGCGCGCCGTGTCCACCGGGCAGGTGAACATCGCCGAGTTCCTGCTCGGCCAGTTCGGCAACGAGGACCCCGTGTTCGCGGCCGACAACCTGCCCTTCGTCGCCCCCGGCTACGACAACGCCTGGAAGTTCTACCAGGCGCAGAAGCCGCTGCTCGAGAAGAAGCTCGCCGCGCGCGGCATGACGCTGCTCTTTTCCGTGCCCTGGCCCGGCCAGGGGATCTACACCAAGGCGCCGCTCAAGTCGGTCGACGACCTGAAGGGCACCAAGTTCCGCACCTACTCGCCGCTCACGGCGCGCCTCGCGGAGCTGCTCGGCGCGAGCCCGACCGTGATCCAGGTGCCGGAGATCCCGCAGATGTTCGCGACCGGCGCGGTGCAGGCGATGATCACTTCCTCGGCCACCGGCACCTCGACCAAGGCCTGGGAATTCGTCAACAACTACTACAAGACGAGCGCCTTCCATCCGAAGAACGCGGTGGTGGTCAACACGCGCGCCTTCAAGCGCCTGCCGAAGGACCAGCAGGAGGCGGTCCTCGGCGCGGCCAACCTCGCCGAGCCGCGCGGCTGGGCGATGTCCAAGCAGCGCGAGAAGGACGGCGACGCGACCCTGGCGAAGAACGGCATGACGCTGCACGACCCCGACGCCGCCATGATGGCCGCGTTTACCAAGGTCGGCGCGCAGATGGCCAAGGAGTGGGAAGCCAAGGCCGGCGCCGACGGCAAGGCGATCCTCAAGGCCTACGACAAGAAGTAGATCGTTGAGGCGGTTCCTCGACCGCCTCTACGCCGCGAGCGGCGCGCTCGCGGCGGCCTGCCTGGCGGGCATCGCGGTGGTGATGCTCGCGCAGGCCGGCATGCGCGAGGCGGGCCTCCTGCTGCGCGGCGCCGATGACATCGTCGGCTGGCTGTGCGCGGCGAGCGCGTTCCTCGCGCTCGGCTACACCTTCCGCCACGGCGAGCTGGTGCGGGTCGGGCTGCTGATCGACCGGCTGCCGCCGGCGGCCCGCCGGCGCGCGGAACTGCTGGTGCTCGCCTTCGCGGTCCTGGTCGTGGGCTACATTCTGTGGGCGGCGGCGCGCTTCGTGTACGAGAGCTGGGCGTTCGGCGAGGTCGCCCAGGGCCTCATCCAGATCCCGATCTGGATCCCGCAGATGAGCTTCGTGGCCGGCGCGCTCGTCTTCTTCGTCGCGGTGCTGGACGAGTTCGTGGTGCTCGCCCTGGGCGGCGTGCCCGCCTACCGCCGCGCGGAGCAAGCGCAGCGCAGCGGCGCCACGGTGGCGGAGGCGCCCTGATGGGCACCCTCGGCATCGCGGCGATCCTGCTCGCGGTCCTGCTCGTGACGCTGGCGGGCGGCCTGTGGATCGCGATGGCGATGAGCGTGGTCGCCTGGGTGGGCCTGCAGTTCTTCACCACCAGCCCGCCCGACGTGAACCTGTTCCAGGCGTACTGGGGCTCGAGCGCCTCCTGGACGCTCGCCGCGCTGCCGATGTTCGTGTGGATGGGCGAGATCCTGTTCCGCACGCGCCTGTCGGAAGAGATGTTCGAGGGACTCTCGCCGTGGCTGGGCTGGCTGCCGGGGCGCCTGATGCACGTCAACATCTTCGGCTGCGCGATCTTCGCCGCGGTGTGCGGCTCCTCGGCGGCGACGGTCGCGACCATCGGCAAGGTGGCCCTGCCCGAGCTCGCCAAGCGCGGCTACGACGAGAAGACCAGCGTCGGCTCGCTGTGCGGCGCGGGCACGCTCGGGCTGCTCATCCCGCCCTCGATCATCATGATCGTCTACGCGGTGGCCGCGGAGGTGTCGATCCTGAAGATGTTCCTCGCCGGCGTGTTCCCGGGGATCGTGCTGGTGACCCTGTTCTCCGGCTATATCGTCCTGTGGGCGCTCCTCAACCCGGGCAAGACGCCGCGCGAGACCGAGGCCATGAGCCTCGGCGAGCGCGTGCGCCGCGCGCGCAACCTCATCCCCTGCCTGGTGCTCATCTTCTTCGTGATGGGGGTCATGTTCACGGGCGTGGCCACGGCCACCGAGGCGGCGGCCTTCGGCGTGCTGGGCGCGCTCGCCATCGCGTGGTGGAGCGGCACGCTCTCGCGCGCGAGCTTCGTGACGAGCCTGATGGGCGCGACGCGCCTGTCGTGCATGATCCTGTTCATCCTGGCGGGCGCCTCGATGCTGTCCTCGTGCATGGCGTTTACCGGCATCCCGCGTGCGCTCGCCGAGTGGGTCGCCGCGGCGCACCTCAGCCCCTACGCCCTGATCCTCGTGCTCGCGATCATCTACCTGCTGCTCGGCATGGCGATCGACGGCATCTCGATGATCGTGCTGACCACGTCCATCGTGCTGCCGATGATCGACGCGGCCGGCTTCGACCTCATCTGGTTCGGCATCTTCATCGTGCTGCTGGTCGAGATCGCGCAGATCACCCCGCCGGTCGGCTTCAACCTGTTCGTGCTGCAGACCATGGCGCGCCGCGAGGCCAATTACGTGGCGCGCGCCGCGGTGCCCTTCTTCTTCATGATGCTGCTCGCCATCGCCATCGTGTCGGCGTTTCCCGGCGTCGCCACCTGGCTGCCGGATGCCGTGCTGGGCGTGACGAAGAAGTAACCGCCGCTATCTTGCGGCCGCCAGTTCCTTCAGCGTGAAGACGTAGCTCGCCGCGTCGAGCGGCTTGTGGCACGCGAGGCACTCGGCCTGGTTCACCCCGGGCCGCGGCTTCTTGTCGAGCGTGAACACCGCGTAGTGCCAGTTCCCGTTGCGCAGCATGTCGGGGATCTCGCCGCCCCATCCCGGGCCGCTCGCCATGGCGGTGTAGAAGACCAGCTTCTCGGCCACGAAGAAGCCGTCCGCGCCGGTCATCGGCTTCTTGTCGGCGTCGAGCTTCGCCGCGTACACCTCGGCGAACAGGTACGAGCCGTCGGGCAGCGCCCGGCCGGCCTTCGCCGCCTCGAGCGCCGCGGGGTTCGCGTAGTAATAGCGCACCTGGCGCGTCGCCGGAAAGTTGATCGTGTGGTACTTGACGAAGCTCGCCTTGTAGTCCTCGGGGAAGACGACGTTCGACTTCGCCACGTTCGCCAGCAGCGCGGACTTCGCCCCGGC
>DASUFW010000178.1:0-3038 GCA_036274335.1 Burkholderiales bacterium | reverse complement strand
CTCGCGCGCGATGTCCATGAACTGGCGCTTGTCGGGCGAGCCGTGCGACTCGATGGCGTGGTCGATGTCGAGCGCCGCGTCGAGCGCCGCGCGCATGCCCTGGATCTCGTAGCCGCGGTTGAGCGCCTTCTTGGTGTCGCGTACGAGGTCGGGGTCGACCACCGCCATCTGGCGCGCGATGCGCAGCGCCGCAGAGAGGTGCTCGCCCTCCGGCACCACGCGGCTCACGATGCCCAGGGCCATCGCGCGCTCGGCGTTCACCGTGTCGTCGCCCGTGAGGATGATGTCCTTGGCCGCCTTGGGGCCCACCATCCAGGGCAGGAGCATCGTGACGATGCCCGCGCCGAACTTCAGCTCGGGCTCGCCGAACACGGCATCCGTCGAGCAGACCGAAATGTCGCAGGCGAGCGCCATCTCGAACGCGCCCGCCATGCACGGGCCGTGGATCGCGGCGATGGTGGGCTTGGGCGAGTCCCAGAAGCGCACCGTGGTGGAGAAGTCGAGCTCGAGGATCTCGCGCCAGACGGCGGCGCCCGTCGGCCGGCGCTCCATCTGCTCCTTCAGGTCGAAGCCCGAGGAAAAGCCGCGCGCCGCCCCGTGCAGCACGATCACGCGCACCGCGGCGTCCGCCTCGAGCGCATCGAGCGCCGCGTGGATCTCGAGCAGCATCGCCTTGTTCAGCGCGTTGATGCGCTCGGGGCGGTGCAGCTGGAGCTGCGCCACGCCCGCCTCGCTCGAGACGCGGATGTTCTGGTAGTCGCTCATGGCCTTGCCTCCTCGTTCTGCGGCACGAGCTCGCCCGCCTCGAGCATCGCGGTAAAGCGCCCGCGGTCGGCCTTGCCGGTGCGCCCCGCGGGGAGCTCCCGTGCGAAGTAGAACACGTCCGGCTGCTTGTACTTCTCCAGGCGCTCGCGCAGGAACTCGCGCAGCTCCGCCGGGCGCAGGCTCGCGTCCCTCGGCACGACCAGCGTGTGGATGCGCTGGCCGAGGCGCGCATCGGGCCGCCCCACGGCGATCGCGGCGGCCACCTTGGGGTGCGCGCTGCAGGCGAACTCGATCTCCTGCGGCGTGATCTTGTTGCCGCCGCGCACGATCAGCTCCTTCTTGCGTCCCGCGATCTCCACCACGCCCGGGTCGCGCTCGCGCGCGAGGTCGCCGGTCGCGAGCCAGCCCTCGGCGTCGACCGGGTTCAGCTCCGGCTGGCCGAGGTAGCCGTTCATGAGGAAAGGGCTGCGGATGCACAGCTCTCCGACTTCGCCGCCGTCGTCGGCGCGGATGCGGTACTCGACGCCCGGCGAGGGCCGGCCGATGCACCCCGAGTAGCGCGGCACGTCCTGCGGCATCAGGAAGAAGTCGCAGGTCGAGGTTTCCGTGAGGCCGTAGATGTCGACCAGGTCCGCCGGCGCGAAGAGCGCGCGCAGCTGCTCGCCCAGGGACTGGCCGAGCGACTCGCCGCCGATCATCACCGTGCGCAGGGCGTTCGGCCGCGCCAGCACCGCCCCCGGATGGTCGAGGATCAGCGCGCGCATCATGGTCGGCACGACGCCCACGCGCGTGATCGCGTCCTCGCGCAGCTGGTCGAGAAATCGCGCCGGCATGAACTTCTCCGCGGGCAGCAGGCAGCCGCCGTGAAGGAGCGTGAGCAGCGCCACCCAGATGCCGAAGCTGAAGGTGATGTTGAGGACGAGCATCGTGCGCTCGTCTTCCCCGAAGCCGAGGCGCTGCTGGATCGCGGCGAGCTTGCCCGCGAAGGCGCGGTGCGAGAGCACCGCGCCCTTGGGCGCGCCCGAGGAGCCGGAGGTGAAGACGACGAGCGCGGCGTCCTTCAGGATCTCGCGCGCGGGCGGCGGCGCCTCCGCCAGCTGCCGCAGCGGCGAAGCGCCGAGCGCGTCCCACTCGAAGCGCGCCTGCGTGCGCCCGGCGATCTGCGCGGCCGCGAGCGCGGGCGAGGCGCGGTGTACCGGGACCACCACCGCGCCCGCGAGCCAGGCGCCGAAAAACGCGACGAAATCGAGGGGGTGGTTCGAGACGCGCACGTGCACCGGCTCGTCGCGCGCGATCCCGGCGCGCGCGAGCGCATCGGCGACGCCTCGCGCCGCGTCCAGGAACGCGGCATGGCTGAGCCTGCGCTCGCCCGCGAGGGCGTCGCGCCCGGCGTGGCGCCCGGCGGCCGCGGCGAGGAGCGAATCCAGACGCATGCGATCCATCATAACCGCCCGCGCCCGCCGCTGATGGCGCTATAGTCGCCCCCTTTCGCAGACCCTCAGGAGGATCCCTTGGCCATCGTCCCCAACCACGCCCTGCGGCAGTTGCGCGCGGGCAAGCTCGCCGTCGGCCTGGGCCTGCGGCAGGCCCGCACCGTCGACATCGCGCAGATCGCGAAGACCGCCGGCTTCGACTGGCTGTTCATCGACTGCGAGCACAACTCGATGGGCACCGACACGGCCGCGCAGATCGCCTGCGCCTCGCTCGGCGTGGGCATCACGCCGGTGGTGCGGGTGGCGGGCAAGGAGCAGCACTGGCTCATCTCGCGCATGCTCGACAACGGCGCCCAGGGCGTGGTCGTGCCGCACGTCGATACGGGGGAAGAAGCGAAGCGGATCGCCGATTTCTGCCGCTTCCCGCCGATCGGCCACCGCTCGATGGGCGGCGGCCTGCAGCAGATCGGCTTCGCGCCGATGCCGGTGGGCGAGACGGCGAAGGTGGTGAACGAGGAGACGCTGGTGGTCGTGATGCTGGAGTCCCCGCAGGCGATCCAGAACTGCGAGGCGATCGCGGCGGTGAAGGGGATCGACGCGCTCCTCATCGGCACCAACGACCTGTGCTTCGAGATGGGCATCCCGGGCCAGTTCAACGACCCGCGCGTCGAGGAGTCCTACCGGAAGATGATCGCGGCGTGCCGCAAGCACGGCAAGTTCGCCGGCATGGGCGGCATGTACACGGGCGAGCTGATCCAGAAGTACGTCGACCTGGGGGTGCAGCTGATCCTGTCGGGATCGGACTTCTCGCTGCTCCTCGCGGCGGCGACGCAGCGCGCG
>DASUFW010000177.1:0-1662 GCA_036274335.1 Burkholderiales bacterium | reverse complement strand
GTTCAGCTCGGTGCCGGACGCCACCTTCTTCAGCGTCACCGTGACCACCATTTCCCCCGGCAGGTTGGGGTCGTCGAATACGTCGGTATGGCGGATGCGCTCGCCGGGCACGAGCTCGAGGTACTTGCCGCCGAACGAATGGCTCTGGCCCGTGGAGAGGTTGGTGAAGGACATCTGGTACGAGCCGCCGACCCGGGCGTCGATCCGGTGCACCTTGCCCGTGAAGCCGTGCGGCGGCAGCCACTTCGCCATCGCGTCGCCCTCGAGGAACGCCCGGTAGATGCGCTCGGGCGGCGCGTGCAGCACGCGATGCAAACGGACCGTATTGCCTGGCATGGCGGACACCGATGGTACCCCTTGAGGACTTAGAATGTCCGACCGCATGCGCCGCGAATCGCCCGCTCCCGCCGGTACCCCGAGCGCCGAGACCGAAACCTGGCTCGGGCGCGTGCGCGAGCTCGCGCCGCGCATCCAGGCGGCGGCGGCGGAGATCGAGCGCAGCCGCCGGGTCCCGGCGGACCTGCTCGAGGCGCTCCACGCGGCGGCGTTCTACCGGATGTTCCTCCCGCGCCGCTACGGCGGCGCAGAGGCGCACCCGATCGCGTTCATGCGCACCGTGCAGGCGCTCGCGCGCGCCGATGCGAGCGTCGCCTGGAACATCGGCCAGAACGCGGTCTGCGCGATGGTCGCCGCCTATCTCGAGCCTGCGGTCGCGCGGGCGATCTTTGGCGATCCCCGCGCGGTGCTGGCCTGGGGTCCGCCGCAGGGCCCCGTGCGCGCGGTGGCCTCCGAGGGCGGCTACCGCGTCACCGGCCGCTGGTCCTTCGCGAGCGGCATGCGCCAGGCCACCTGGCTCGGGCCGCAGTGCGCGGTCACCGAGGCCGACGGCAGCCCGCGTACGGGCGAAGCGCACCGGATCAAGCGCGTCTTCCTCATTCCAGCGTCGGCGGCTCGCATCGAAGACATCTGGGACGTGATGGGCTTGCGCGGCACAGCGAGCGACGCGTTTTCGGTGGAGGAGCTTTTCGTTCCGGAAGCCTACAGCGTGCACCGCGACAGCCCGGCGGAGAACCGCGAGCCGGGGTGGCTCTACTGCTTCACGATCCACAACCTGTTCTCCTGCGGGTTCGCGAGCATCGCGCTCGGCGTGGCGCAGGAGATGCTGGATCAGTTCATCGCGCTCGCGGGGACCAAGGTTGCCCGCGGGATGAGCAAGACGGTGCGAGAGAATGCCGTGGTGCAGGCCGGCGTGGCGCGCGCGCGGGCCAAGCTCGAGTCGGCCGAGGCCTGGCTGATGCAGTCGATGGCGCAGATCTGCGACGCGGTGCAGGCGACGCGCGAGGTGACGCTCGAGCAGCGCATGCGCATCCGCCTGTGCTCGACGCACGCGATCCACTGCGCCCGCGAGGCGGGCGAGTTCGCCTACGAGGCGGCCGGCGCGACCGCGGTGTTCGCCGCGAACCCGTTCGAGCGGCGCTTTCGCGACCTGCACACGATCGCGCAGCAGCTGCAGGGGCGCGCCTCGCACTTCGAGACCGTCGGCCAGCACCTGCTCGGGCTCGAGGCGGACACGAGCTTTCTGTAGTCACTCCTGAGGAGCCGGGCGGTGAAGACCAGGGTCGGCATGGTGGGGCTGGGCATCATGGGTTCGCGCATGTGCGC
>DASUFW010000176.1:0-1463 GCA_036274335.1 Burkholderiales bacterium | reverse complement strand
GTGTAGGCGCGCAGCTCCGCCGCCGAGGGCGGCACCTGCGCCTGGGCGAGCGCCGGCAGCGCCAGCGCGATCAGCAGGGTGCGGATCTTCATGTCGGTCTCCTCGTCATGCGTGGTCCGCATTGTCGGCTTGACGCCGGCGGCCGCCTAGCCAAGACTCTGCAAATCGAATTTGCGGAGTTGCAAACATGCCGGCGGACGTCTTCGAGCGCGCCGACCTGGCGCTGCTGCTCGCGCTGGCGGAGAGCGGCAGCCTCGCGCGCGCGGCACGCGCGCTCGGCGTGCACCACGCCACCGCCTTCCGGCGGCTCGCCGACCTCGAGCAGCGGGCGCGGGCGCGCCTGTTCGATCGGCTTCCCCACGGCTACCGGCTGACCCCCGCCGGCACGCGCGTCGTCGCCGGCGCGCGCGACGTCCAGGTTGCGCTGCGCGAACTCGACGCGCGCGTGCTGGAGGAGGACCGCGCGATCGCGGGCCCGGTACGACTCACGACCTCGGACGGCCTCGCCACCGCGTTCCTGGCACCGCACCTGCGCGCGCTTGCCGACGCGCACCCCGGCCTGACGCTGGAGCTGCTCGTCGAGAACCGGCTCTCCGACCTCGCGGAGCGCGAGGTGGACATCGCGATCCGCCCTGCGCAGCGGCTTGCCGGCCACATGGTTGGCCGCAAGGCGGCGGCCATGGCCTATGCGCTCTATGCGTCGAAGGACTACGTTCAGCGCCACGGGCGTCTCGACGCGCGGTCACCCGACTTCGCGGGACACGCGGTGTGCCACTACGACGACTCGATCGCCTACTTCTCCACCGCGAAGTGGCTCGCCCGGCACGCGAGGCGGGCGCGCATCGCGGCGCGCTGCAACCACCTGACGGCGATGCGCGAGCTCGCGCGCGCGGGAATGGGCATCGCCGCCCTGCCCTGCGTGCTAAGTGAGGCGGACGGCGGGCTCGTGTGCCTGCTCGGCCCCGTACCCGCGATGGAGACGGGCCTGTGGCTGTGCACGCATCCTGGCATCCGCAAGGTCGCGCGCATCCGCGCGGTGCTCGATTTCCTGCACGCCGCGATCTCGCGCGAGGCGGCGCGGCTGGCGGGCTGAGTCAGCCGCGCGCGCGCACCACGAGACTCTGCGTCGCGCGGCCGATCAGGCCCTGCGCGTCGTACAGCCGGGATTCGGCGAGCCCCGTCGATGCGGGACCGAACGTCGTCTGCGCCTCGAGGCAGATCCACTCCCCCTCGGGGCGGCGCAGCAGGTTGATCGTGAGGTCGGAGTTCACGAACACGTACTTGCGGAAATCGAGGATCGCGCTGATGCCGTTGCCGGAGTCGGCGGCGACCGCGACGCGCTCCGCGGGCAGGGGCGCCTCGCCCTCGACGATCGGATGGCTCAGCCGGAACCAGATGGCGCACGGCCCGCGGAACATCTCGCCCGCCGCGACGCGCGTCTCGACCAGCTGGGAGTAGCCGAC
>DASUFW010000175.1:0-4482 GCA_036274335.1 Burkholderiales bacterium | reverse complement strand
ACCCTATTTTTTCGCTCTGCGAAAAAATAGGGTCTGTCCCTGGTTTTACTGCTTTACCGCCAGCGCCGCCGGCTTGCCGGCTTTCGCCTCGCGGATCGCCTGCCACACGCGCTGCGGCGTGGCCGGCATGTCGAAGTGGGTGACGCCCGCCTGGCGCAGCGCGTCGATCACCGCGTTCATGAGGCAGGGCATCGAGCCGGTCACCCCTGCTTCGCCCACGCCCTTCGCGCCGAGCGGGTTGGTCGGCGTCGGCACGGCGTGCTCGGTGATGCGCAAGCCCCCCACCAGCCCTACGCGCGGCATGGCGTAGTCCATGAAGCTGCCGGTGATGAGCTGCCCGCCCGCGTCGTACACCGCCTGCTCGTGGAAGATGTGCCCCGCGCCCTGCGTGATGCCGCCGTGCATCTGCCCGTGCACCAGCTGCTCGTTGAGGAGATTGCCCGCGTCGTCGCAGGCGAGGTAGGCGACGATCTCGGTTTCGCCCGTCTCCGGCTCGATCTCGACCTCGGCGATGTGGCAGCCGTTCGGGAAGGTGCCGGGCACCTTCGGCCGCTCCTTGAAGTTGAGGTCGAGCTTGCCCGGGTGCTTCTGCGCGAGCGCCGAGATCGAGATGCGCCGGTCGGTGCCCTTGATGCGGTACTCGCCTTCCGCGAACTCGAGGTCCGTCTTCGCGCTCTCCAGGTCTTCGGCGGCGAGGTCCAGGCCCTTTTCCGCGACTTCCCTCGCGGCGAGCAGCACCGCGCTCCCCAGCCCGTGCGCCGTGCGCGAGCCGCCGGTGGGGTTGGCAACGAGATTCGTGTCGGGCTCCGAGGTCCTGAGGCGAATCTTCTCCATCGGGATGCCGAGCACGCTCGCGGTGATCTGCGCGAACACCGTCTCGTGCCCCTGGCCGTGATTGTGCGAGGCGGTGTGCAGCGTCACGCTGCCGTCCTTCTCCCAGGTGACCACCACCTGGTCGTAGGGCGCAAAGCCCCCGGGCGCCGTCATCTCGATGTAGGTGGAGATGCCGCGCCCGCGCAGCCTGCCGCGCTTCTTCGACTCCTCGCGGCGCCGGGCGAATCCGTCCCAGTCGGCCTCGCGCTTCGCCTTCTCGAGCACGCCCGGGAAATCGCCGCAGTCGTACTCGAAGCCGCTCACCTGCTTGTACGGCATCTTCGCAGCCGGGATCATGTTCCTGCGGCGGAACTCGGCCGGGTCCATCTTCAGCTCGTGCGCGGCCTGGTCGACCAGCCGCTCGAGCGCGTAAGAGGCGACCGGGCGCCCCGCGCCGCGGTAGGCCGCGGTCGGGATGGTGTTGGTGAGCACGAGCCGCCCGCGCACGCTGATCGCCTGCACGTCGTAGACGCCGTTGATCACGTTCACCATGCCGATCGTGTTCACCACGGCGCCCGTGAAGGCGACGTAGGCGCCCATGTTGGCGAGGTAGTCGAAGCGCATGCCGAGGATGCGGCCCCCGGCGTCGAGCGCCATCTCGGCCGAGTGCACGATGTCGCGCGCCTGCTCGTCGCCGAGGAACACTTCCGAGCGCGTGCCGACCCACTTCACCGGGCGGCCGAGCTTCTTCGCCGCGTAGAGCAGCGCGCCGTACTCCGGGTAGCCGTTGAAGCGCACGCCGAAGCCGCCGCCTACCTCCTCGGCCACCACGCGCACCTTCTCCGGCGGCACGCCGAGCACCGCGGACATCTGCCCGCGCATCGGCCCCACGCCCTGGGTGGTGGCGTACAGGTAGTAGGTCTCGGTCTTGGGATCGTAGGAGCCCATCGCCGCGCGCGGCTCCATGGGATTGCCGACCACGCGCGTGTGGTAGCCGCGCAGCTTCACGACCTTCGCGGCCTTCGCGAACGCGGCATCGGCCTGCGCCGCGTCGCCGGCCGTGTAATCGAGCACCAGGTTGCCGGGCGCCACGTCGTGCAGCTGCGCCGCGCCCGAGGCGATCGCCGCCTCCGCGGTCACGGCCGCGGGCAGCTCCTCGTATTCCACGAACACGCTTTCGGACGCGTCCTGCGCCTGCGCCGCCGTCTCGGCGATCACCAGCGCCACCGGCTCGCCGACGTGGCGCACCTTGCCCTGCGCGAGGCAGGGCCGCAGCGCCTGGCGCTGCTCGCTGCCGTCGCTCCACTTGAAGGGCGCGGCCGCCGGGATGGGCTTCAGGCCCGCCTTGGCGAGCTCCTCGCCCGTGACCACGGCGAGCACGCCGGGCATCGCGAGCGCGTCCTTCGCGTCGATGGACACGATGCGGGCGTGCGGATGGTCCGAGCGCAGGAACACCCCGTACGACTGGTGGGGCAGCGTCCAGTCCGACACGTAGCGGCCGGCGCCCTTGAGCATGCGCTCATCCTCCAGGCGCCCCTGGTATCCGAACTTCTCCATCAGCGGTTCCTTCCTAGTTGTGCGACAGCGCGACCAGCAGGCTGCAGGGGGCGTAGTCGAGGATCGAGGCCCCCACCGATCCCTTCCACCAGCGCGCCGCGAACGAGGTCTTCTGGTTGTGGCCGACCACGATCAGGTCCACCGACAGCTCCTTGGCCAGCCGGCAGATCTCCTCCACCGGCTCGCCGACCGCGAGGTGCCCGGTGGCGGCGAAGCCCTGCTGCTTGAGGCTCGCGATGCCCTCGTCCAGCACCGTCTGCGTGCGCTTCTTCTCCTCCTCCAGCAGCTCCTCGGGGACGAACCCCTCGGTGAGGAAGAGGCTGGGCGGCATGCTCGCCACCGCCAGCAGGTGCGTCTCCGCCCCCAGGAAGTTCGCCAGCTCCGCGCACTCGACGAGCGCGCGCTTCCCCTCCGCCGAACCGTTGTATGCGAGCAGGATCTTGCGGTATTTCATGGCCGCCTCCTTGCTTCGGTGATCGGTTTGTTTTTCTGCAGGGGATTATAGCCGCCGCCCCGCGCGGATAGAATCGGGGTTGCCTTCCGAGGACCCCATGCTCGACCCCTCGCGCAGCGACCTGACCGCCGGCGTGGCCGGCAGCGGCACCATGGGCCGCGGCATCGTGCAAGTGCTGGCCCAGTGCGGCGCGCGCGTGCGCGTATTCGATGCGCAGGCCGGGGCGGCGCAGAAGGCCCGGGACGCCATCGCCAAGGCGCTCGCCGGGCAGGTCGCCAAGGGCCGCGTGGCCCAGGCTGACCTGGAGGCGACGCTGGCCCGCATCGAGATCGCGGACTCGACTGCCGCGTTCAAGGACTGCCACCTCGTGGTCGAGGCGATCATCGAGGACCTCGCGCCGAAGCAGGCGCTGTTCCGCGAGCTGGAAGGCATCGTGGCCGAGGACTGCATCCTGGCCTCGAACACCTCCTCCCTCTCCGTGACGGCGATGGCCGCCGCCTGCAAGCGCCCGGGCCGCGTCGCGGGCTACCACTTCTTCAACCCCGTCCCCCTCATGAAGATCGTCGAGGTGGTGGACGGCGAGCTGACCGAGCCCTGGGTGGGCGAAGCGCTCGCGGGACTCGCGAAGCGCTACGGCCACACGCCGGTGCGCTGCAAGGACACGCCCGGGTTCGTGGTCAACCACGCGGGGCGCGGCTTCGTGCCCGAGTCGCTGCGCGTGCTGCAGGAGGGCGTGGCGGACTTCGCCACCATCGACCGGATCCTGGTGGATGCGGCAGGGTTCCGCATGGGCCCCTTCACGCTCATGGACCTGGTGGGGCTGGATGTCGCCCACGCGGTGATGAAGTCCATGCACCAGCAGTACTACGGCGAGCCGAAGTACCAGCCCGCCTACATTGCGGAAACGCGCGTCGCGGCGGGACTGCTCGGCCGCAAGACCGGCCGCGGTTGGTACCGCTACGACAAGGACAACGCCCAGGAGAAGATCCCCGAGGCGCCCGTACCCGCGGCGAAGCCCGGCCTCATCTGGGCGGTGCCGGAGCTGAAGGACCTCTTGCAGAAGCTCGGCGCCAAGCTGGAGGTGAAGCCCACGCCGGACGCGCTCTGCCTCGTCGCGCCGCTCGGCGCGGACGCCACCACCGCCGCGCTCGAGCACGGGCTCGATCCGCGGCGCACCGTGGCGGTCGACCCGCTGTTCGGGTTCACGAAGCGCCGCACGCTCATGACCACGCCCGTGACCACGCCCGAGGCGCGTGACGCGGCGCACGCCCTGCTCGCCTCGGACGGCGTACCCGTGTCCGTGATCCGCGACTCGGCGGGCTTCGTCGCCCAGCGCGTGGTCGCGCACATCGTCAACGTGGGCTGCGGCATCGCGCAGGACCGCATCGCGACGCCCGACGACCTCGACCGCGCCGTGATGCTCGGCCTCGGGTACCCGAAGGGGCCGCTCGCGATGGGCGACGCCGTCGGACCCGCGCGCATCCTCGCCGTACTCGAAGCCATGCAGGAACTGACCAAGGACCCCCGCTACCGCCCGAGCCCGTGGCTGTCCCGCCGCGCGCGCCTGGGCGTGTCGCTCCTCACCCCGGAGTAACGCCATGCTCGACGCCTACATCTACGACGGAATCCGCTCCCCCATCGGCCGCCACGCGGGCAAG
>DASUFW010000174.1:0-1908 GCA_036274335.1 Burkholderiales bacterium | reverse complement strand
CCGGAGGGGCCGATGGACTGGGCTTCGCCCGACACCTGGGCGTTCGCCGCCGCCTACGCGGCGGCCGGCGGCGCGCTGGCGTTGTTCGTGTTCGCGACCTCGTCGCTGTCGCTGCCGCTGCTGCTCGATCGCCAGGACATGGACACGATCACGGCCGCGATCGTCAGCTTCAACGCGCTGCGCGCCAACCTCGCCGCCATGGTGGCCTGGGCCGCGTGCATCGTCGTGCTCACGGCGGTGGGCTTCGCGAGCGCCTACCTGGGCCTGGTCGTCGCGCTGCCGCTCATCGGTCACATGACCTGGCACGCGTACCGCGAGTCGGTTGCGCCGCGGGGCTGAATCAGAGGCGCAGCGCCATCAGGCCGGCCAGCACGACGAGCGTCGCCGCGAGGCGCCGCGCGCTGAACGGCTCGCGCAGGAACAGCGCGCCGAGCGCGGCGGCGAACACCACCGAGGTCTCGCGCAGCGCGGCGACGAGCGCGACCGGCGCGAGCGTCATGGCCCAGAGCGCGATCGCGTAGGCGAGCACGGCGCCCGCGCCGCCCACGAAGGCGAGGCGCCAGCGCCGCAGCAGGTGGCGCGGGGCTTCCCGCCCGCGCAGCCCGCAGCCGACGGCGAGCATCACGCAGCCGTTGGCGATGAAGAACCACAGGGTGTAGGCGACCGGCGCGCCGGAGGCGCGCGCGCCCTTCGCGTCGATCAGCGTGTAGGCGGCGATCACGGCGGCGTTGGCGAGCGCGAAGGCGAGCGACTTGCGCATCGCCGCCGGGTCGCTCGCGCGGTGCGTGGCGAAGGCGAGGATGCCCGCGCTGATCAGCAGCACGCCCGCGGTCTGCGCCCAGGGCAGCACCTCGCCGAACACCGCGACCCCGGCGACGGCGACGATGAGCGGGCCGCCGCCGCGCATGACCGGGTAGGTGAACGACAGGTCGCCCCAGCGGTAGGCGCCGGCGAGCAGCTGGAAGTAGGCGATGTGCACCGCCGCGGAGGCCAGCAGCCACGGCCAGGAGGCGCTCGCGGGCGGCCCGAAGAAGGGCGCGGCCACGAGCGCCACGGCGCCGCTGCCCGCGGCGATGCCGATGGCGTCGAGCAGCTTGTCCTCGCCCGACTTGAGGAACGCGTTCCAGCCCGCGTGCAGCAGCGCGGCGCCCAGCACCGCGAGCGCCACCGGCAGTGGGATGTCCACCGCCTATTCCGGGCGCATGTGCGGGAAGAGGATCACGTCCCGGATGGAAGGCGAGTCCGTCAGCAGCATCACGAGGCGATCGACGCCCAGCCCGGCGCCGGCCGTGGGCGGCAGGCCGACTTCCAGCGCGCGGATGTAGTCCGCGTCGTAGTACATGGCTTCCGGGTCGCCCGAGTCCTTCTTCGCCGCCTGCTCGCGGAAGCGCTCGGCCTGGTCCTCCGGATCGTTCAGCTCGGAGAAGCCGTTGGCGATTTCCTTCGCGTCGACGAACAGCTCGAAGCGGTCGGTCAGCGCGGGGTCGGCGTCGCGTCGCCGCGCGAGCGGCGAGACCTCGGCCGGGAAGTCGGTGACGAACGTGGGCGCAATGAGGTGCTTCTCGGCCACGGCCTCGAAGAGCATCAGCTGCAGCGCGCCCCAGCCCTGGTCGGCCTTGGCCTCGACGCCCAGCGCGGCGAGCTTGTTCGCGAGGAAGGCGCGGTCGCGCAGGTCGCCGTCGATGCCCTGCCGGCGGATCGCCTCCGGGATCGGCAGGCGCGCGAAGGGCGCGCCGAAGTCGATCGCCCTGCCCTGGTAGGTGACCTGCGCGGCGCCGTGCGCCGCGCGGGCGGCGTTGCGCACCAGCGTCTCGGTCAGGCCGACCATGTAGTCCATGTCCTGGTAGGCGCAGTACCACTCGAGCATCGTGAACTCGGGGTTGTGGCGCGTGGAGATGCCTTCGTTCC
>DASUFW010000173.1:0-2498 GCA_036274335.1 Burkholderiales bacterium | reverse complement strand
GAGCCGGCGCTGCAGGCGCTGGCGCAGCGCTACCGCGTGAGCTATTCGCGCGAGGCGCCCGACGCGCACGGGGACTACGAGGTGGGCCACAGCGTGGGCGTGTTCGTCTTCGACCGCGCCGGGCGCGCGCGCCTGCTCGTGCGCCCGGAGGACGCCGCGCCCGATCTGGCGGCCGACCTCGACCGTCTGGCGGGCGAAGCGGGCCCCGGCGTACACTGACCGCGGGGGACGTCCCCGGTCTCTATGGAGGAGGCGCTCATGGCTAAGGGCGACAACGCGGTCTATCGCGTCACCGACGTGATCGGCACGAGCAGCAGTTCCTGGGAAGAAGCGGCGAAGAACGCGGTGAAGACGGCGTCGAAGTCGCTGCGCGACCTGCGCATCGCCGAGGTCACCAAGCTCGACGTCAAGGTCGAGAACGGCAAGGTGACGCAGTTCCGCGCGCGGCTGTCGCTGTCGTTCAAGTACGACGCTTGATGGCGTTCACCGCGGTCGTGCGCGTGCTCGGCGAGGCGGGGCGCTTCGAGGATTTCCGCGAGCGCGTGCGCAGGCTGATGGTGCGCGACATCGACGCCGAGCCCTACACCGAGCACCACCGCCCGGGCGAGCTCGAGTACCGCTTCGAGCTCACCAAGGGCATCCCGTTTCCGACCTTCGTCGAGGCGACGCGCGAGTTCAGCGAGCTGCGCGTCGAGGTCGAATGGGACCGGGACGGGGCGCGCGGCGGCGCGGCGATCGAGAACGGCCGGCTGGTGGACAAGTGGACCGGCGAGCGGGAGCAGGCATGAGCGTCGAGCCGCGCCTGGGGCGCGTGCAATGCGCCTCGGGCGCGGGCCTGCATCGCATGGCCTACCGGGAATGGGGCGATCCCGCCAACCCGGACGTGCTCGTCTGCGTGCACGGGCTGACGCGCTGCGCGCGCGACTTCGACAGCCTGGCGCGCGCGCTGTGCGACCGCTACCGGGTCGTGTGCCCGGACGTCGCCGGGCGCGGGGGCTCGGACTGGCTCGCCAATCCGATGCTCTACGGCGTCCCGCAGTACGTGTCGGACATGGTCACCCTCATCGCACGGCTGAACGTCGAGCGCGTGCACTGGGTGGGCACCTCGATGGGCGGGCTGATCGGCATAGCGCTCGCCTCGCTCAAGGACTCGCCCATCGAGCGCATGGTGCTGAACGAGGCGGGCGCCGTGGTCGCGCGCGCCGCGATCGAGCGCATCGGAAAATACGTCGGCGCCGATCCCAGGTTCGCGAGCCTCGAAGACGCGGAGCGGGTGGTGCGCACGAATGCGGCGCCCTTCGGGCCGCATAGCGACGCCGAGTGGCGCTTCCTCACCGAGGTGGTCATGCGCAAGCAGCCGGACGGCAGCTACCGCTTCCACTACGACCCGAAGATCGCCGTGCCGTTCCGCACGGAATACCCCGACAAGGACGTCGAGCTCTGGCCGGCGTGGGACGCGATCCGCTGCGCGACGCTCGTCATCCGCGGCGCGCAGTCGGACCTCCTGTCGCGCGAGACGGCGGAGGCGATGACTCGGCGCGGGCCCAAGGCGAAGCTGGTCGAGCTGCCGGGCATCGGCCACGCGCCGACGCTGATGCACGCCGACCAGATCGCGATCGTGCGCGAATTCCTGCTCGGCTGATCAGCCGCGGCGGTTGGCCGCGTCCCAGTACTTCTCGAGGTTGCGGATCAGCGCCGGGCTGAAATGGCACACGGACTGCTCGCGCGCGTACACCGCCATGTAGCGGCGAAATTCGTCGAGCGGCTCCTCGCCCGAGCGGATCGCGCGCCGGTTGCCCGCGGCGCTCACCACGCCCGAGTCCGTGAGCAGCGCGATCAGCCGCTCGATCGCCTCGTCCATCTGCGCCTCGGGCACGATCTCGTCGCACACTTGCCGGCCTTCCGGCGAGTCGCAGTCGAGCCGCCGTCCCGCGAGGATCGCCTGGCGCGCGACGCGCGGGCCCACGAAGCGCGGCAGGCGCAGGTTCGCGGCGCCCGGGATGATGCCTTCCTTCCTCGCGGGCAACGTCATGTAGGCGTCGTCCGCGGCGATCACGTAGTCCATCGTGAGCAGCATCTGGCAGTGCCCGCCGATCGCGAAGCGCTCGACCGCCGCGACCCAGGGCTTCTCGAGCCCGTCTTCTTCCGGATGCACGCCGGGCAGCGCGAGGCCGCGGTAGAACTTGTTGACCAGGCCGAGGTCGCGAATCATGTACCAGAGGTAGCGGATCCGGCCCTGATAGAGGTGCGTGAGGTTGATGCCCGCGCCGAACACGCGCTTGCCGGCATGCTTGGTGTGCGTGACCACGTCGCCGCGCACCACGCACAGCTCGCTCCTCGCATCGAGCAGCGCCACGTCCACCGCGATCTCCATGCCGTCGAGCGTCGACTCGTCTTCGGCGTTGAGGTACCTCGGATTGCCCATGGTGAGCACGACCGCCTTGCCCTGGCGGTGCAGCTTTGCGCCCGTGAGCTCGAGCTTGCCCTTCGACTCGAAT
>DASUFW010000172.1:0-12471 GCA_036274335.1 Burkholderiales bacterium | reverse complement strand
GTCAGCGGATAGCTGCAGCGCTCGACGATCTTCGATTTTCCGTCCTTGGTGAGATGCTCCATCATCACCAGGACGTGCTTCGCGCCCGCGGCGAGGTCCATGGCGCCGCCCACGGCGGGAATGGCGTCGGGCGCGCCGGTGTGCCAGTTGGCGAGGTCGCCCCGCACCGACACCTGGAAGGCGCCCAGCACGCAGTAGTCGAGGTGGCGGCCGCGGATCATGCCGAACGAGTCGGCGTGGTGGAAGAACGATCCCCCCTTCAGGAGCGTGACGGGCTCCTTGCCGGCGTTCATCAGGTCCTCGTCCTCCTGCCCCGGGGCGGGCCGCGGGCCGATGCCGAGCACGCCGTTCTCGCTGTGCAGGACGATTTCCCGATCCTTGGGCAGATAGTCGGCCACCAGCGTCGGCAGGCCGATGCCGAGGTTCATGTACGCGCCGTCCGGGATGTCGCGCGCGAGGCGCGCGGCGATCTGCTTGCGGTCGAGCTTCTTCATGCGGCCCTCCTCAGCGGTGCGATGCGCACGACCCGATGCACGAAGATGCCGGGCGTGACGACGGTCTCCGGGTCGAGCTCGCCGAGCGCCACGGTCTCGCGCACCTGCGCGACCGTGACGCGGGCGGCGGCGGCCATGATCGGGCCGAAATTACGGGCCGTCATGCGGTAGGTGAGGTTGCCCCAGCGGTCGGCGCGATCCGCCTTGATGAGCGCGTAATCCGCGTGGATCGGGTATTCGAGCACGTAGTCGCGCTCGCCGATGCGCCGCGTTTCCTTGCCCTCGGCAAGCTTCGTGCCGAAGGCCGTGGGCGTGTAGAAGGCGCCGATGCCGGCACCCGCGGCGCGGATGCGCTCGGCGAGCGTGCCCTGCGGCACGAGCTCGAGCTCGATCCTGCCCTCGCGCCAGGCCTTGTCGAAGTGCCAGGAGTCCGCCTGGCGCGGGAACGAGCACAGGATCTTGCGCACCCGCCCGGCGCCGATGAGCGCGGCGAGGCCCGCGTCCGCGTTGCCGGCGTTGTTGTTCACGACCGTGAGCTCCTTCGCGCCCTGCGCGATCAGCGCGTCGATCAGCTCGGCGGGCATGCCGGCGTTGCCGAAGCCGCCGATCAGCACGGTCGCGCCGTCGGGCACGTCGGCGAGCGCCGCGGCGGCGGATTCGATGAACTTGTCGATCATGGCAGGGGAAAAGTGCTGCGGGCCATTATAAACTCGCGCCCCATGGCACCCCCCCACGTTTTCCAGGCCGCAGCGCTCGCGCGCGCCGTCGCCGCGATCGTCTCCGCCGGCGGCAGCGAGCCGCGCGAAGCCTCGCTGGTCGCCGAGAACCTCGTCGCCGCGAACCTCACCGGCCACGACTCGCACGGCATCGGCATGATCCCGCGCTACGTCGACTCGCTGAAGGAGGGCGGGCTCGCGCCGAACCGCCACCCCGTCGTGACGTTCGATGGCGGCGCGCTGGTGGCGCTGGACGGGCAAGCCGGGTACGGGCAGGTGATCGGGATGGAGGCCACCGCGATTGCCATCGAGCGGGCGAAGCAGCACGGCGTGTGCGTCATGGCGCTCGCCAACTCGCACCACCTGTGCCGCATCGGCCAGTGGGCCGAGCAGGCGGTGGCCGAGGGCCTGGTGTCGATCAGCTTCGTGAACGTGATCTCGCGCTCCATCGTCGCGCCCTATGGCGGCAGCGACGCGCGCTTCGGCACCAACCCGTGCACCATCGGCATCCCGCTCGAGGGGCAGCCGCCCTTCATCCTCGACATGGCGACCAGCGGCGTCGCGCAGGGCAAGGTGCGCGTCGCGCACAACAAGGGCGAGAAGCTGCCGGCGGGCCTGCTGCTCGACGACAAGGGCAATCCGACCACCGACGCGCGCTTCGGCGTGATCGAGCCCTACGGGGCGCTGACGACGTTCGGGCTCCACAAGGGCTACGGCCTCGCCGTGGTGTGCGAGCTGCTCGGCGGCGCGCTCTCGGGCGGCGGCACGTGGCACACGACCGATCGCTCGAAGAAGCGCGTGCTGAACGGCATGCTGTCGATCCTCATCGACCCGAGGAAGCTCGGCACCGCAGACGCGTTCGTGCCCGAGGCGCGCGCCTTCATCGAGTGGGTGAAGCAGTCGCCGCCCGCGCCCGGCGCCGACCGCGTGCGCATCGCGGGCGACCCCGAGCGCGAGACTCGCGCGCGCCGCAGCCGGGAGGGCATCCCCGTGGACGCCACCACCTGGCAGGAGATCCATGCAGCGGCGGCCAAGGTAGGGCTCGCTGCAGAGGCGGTAGACCGTCTGGCCAGGGCTTAAGCCCCAAAGTCCTCAGAAGGCACTTTCAGTAGGATTTCTAACCTACTGAAATATAATGCCTTTTAATTCCTAGAATCGCCCTCCGAAAACAGCGCTAAGTCTTTGTCACGCCTGATTATTTGGCTTGACCTTCCCATTCCTTTCTCCTAGAGTGGGAAAAGGTAGAAAAAAGTGGCGGATCCTGGGAGGCCAGAGCCCTGCCTGGTCCGCCGTGGAGAAAACGGGGCATGGGTGGGACGTTTCACGGCGCGGCGATGGTCACGCTGGACGCGAAGGGGCGCCTGGCCGTGCCCACGCGCCATCGCGATGCGCTGCTCGGGGGCTCGAAGCACGTCGTGCTCACCGCGCATCCCGAAGGCTGCGTGCTCGTCTACCCGCCGGCGTCCTGGGAACCCGTGCGCGCGCGCGTCGAGACCTTTCCCAGCTTTCATCCCCAGGCGAGCTGGTGGAAGCGGCTGCTGCTCGGATTCGAGGAGCACGTGGCGCCCGACGGCTCGGGACGGTTGCTCGTCTCCGGCGCCCTGCGGCAGCACGCGCAGCTGCAGCGCGACGCGATGCTGGTCGGCCAGGGCGGCTACTTCGAGCTCTGGGACGCCGCGCTCTGGAACTCCAAGCTCACGCAGGCGCTCGCCGGCCCCGCGAGCCCGCCCGCGGGCATGGAGGACTTTTCGTTGTGAGCGCCGATGAGCGCGAGCGCCGACGCGCATCGCCCGGTGCTTGCCGCAGAGGCGGTCGAGGCGCTCTCGATCCGGCCCGAGGGCACGTACGTGGACGGCACCTTCGGGCGCGGGGGGCACAGCCGGCGGATCCTGGAGCGGCTGGGGCCGCGCGGGCGCCTTGTCGCGCTCGACCGGGATCCTGCCGCCGTCGCGGCGGCGGCCAGCCTCCCCGACCCGCGCTTCTCCATTTCGCATGCGCGCTTCGGCGCGCTCGCGCAGGCGCTCGATGCGCTGAGCGTTCAGCAGGCCCAGGGAATGCTGTTCGACCTCGGCGTCTCCTCACCGCAGCTCGACGATCCGGCGCGCGGATTTTCGTTCCGCGCGGACGGGCCGCTCGACATGCGCATGGACCCGACACAGGGCACCAGCGCCGCGGACTGGCTCGCGGCGGCCGAAGAAAACCAAATCAGAGAGGTCATCGGGGGGTATGGGGAAGAACGGTTTGCTAAACAGATTGCAGCGGCGATTGTTGCTGCTCGCCGGGTCGCGCCCGTCCGCACGACCCGCCAACTTGCCGATCTCGTGGGTCAGGCGGTCCGCACACGGGAGCCGGGCCAGGATCCGGCGACGCGCACCTTTCAAGCTGTACGGATTTTCGTCAATCGGGAGCTTGAGGAAGTGTCGCTGATGCTCCCGCAGGCGGTCGAGCGCCTCGCCCCCGGCGGGCGGCTGGTGGTGATCGCCTTCCACTCGCTGGAGGACCGGCAGGTGAAGCGCTTCCTGCAGGCCTGCGCACGCCCGAGCCTGCCCCGGGATTTGCCCGTGCCCGCCCGCGAGATGCCACAAGCACTGCTCAGAATCGTCGGCAAGCCCGTGCGACCGTCCGCCGCTGAAGCCGCCGCCAACCCGCGCGCGCGCAGCGCGGTGCTGCGCGTCGCCGAGCGCACCGACACCCCCTTTGATCCGCGGATTTCCCGAATCGAGCCCGACGCGTGGCGAAGCTGAACCTCCTCCTCCTCCTGGTTCTCGTCGTCTGCGCGCTCGGGCTCGTCACCTCCCAGCACAAGGCCCGGCGCCTGTTCACCGAGCTCGAGCGCATCGAAGCGCGCGGCCGCGAGCTCGACGTCGAGTACGGCCAGCTGCAGCTCGAGGCGGGCACCTGGGGCCTGCACGCGCGCGTCGAGCGCGTGGCGACCGGCTCGCTCGGCATGCGCGCGCCCGACGCGCGGCACGTCCGGGTGATCGACCTGAGGGGCGCGCGGTGAGCGCGGCCGCGCCGGCGCTCGTGCGCCTGCCCGTCTGGCGCGCTCGCTTCGTGCTCGCCGGGCTGGTGGTGGCCTTCGCGGTCACCGCCGGCCGCTCGCTCTACCTGCAGGCGATGCGCACCGATTTCCTCCAGGAGAAGGGCGAAGAGCGCTACAGCCGCGTGCTGCAGATCCCGGCCACGCGCGGCCGCATCCTCGACCGCAACGGCGAGGCGCTCGCCGTTTCCACGCCGGTGCAGTCGGTGTGGGCGATTCCGGGGGACGTGCAGGGCACGCCGGCGCAGCTGCGGCGCCTGTCCGCGCTGCTCGGCCTCGAGCCGGGCGAACTGCGCCGCAAGCTGGCCGACACGACGCGCGACTTCGTCTACCTCAAGCGCCAGATCGCGCCGGACACGGCCGCGCGCGTGGCCGAGCTGGGTCTGGAGGGCGTCTTCCAGCACCGCGAATATCGCCGCTACTACCCGGGCGGCGAGGTCACCGCCCACCTGGTCGGCTTCACGGGCGTGGACGGCGCGGGGCAGGAGGGCATGGAGCTCGCCTTCGAGCCGAGCCTGGGCGGCGCGCCGGGCAGCCGCCGCGTCATCAAGGACCGGCGCGGCCACATCGTCGAGGACCTCGAGTCGATCCGAGCGGCGCAGGACGGGCGCGACCTGACGCTTTCCATCGACGGCAAGATCCAGAGCCTCGCGTATGCGGCCCTCAAGGACGCGGTCGCGGCCAATCGCGCGAAGGCCGGGGCGCTGGTGGCGATCGACGTGCAGACCGGCGAAGTGCTGGCGCTCGCCAACGCGCCGTCTTACAACCCGAACAACCGCGCGCGCCTGTCCGGCGGCATGCTGCGCAACCGCGCCCTCACCGACGAGTTCGAGCCGGGCTCGACCCTGAAGCCCTTCACGGTGGCGCTGGCGCTCGAGTCGGGCCGCATCACGCCGGCCACGCGCGTGCACATCGGCACCGGCGGGCTGCGCGTCGCGAACCACACCATCCACGACCCGCACCCCGAGACGGTGCTCAGCGTCGCGCAGGTGATCCAGAAGTCCTCGAACGTCGGCGCGGCGCGCATCGCGCTGGCGCTCGAGGCCCGCGACATGTGGGACATGTTCCACCGCGCCGGATTCGGCGAGGCGCCCGCGCTCGGCTTCCCGGGCGAGGCGGCCGGGCGCCTCCGCCCGGCCGAGAGCTGGCGGCCGATCGAGCAGGCGACGATGGCGTTCGGTCACGGCATCGCGGTGAGCCTGATGCAACTCGCGCACGCCTATACGATGTTCGCTCGCGACGGCGAGCTGGTGCCGATCACGCTCCTCAAGGCTTCGCAGCCGGCCGTCGGACGCCGCGTCATCTCGGCGCGCACGGCCCGGGAGATTCGCGGCATGCTCGAGCTCGCCGTGCAGCCCGGCGGCACCGCCCCGCGCGCGCGCATCATGGGCTGGCGGGTGGCGGGGAAGACCGGCACTGCCCACAAGCAGGAAAACGGCGGCTACGCAGCCGACCGCTACATCGCGTCGTTCGTGGGCCTCGCGCCGGCCAGCCGGCCCCGCGTCGTGGTCGCGGTCATGATCGACGAGCCCTCGGCGGGCGAGTACTACGGCGGCGTGGTCGCGGCGCCGGTGTTCGCGCAGGTCGCGCGCGGCGCGCTGCGTGCGCTGGGCGTCCCCTACGATGCGCCGCTCGAGCCGCTGCCCCTGCCGGGCGAGGTCGAGGAAGCGCGCGAAAGCACGTGATGGACGCATGGACGCCCTCGCACAGCTGGCCCGCCAGGGGGCGATGATCGATCGGCTCACTGCCGACAGCCGCCGCGCCGGACCCGGGGCCGCGTTCTTTGCCTGGCCGGGCGAGCGCGGCGACGGTCGCCGCCACATTCCGGACGCGGTCGGCCGCGGCGCCAGCGCCGTACTCTGGGAGGCCGAGGGCTTCGACTGGCGCGCCGAATGGCGCGTGCCGAACGCCCCGGTCGCCGGGTTGCGCGCGCAGGCGGGCACCCTGGCCAGCGCGTTCTACGGCCGGCCGTCGGAAGCGCTCTGGACCTGCGGCGTGACCGGCACCAACGGCAAGACCACCTGCTCGCAGTGGATCGCCGCCGCGCTCGGCGCGGCGGGCCGCAAGTGCGCCGTGATCGGCACGCTGGGCGCGGGCTTTCCGGGCGCGCTCGAGGATGCCGGCCACACCACGCCCGACGTCCTGGACGTGCACCGCATGCTGGCCGGGTTCCGTGCGCACGGCGCCGCCGCGGCGGCGATGGAGGTGTCCTCGCACGCGCTTGCCCAGGGCCGCGTGGACGCCGTGGCCTTCGATTGCGCGGTGTTCACGAATCTCTCCCACGACCACCTCGACTACCACGGCACGATGCAGGCCTACGGCGAGGCGAAGGCGCGCCTGTTCGAGGGCGCGGGACTCGCCTGCGCGGTGGTCAACCTCGACGACGCGTTCGGCGCGTCGCTCGCCGCGAGCCTCGCGGCACGCGGCACGCGCACGATCGGCTACCGGCTGAGGCCGGGCCGAGTGCCCGGCGAGTACCTCGCTGCCGGGCGGGGCGAGGGACGCCGCGTGTCGATCGAATCCAGCTGGGGCGGCGCGCAGGCGTCGGTGCCGGCGCTGGGCGCCTACAACGTGGCCAATGCACTGGCGGTCGCGGGCGCGCTCGTCGCGAGCGGCATGCCGTTCGCCGACGCGGTGCGCGCGCTCGAGTCGCTCCCGGAAGTCCCGGGGCGCATGCAGCGCCTGGGGGGTGAGGGCGGGCCGCTCGTGGTAGTCGACTACGCGCACAGCCCCGACGCGCTGGAGAACGTCCTGCGCGCGCTGCGGCCGGAGGCGCAGGCGCGCGGCGGAGCGCTCGCCGTCGTGTTCGGCGCGGGGGGCGACCGCGATCGCGCGAAGCGGGCCCCCATGGGCGAGGTCGCCGCGCGGCTGGCCGACCGCGTCCTGCTGACCTCCGACAACCCGCGCAGCGAGGACCCACTCGCGATCCTGCGCGAGATCTCGGCCGGCATCGGCGGCAGCTACGCGCAGGAGCCCGATCGCGCGCGCGCGATCGAGTCGGTCATCGGGTCGGCCGATGCGGCCGACGTGATCCTGGTCGCCGGCAAGGGCCACGAGCGCACGCAGGAGATCGCGGGGCGCCGGCTGCCGTTCTCGGACGCGGAGGTCGCGCGCGCCGCGCTCGCGCGGCGGGGGAAGCGATGATGAGCCTCGCGGAGGCCGCCGCGGCGATGCAGGGCCGGCTGGACGGGCCCGACGCGCGCTTCAGCCGCGTCTCCACCGACTCGCGCGGCCTGGCGGCGGGCGAGCTGTTCGTCGCGATCCGCGGTGAGCGCTTCGACGGGCACGAGTTCCTCGCCGCGGCGCGCGCACTGGGCGCGGCCGGCGCGCTCATCGACGCGCGGTACTCGGGGCCCGCCCCGCTGCCGGTGATCGTTGTGGACGACACGCGGCGCGCGCTCGGCCGCCTGGGCCGCCACTGGCGCGCGCGCTTCTCGCCGGCGGTGGTCGCCATCGCGGGCGCGAACGGCAAGACCACCACCAAGGAGATGCTTGCCGCGATCTTGCGCGCCCACGCGGGCGCCGACGCGGTGCTTGCCACCGCGGGCAACCTCAACACCGATATCGGCGTGCCGATGACGCTGCTCGGAATGAGTGCAGCGCACCGCTATTGCGCGATCGAGCTGGGCATGAACCACCCGGGCGAGATCGCGTGGCTGGCGGAGATCGCGCAGCCGGGCATCGCGGTGGTGACCAACGCGCAGCGCGAGCACATGGAGTTCATGAAGGACGTGGCGGCGAGCGCGGAGGAGAACGCCGAGGTGCTGCGCGCGCTGCCCTCCGGCGGCACCGCGGTCATCAACGCGGACGACGAGCATGCGCCGATCTTCCGCGCGGCAGCGGGCGCCCGGCGCACGGTGCCGTTCGGCTTGTCCGGCGAAGCCGAAGTGAGCGGCGGCTACGCCCTCAAGCCACTGTCCAGCGAGCTCGTGGTGCGCACGCCGCAGGGCGAGGCACGCGCGACGCTGGCGGTCCCCGGCCTGCACAACGTGCGCAACGCCGTCGCCGCGGCCGCCTGCGCGCACGCCGCCGGGGTGCCGCCCGAGGCGATCGCGCGCGGCCTGTCGGCGTTCCGTCCTTATGCAGGCCGCTCGCAGGCGAAGCGCGCGCGGAGCGGCGCGACGGTGATCGACGACAGCTACAACGCGAACCCTGACTCGGTGCGCGCGGCGATCGACGTGCTCGCCGCCTGCCCGCGTCCCACGGTGCTCGTGCTGGGCGACATGGGCGAGGTCGGCGAGCAGGGGCCCGCGTACCACCGGGAAGTGGGCGCTTACGCGAAGCGCCGCGGCATCGGCGCGCTCTGCGCGCTCGGGGAGGCGAGCCGGGAGGCCGTGGCCGCCTTCGGCGAAGGCGCGCGGCACTTCGAATCCCCGGAAGCGCTGGTGGCCGCGCTGCCCCCGGCGGCCACGCTGCTCGTGAAGGGCTCGCGCTTCATGCGCATGGAGCGCGTGGTGGCCGCGCTGACCGGAAACGCCCAACAGGGGGTGCACTGATGCTGCTCGACCTCGCCCAATGGCTCGCGCGCGACGTGCGCCTGTTCAACGTCTTCAACTACATCACGCTGCGCGCGGTGCTGGCCTGCCTGACGGCGCTCGCCATCTCGCTCATCCTCGGGCCGTACGTCATCCGCAAGCTCACGGCCTACAAGATCGGCCAGTCGGTGCGCGACGACGGGCCGCGCAGCCACCTGACCAAGGCGGGCACGCCCACCATGGGCGGCGCGCTCATCCTGCTGTCCATCGGCATCACGACGCTGCTGTGGGGCGACCTGCAGAACCGCTACCTGTGGGTGGTGCTGCTGGTGACGCTGGGCTTCGGCGCGATCGGCTGGATCGACGACTATCGCAAGGTCGTGCACCGCAACCCGAAGGGGCTGTCCGCGCGCGCGAAGCTGTTCTGGCAGTCGGCGATCGGCCTGGCGGCGGCGGCCTACCTTGCCAGCATCGCGCAGCACAACCCGGCGCTGAACGACCTGATCGTCCCGTTCTTCAAGTTCGTCGCCTATCCGCTCGGGCCGATCGGCTTCATCATCCTCACGTACTTCGTGATCGTCGGCACCTCCAACGCGGTCAATCTGACCGACGGCCTGGACGGCCTGGCGATCATGCCGACGGTGATGATCGGCAGCGGCCTGGGCATCTTCGCCTATGTCGCCGGCCACAGCGTGTTCAGCAAGTACCTCGGCCTGCCCTACATCGCGGGCGCGAGCGAACTGACGGTGTTCTGCGGCGCGCTCGCCGGCGCGGGCCTCGGCTTCCTGTGGTTCAACGCCTATCCCGCGGAGGTGTTCATGGGCGACGTCGGCGCGCTGGCGCTCGGCGCGGCGCTCGGCACGATCGCGGTGATCGTGCGCCAGGAGATCGTGCTGTTCATCATGGGCGGCGTCTTCGTCGTCGAGACGCTCTCGGTGATGCTGCAGGTCGCGTACTTCAAGGCGACCGGCGGCCGGCGCATCTTCCGCATGGCGCCGCTGCACCACCACTACGAGCTGGAAGGCTGGAAGGAATCGCAGGTGGTGGTGCGCTTCTGGATCATCACCATGATGCTCGTGCTGTTCGGACTCTCCACGCTGAAGCTGCGGTGACCATGACAATGCGCGAACCCCTCTTCAACCTGCTGCCGCGCCCGGAGCCCGTGCCGCTGGCCGGCAAGCACGTCCTGGTGCTCGGGCTGGGCGATACCGGCCTGTCGGTGGCGCGCTGGGTCGAACGGCAGGGCGGCCGGGCCCGCGTCGCCGACACGCGCGCGGCGCCGCCGCGCGCGGCGGACTTCGGCGGCGAGCTGCACGCCGGCCCATTCACGTCCGCGCTGCTCGGGGGCATCGACCTGCTGTGCATCAGCCCGGGCTTGTCGCTGGAGGAGCCGGTCGTGCGCGTGGCGCTCGAGCGCGGCGTGCCCGTCGTCGGCGACATCGAGCTCTTCGCCTGGCACGTGCGCGCGCACAACGGCACGCGCGTGATCGCGATCACCGGCACCAACGGCAAGACCACCGTCACCTCGCTCACCGGGCACCTGCTGCGCGCCGCGGGGCTCGACGTCGAGGTGGCCGGCAACATCGGTCCGTCCGCGCTCGCGGCGCTCGCCGCGCGCGCCACCGCGCCCGCCGCCTGGGTGCTCGAGCTCTCCAGCTACCAGCTCGAGACCACCTGGTCGCTCGAGCCTGAGGCCGCGGCCATGCTGAACGTGAGCGAGGACCACCTCGACCGCTACGCCGGCATCGACGAGTACGCGGCCGCCAAGGCGCGCATCTTCATCGGCCAGGGCGTACAGGTGCTCAACCGCGACAACTGGCGCTCGCTCGCGATGGGACAGCCGGGCCGCCGCCGGCTGACCTTCGGCCTCGACGCGCCGTCCTCGGAAGAGGACTTCGGCGTGGTGAACGGCATGCTGCATGCCGGGTCGCACGCGTTCGCGCGGGCCGCGGACCTGCAGGTTCACGGCGCGCACAACCTGTCGAACGCGCTGGCGGCGTGCGCGCTGGCGCGCTCGCTCGGCGCACCTCTGGAGGCGCTCGCCGAGGGCCTCGCGAGCTTCCGCGGCCTGCCGCACCGGCTGCAGCGCGTGGCGCAGCGCCTCGGCGTCGACTGGTACGACGATTCCAAGGGCACCAACGTGGGCGCGACGCTCGCCGCGCTGCGCGGCCTGGGCCGCCCGGCGGTGCTGATCGCGGGCGGTGAGGGCAAAGGCCAGGACTTCTCGCCGCTTGCGCCGGCGGTGGCCCAGCACGCACGCGCCGTGCTCCTGATCGGGCGCGACGCGCCGCTCCTGGAGCGCGCGCTTGCGCCGAGCGGCGTGCCGCTCGAGCGCATGGTGTCGCTCGAGCAGGCGGTGACGCGCGCGGCGCTGCTGGCGCGCCCGGGCGATGCGGTGCTGCTGTCGCCCGCGTGCGCGAGCTTCGACATGTTCCGCGACTACCGGCATCGCGGCGACGCCTTCACCGCCGCGGTGCGCAGCCTCGGGAGCTGAGTTGGGCGCCACCTACGTCTTCGCGCGCGACACGGCCGCACCGGAGTACGACCGGTCGCTGGCCTGGGCGGGACTGCTGCTCATGGCGATCGGCATCGTCATGGTGTACTCGGCCTCGATCGCCACGGCTGAAGCGGCGCGCTTCACGCACGCCAACGCCGCGTACTTCCTGGTCCGGCACGCCGTGTACCTCGGCGCCGCGCTGGCGGCGGCGCTGGTCGTGTTCCTGCTGCCGGTGCGGGTCTGGCAGAAGGCGGCGCCGCTCGCCTTCCTCGCCAGCCTGGTGCTGCTGGCCCTCGTGCTGGTGCCCGGCATCGGGCGCGAGGTAAACGGGGCGCGCCGCTGGCTCGACCTGGGCGGCCTCACCCTGCAGCCCTCCGAGCTGGTCAAGCTCGCGGTGGTGCTCTACGCGGCCGACTACACCGTGCGCAAGCAGGCGGTGCTGAAGAGCTTCCGCCGCGGGCTGCTGCCGATGCTGGCGGTCATGATGTTCGTGTCGTGGCTGCTGCTGCGCGAGCCCGACTTCGGGGCGCTGGTCGTGATCGCGGTGACCTCGTTCGGCATCCTGTTCCTGGGCGGCATGAACGGCCGGCATTTCGCCGCCCTGGTGGCGATGCTCGCGATCGGCTTCGCGCTGCTGGTGCTCACCTCCGAGTACCGCATGCAGCGCATCTTCGGCTTCATGGATCCGTGGACCGACCCGTTCGGCCGCGGCTACCAGCTCTCGCACGCGCTGATCGCATTCGGGCGCGGCGAGGTGCTCGGCGTGGGCCTGGGCGCGAGCGTGGAGAAGCTCTTCTACCTGCCCGAGGCGCACACGGACTTCCTCCTCGCGGTGATCGCGGAGGAGCTCGGCTTTCTGGGCGTGGCGGCGGTGATCGGCCTGTTCGCCTGGATCGTGGTGCGCGCCTTCGCCATCGGCCGCCAGGCCGTGCTGCGCGACCGCTACTTCGCGGCGCTCGCCGCGCAGGGCATCGGGGTGTGGCTCGGCTTCCAGTCGCTCGTCAACATGGGCGTGAACATGGGCTTGCTGCCCACCAAGGGCCTGACCCTGCCGCTGATGAGCTTCGGCGGCACGGGGCTGGTGGTCAACGCCGTGGCGCTTGCCCTGCTGCTGCGCATCGACTGGGAAAACCGGCAGCTCGCCCGGGGGATGCGCGCATGAGGACCGCGCTGATCATGGCCGGCGGCACCGGCGGCCACGTCTTCCCGGGACTCGCGGTCGCCGACGAGCTGCGCGCCGCCGGCTGGC
>DASUFW010000171.1:0-2576 GCA_036274335.1 Burkholderiales bacterium | reverse complement strand
GGTGCTCGTCACGCTCAAGGCCACCTCGCTCGGCACGCTGGCGCAGGGCGTCGGCACGCTGCTCGGGCCGGACACGGTGGTGGTGTTCGCGCAGAACGGCATTCCCTGGTGGTACGCGCAGGGCCTGGCGGGCAGCCGCCGCGCGGCGCCCGACCTCGCGGCGCTCGACCCGGGCGGGGCGCTCGCCAAGGCGATTCCCGCAAGGCATGTGGCGGGTGGCGTGATCTATTCGGCCAACGAGGTCGTCGCCCCCGGCGTGGTTCGCAACGACGCGCCCCAGCGCAACATGCTGATCCTCGGCGAGCCCGACGATCGGCCCTCGGCGCGCCTCAAGGCGCTGAGCGACGCGCTGGAGGCGGCGGACGTCCGCGCGCCTCTCGAGACCGATATCCGGCGCTCGATCTGGGCCAAGGTGCGCATCAACCTCGCCAGCTCCTCGCTCGGCGTCATCACCGGCGAGACCGTGCGCGACACCATGGCCGACCCTGCGATCGCCGCGCTCCGCGACCGCGTGCAGGCCGAGGCCAAGGCCATCGCCGAGGCGCACGGCGTGTCGATCGAGGGCGCGCCGCTGCCGCCCGCGCACGTGCCCGGCGGGCCCGCGCACAAGACCTCGATGCTGCAGGACTACGAGCTCGGCCGGCCGCTCGAGATCGACGCCATCCTGATGGCGCCGCTGTGGTTCGCGCGCGCGGCGGGGCTGCCGGCGCCGAACCTGGAGGCGGTGGTGTCGATTGCCGCGCATATGGCTCGGGCGAGGAAGTTGTACTGAGGGCCTTGGCAAGCGCCTGGGCCCGCCTCAGCGCGGGTTGTGCTTTTCAAATCGATCCCGTGATTTCTGGCCGGGTGAATCTTCCGGCCAGAAATCACGGGACCATGGGAAAAGCAACGGAGGCGTTGCCTCCGGACCACGCCGGCGTTGCGCGGGCGAGGGCAGAAACAAAAAAGCCCGCCGAAGCGGGCTTCTCTGTCAGCCGAAGAAACCTTACATCGGCTTGATGTTGGTCGCCTGGTCGCCCTTGGGCCCGGTGGTGACGTCGAAGGTAACCTTCTGGCCGTCCTTCAGGCTCTTGAAGCCCGCACCCTGGATCGCGGAGAAATGCGCGAACAGGTCCTTGCCGCCGCCGTCCGGCGTGATGAACCCGTAGCCCTTCGCATCGTTGAACCACTTGACCGTTCCCGTTGCCATATCACTGCCCCTCAAGAAATTGATCACTCGGGCTTTCGCCCACCTGCCGGAACACCAAGTAGAAGACGCGGGGTTAACCTGCGGAACTGCTTGAGGAAACCAGCGGCGCGCATTATTGCACGGGCGGCTCCGGTGTCAAGCTAACGGTACACTCCCGTCCGTGGCCGACCCCATCAAGCCCGTCATCCTCGCCGTCGACGACGCCGCCGAGCTGCTCGCCCTGATCGGCAAGGCGCTGGTTGCGGACTACAAGGTAAAGCTCGCCAGCGACGGCGAGAAGGCGCTCGCCCTGGCCGCCGAGGCCCCCACCCCGGACCTGGTGCTGCTCGACGTGGGCCTGCCGGGCATGAGCGGCTTCGACGTCTGCCGCAAGCTGAAGGACTCGCCCGCCACCGCCGACATCCCGGTGATCTTCCTGACCGGCAAGGCCGAGGCCGCCGACCAGGTCGAGGGCCTGGACCTGGGGGCGGTGGACTACATCACCAAGCCGGTGAACGCGAAGCTGCTGCTGGCCCGGGTGCGCGCGCACCTGACGCTCGCGCTGCGCCGCGCCGAGCTGGAGCGGCAGGTGGAGGAGCGTACCTCGCAGCTCGAGGACGCGCGCGTGCAGCTCATCCGGCGCCTCGCGCGCGCCATGGAGTTCCACGAGAGCGCGGCGGCGGGCAACAAGGGCGTGCGCGTGGCCCAGTACGTGAGGCTGGTCGCCGCCGCGGCGGGGGCCAAGCCCGACGCGGCCGACCTGCTGATGAAGGCGGCGCCGCTCTACGACATCGGCAAGATGGGCGTGCCTTCCGAGATTCTCCGCAAGCCCGGCAAGCTGACGGCGCCCGAGCTGGAGCGCGTGCGCCGCCACCCGCAGCTCGGCGCGGAGATCATCGGCGAGCACAAGGACCCGGTGCTCGCGCTCGCGCGCACGCTGGCGCTCACCCACCACGAGCGCTGGGACGGCACCGGCTACCCGAAGGGGCTGAAGGGGAACGACATCCCCTGGCAGGGGCGCATCATGGCCCTGGTGGACGCCTTCGAGGCGATGACCACCACGCAGTTCTACCGCCAGAAGCCGTTTACCGTCGACGAGGCCGCGAGCGCGATCGTTCCGCACTTCGGCAAGCAGTTCGACCCGGGCCTGCAGGCGGCGCTCGTCAAGGCGCTGCCGGCGATGCGCCAGGTGCACGAGAAGGTCACCGACAAGCTGAGCGAGCTGCTCGACCTCGATTTCAGCCCGGGCAAGCCGGCGTAGCGCACCGCCCGTGTCCAGCCCGAGCCGCCCTCCCGCCACCGCGGCGCTCGCGTTGGCCGCGCTGGGGGTGGTGTACGGCGACATCGGCACCAGCCCGCTCTATGCGGTGAAGGAGACCTTCTCGCCCGAGCACGGCATCCCGCTCAA
>DASUFW010000170.1:0-1803 GCA_036274335.1 Burkholderiales bacterium | reverse complement strand
GGCGAGCACCGTGCCGCCGGGCTCCGCGCGCCACTCGAACTTCGTGCCCTCGAGGCGCGGCGCCACCTTCGCCAGGCGCCGCTGCAGCCGCTCGAGGTCGGGCAGCACCAGGCCGATGGTGCCGCGCAGGCGCTGCGCCTCGCGCGTGGGCAGGTGCATCTGGCTGCGCCCGATGTTGATCCACATGTTGTCGACCTCGACCATCAGGTACGGGTCGCGCGTCAGGCCGAGGCCGGAGACGTAGAACAGCGTCGCGAGCTGCTGGTCGGGCTGCGTGACGTTGACGTGCTCGAGGTGCACGATGTTGCTGACGTCCTCGAGGCTTCGGTCGTAGGGGACGGCGGCCATGCGGTCAGTTTACGGCGATTCCGGCCCGGCGGATGCTGCGACAATAGCGCCCCAAAGGGGGCGGGCGTCCGGTCATGGGGGAGTCCTTCGAAATCGCAGTCCTGCCGGGCGACGGCATCGGCGTGGAGGTCATGCGCGCGGCGCTGGAAGTGCTCGGCGCGCTCGAGCGGCGCGTGGGCGGGTTCTCCCTGAAGTACGCCGAGCACCCCTGCGGCGCGCGCTGCTACGCCGAGACGGGCAGCGCGCTGCCCGAAGCGACCGTGCGCGCGTGCGAGCGCGCCGACGCGATGCTGTTCGGCGCTGGCGGCCTGCCCGACGTCCGCTACCCCGACGGCACGGAAATCGCGCCGCAGCTGGAGCTGCGCAATCGCTTCGAGCTCTACGCGGGGGTGCGGCCGATCCGGCCGCTCGCGGGGCTGCCGGGGCCGCTCGCCAGCCCGCGCGCGGCGCAGATCGACCTGGTGCTGGTACGCGAGCAGACCGAAGGCCTGTTCTTCGCGCGCGGCCGCAGCGACGTGCGCGGCGACGATGAAGTGCGTGACACGATGTCGATCACCCGGAAAGGCACCGCGCGCGTCGCGGACTTCGCGCTGCGCCTCGCCGAGCGCCGCAAGGCGCGCGGCCGGCCCGGGCGCGTCACCTGCGTCGACAAGGCCAACGTGTTCGCTTCGATGGCCTTCTTCCGGCGGGTGTTCGAGGAGCGGGCGCGCAGCTATCCAGGCGTGCAGGCCGATTGCGCCTACGTGGACGCCACCGCGCTCAACCTCGTGATGAAGCCCTGGAGCTTCGACGTGCTCGTCACCGAGAACATGTTCGGCGACATCCTCTCCGACCTGACGGCGGCGCTGGTCGGCGGCATGGGCATGGCGCCCTCGGGGGACATCGGCGACACGCACGCGCTCTTCCAGCCTGCGCACGGCTCGGCGCCGGACATCGCCGGCCAGGGCCGCGCCAACCCCACCGCGATGCTCCTGTCGGCGGCGATGATGCTCGACTGGCTGGGGGAGCGGCGCGGCCTGCCGAGCCTGGTCGAGGCCGCGCGCGTGCTCGAGCGCGCGATCGAGCGGCCGTTCGCCGAGCGGCGCATCCTGCCGGGCGAGTTCGGCGGGCAGGACGGCACCGCGGCCATCGCCCGCGCCGTGATCGGGGCGCTGTGAGAATGCTCCTCGGCTGCATTGCGGACGACCTGACCGGCGCGACCGACCTCGGCGTCACGCTCGCGCGCGAGGGTCTGTCGGTCGTGCAGGTGAACGGCGTGCCCGACGCGAAGCTGGCGGCGCCCGCCGCGGACGCGGTCGTGGTCGCGCTCAAGTCGCGCACCAACGCGCCCGAGGAGGCGGTGGAATGGTCGCTGCAGGCGCTCGCCTGGCTGCGCCGCGCCGGGGCGTCCCGCGTTTACTTCAAGGTCTGCTCGACTTTCGACTCCACGCCGCGCGGCAACATCGGCCCGGTGGC
>DASUFW010000169.1:0-2656 GCA_036274335.1 Burkholderiales bacterium | reverse complement strand
GGCCGCGAACCGCAGGGGACCTCGACTTCCACCAGCCGCAGCCGGCGGCCCGAGCGCTCGCCGTCGTAGGCGAGGACGCCCTCCGAGGGAAGCGCGCCGGCAGGGGGGCGCGGCAAGTCCGGGTCTCCGGCGATCCGCTTGCCGTCGGGCCCCCGGACGACGTAGTAGACCTGGTCGAACCGGTCGGCGCGCGCCACGCGCTCGGCAACGCTGGGCAGGTCGAAGGCGATCGTGCCGTCGTTCAGCCGCAGCCGCTCCCCGAGCGCGTAGGCCGTGCTGACCAGCGACTGGTCGTAGGCGACGGAGCGGTGCTGAACCGCCACCCAGTAGGCGCCCACCGCGCCGATGGCCAGGGCCAGCGCTACCGGCGGGAGCAGCACGCGCAGCAGGTGGCCGCGCAGGCTCCGCGCCTTCAGGATGGGGAAGTCTCCTTGAACTCTTCCAGCATGTAGCCGAAGCCCCGCACGGTGCGGATGCGGATGCCGGCGGACTCCAGCTTGGCGCGCAGCCGCGACACGTACACCTCGATGGCGTTGGGCGAGAGCTCCTCGCCCCAGCTGGCGACGGCCTGGATGATGGCCTCCTTCGAGACCACGCGCTCGACGCGGCCGAGCAGGACCTCCAGCACCGACCATTCGCGCGCGGCGAGCTCGAGCGGCGCGCCGGCGAGGTAGGCGCGCCGGGCGACGATGTCGAGGGTCAGGGGACCGTGCTGCACGCGCGGGCCGCTCTGCGACTGCGAGCGCCGGATCAGGGCGCGCACGCGCGCCACCAGCTCCGGCATGGCGAACGGTTTCACCATGTAGTCGTCGGCGCCCAGGTCGAGCCCGTGGACTCGGTCGTCGACTTTGTCCCGCGCGGTGAGCAGCAGCACCGGCATGCGGTGTCCGCGCTCGCGCAGGCGGCGCAGAACCTCGAAGCCGTCGATGTCGGGCAGGCCCACGTCGAGGATCACCAGGTCGAACCCCTCGCCGCCGGCAGCCTGGACCGCGAGTTCCCCGCGCAGCGCCACGTCCGCCGCATAGCCCTCGGAACGCAGAATGCGCGCCAGCCCGTCGGACAGGGCCGCGTCGTCCTCCACGATCAGGATGCGCATGACGGCGCGAATCATACGCCCGCCACGCGACTTTTGCGCCGCACCATTGATCCGCGCCACTCGCTTGGCTAGGATGGCCGTCCCGCCAGTCGAGCATGAAACCACCATTCGAGGAGGCCGCATGGCTGTCAAGGTATCCATGAAAGTGAACGGCAAGGCAGTCTCCGGAGAGGTGGAGGAGCGCACGCTCCTCGTCACCTTCATCCGCGAGCACCTGCGCCTGACGGGGACGCACGTCGGCTGCGACACCGCCCAGTGCGGCGCGTGCACCGTCCACATGAACGGCAAGGCCGTGAAGTCGTGCTCGATGGTGGCGATGCAAGCCGAGGGCGCGGACATCGTGACCATCGAGGGACTCGCCAAGGCGGACGGCACGCTTCACCCGATGCAGGCGGCGTTCAAGGAGCACCATGGCCTGCAGTGCGGGTTCTGCACGCCCGGCATGGTCATGAATGCCGTGGACTTCGCCAAGCGTCACCCGAACGCCAGCGAGCAGGAGGTGCGCGAGGCCCTCGAGGGCAACCTGTGCCGCTGCACGGGCTACCACAACATCGTCAAGTCGATCATGGCCGGCGCCAAGGCCATGGCCGCAGCCAAATGAGCCAAAGGAGGATCCGCCATGGGTGATCCACTGATCGGCGCCCGCATCCGGCGCAAAGAGGACTACCGGTTTCTCACCGGCGCGGGACAGTACACCGACGACGTCACGCTGCCGAACCAGACCTACGCCGCGTTCGTGCGCTCGCCGCACGCGCACGCCAAGATCAAGTCGGTGAAGACCGACCAGGCGAAGAAGGCGCCCGGCGTGCTCGCCGTCTACACCGGCGAGGACATCGCCGCCGCCAAGCTGGGCGGCCTGCCCTGCGGCTGGCTGATCACCGACGTGAACGGCCAGCCCATGAAGGAGCCGCCCTACCCCGTGCTCGCGCAGGGCAAGGTGCGCCACGTCGGCGAGCGCGTCGCCGTGGTCGTCGCCGAGACGCAGGAGCAGGCGCGCGACGCGGCCGAGCTCGTCCAGGTGGACTACGAGACGCTGCCCGCGGTGGCGGACGGGCGTCTCGCACGCGCGAAAGGCGCGGCGCAGCTGCACGACATCGCGCCCGACAACACCTGCTACGTCTGGGCCCTGGGCGACAAGGCGGCCGTGGATGCGGCCTTCGCCAAGGCCGCACACGTCACCAAGCTCGACTTCGTCAACAACCGGCTGATCCCGAACGCCATCGAGCCGCGCGCGGCCAACGGCTCCTACAGCCGTGCGGACGACAGCTACACCCTGTACGTGGCCAGCCAGAACCCGCACGTCGAGCGCCTGCTGATGACGGCGTTCGTCATGGGCCTGCCCGAGCACAAGGTGCGCGTGGTCGCCGGCGACGTGGGCGGCGGTTTCGGCTCGAAGATCTACCTGTACGCCGAGGACGTCGTGGTGACCTGGGCGTCGAAGCAGCTCGCGCGGCCGGTCAAGTGGACCGCCGACCGCTCGGAGTCCTACACCTCCGACGCGCACGGCCGCGACCACCACACGATCGCCGAGCTCGCCCTGGACAAGGACGGCAAGTTCCT
>DASUFW010000168.1:0-1707 GCA_036274335.1 Burkholderiales bacterium | reverse complement strand
TCCCAGCGCCCGGCGTGCACCGCCGCGGCGATGAGGGCGCCGAAGATCACGATCCCGGTCGCGATGGCCGCGAACAGCGCGGCGAGCGGCCATGCGAGGGCGAGCACGAGCGCGCCGCCCGCGACCACCACGAACAGGCGCACGGTGCCCGCGAGGACCGGCAGCACCATGCGCCCGGCACCCTGCGAGGCGAAGTAGAGCGCCATCCCCGCGCCGAAGAAGGCGTAGAACGGCGCCACGACATGCAGGTAGGTGCTGCCGGCGGCGAGCACCGCGGGATCCTGGCTGAAGATCCGGATCCACAGGCCCGGGAAGACCGCCACCAGCCCGCCGACCGAAAGCGAGATACCCGCCGCGAGCCCCGCGCCGATCCAGGCGATGTGCTTGGCGCGTGCGCCGCGCCGCGCGCCGATGTTCGTGCCCACCATGACGACCAGCGCCTGGCCGATCGCGAACACGAGCGGGATCTGCAGGAGCTCGAGCCGCACCCCGACGCCGTATCCGGCGAGGGCGGCGATGCCGTAGTGACCCACGAAACCGGTCAGGATGACCGCGGTGAGCACCGTCTGCAGGGCGCCCACCGCGGAGACCGCCCCCACGCGCAGGATGTCGTGCACCACGCGCGCCTCGAGGCGCCAGTCGGCCCGGTGCGGGCGCAGCGGACTGCGCCAGATCATCGTTCCCATGATCAGCGCCGCGAGAAGGAACGCGATCACATAGGCGAGCGCGGCACCGACGATTCCGAGGCGTGGCATCGGCCCCCAGCCGAGCGTCAGCGCGCCCGAGAGCGGGATCTGGACGAGCGCAGCGGCCGCCAGCGCCTGTGCGGGCGCCAGCGTATTGCCGCTGCCCCGCAGCACGCTGGCGAAGGTGTTGGCGAGCCATACGCCGATGGCGCCGGCGAACAGCACATGCGAGTAGGCAAGCGCCTGCTCGAGCGCCGCGCCCCGGCCGCCGAGCAGCGCGTAGAGCGGCGCGCCCAGGCCGAGCAGCAGGACCGTGAACGCGAGCCCCGCGGCGACCGCGATGAACGTGCCGTTCGCCACCAGTCGCCGCGCCGCATCCTCGTGACCGCCGCCGAGCGCCCGCGCCACCGCCGAGGACACGCCCCCGCCCATCGCGCCCGCGGAGGTCATCTGCAGGAGCATGACGAGGGGGAAGACAAGGGCGAGCCCCGCGAGCGCCTCGGTGCCCAGCCGCCCCACGAAGGCCGTATCGGCGATCGATACCGCCGTCTGGAAGAGCGCGAGCACGGCGCCCGGGGCGGCGAGGCGCGCCAGCGTCGGCAGGATCGGGCCCTCGAGGATGCGCTGCGCGCGCGCGGTGCTCACGCGGCGAGCCTAACGTAAGATGTCTCGCGCATGCTGGGCGCTTTCACAGTTCTCCTGGTCTACCAGCTGATCGGCGAGGTCCTGGTGCTGGCGACGGGCCTGCCCGTCCCCGGTCCGGTGGTCGGCATGCTGCTGCTGTTCCTCACGCTGCTCGCGCGCGGCGCGGCGCCGGACTGGCTGCGCGACACCTGCCAGGGGCTGCTGTCGCACCTGTCGCTGCTCTTCGTCCCGGCGGGCGTCGGCGTGATGCTGCACTTCAAGCGGCTGGGCGCGGAGTGGCTGCCGATCGTCGTGGCGCTGGTGGCGAGCACGGTGATCACGATCGGGGTGACGGCCCTGGTCATGAAGGCGCTGCAGAAATGACCGGCAAGTTCAC
>DASUFW010000167.1:0-1954 GCA_036274335.1 Burkholderiales bacterium | reverse complement strand
CGCGCGCTGGTCGTCGGGAAAGAGCTGCGCGAGCTCGTCGCGGAACACCGAGAGGCAGGCCGGCTCGAGCACCACCACCGGCACCTCGGGCTCGAGCGATTGCAGGACCCGCTCGAGCGCGGCCTTCGCCTCGTCCAGCATGCCGGCGTCGTAGTAGGGACGGCCGCAGCACAGGTGCTCGCGCGGCAGCTCGATGCGGCAGCCCGCGTGCGCCAGCACCCGCGCCGCCGCCACCGCGGTGGTCGGCCGGAAATAGCCGTTGAACGTGTCGTCGAAGAGGATCACCCGCTCGCCCCCGCCCGCCGGCCGGAACTGCGCGCGGAAGCTCTTCGGCGCGAGCTTGGGCAGCGCGCGCGCCGACGTAAGGCCGGCCAGCGGCCGCCCGAGGATGCCGAGTGCGTTGGCGAGCGCCGGCCTGCGGGCGGCGTACGGCGCCCATTCGCCGATGCGCGCGAGCGCCTGCACGCCGACCGGACGGCGCTTCTTCTCGTAGTAGTGCGAGAGGAACTCCGCCTTGTAGGCCGCCATGTCGGTGTGCGTCGGGCAGTCGCTGCGGCAGCCCTTGCAGCCGAGGCACCACTCGAGCGCCTCCTTCACGTCCTCGCTCTGCCAGCCCTGCGTGATCACCTCGCCCTGCAGCATCTCCCACAGCAGGCGCGCCCGCCCGCGCGTCGAGTAGCGCTCCTCGCCGGTGCCGCGGTAGCTCGGGCACATGGTGCCGCCGGTCTTCGCGCGGCACTTGCCCATGCCGATGCATTGCTCAGCGGCCCGGCCGAAGCCCTCGCCGGTCGGGGTGCGGAAAGCGAAGCGCGTCTGCAGCGTGACCGGCTTGTACTGCGGCCCGAGGCGCAGGTTCTCGTCCACCTTGTAGGCGTCGATGAGCTTGCCGGGATTCATGCGGTTCGCGGGGTCCCAGATCTTCTTGAACTCGCGGAACGCCTGCATCAGCTCGGGGCCGTACATCGCGGGCAGGAACTCGGCGCGCGCCTGCCCGTCGCCGTGCTCGCCCGAGAGCGAGCCGCCGTACTTGACCACCAGCTCGACCGCCCGGGCGAGGAAGGCTCGCCAGGTGCGCAAGCCCGCGGGCGTGCGCAGGTCGAAGGTGATGCGCGCGTGAATGCAGCCGTCCCCGAAGTGGCCGTAGAGCGAAGTGCGATAGCCGTGGCGGTCGACGAGCGCCTTGAACTCGCGCAGGTAGTCGCCCAGGCGCAGCGGATCGACCGCCGCGTCCTCCCAGCCGACCACCGGGTCGGGCCCGGGCGTGCCCTTCAGGTTGAGCGAGGTCGCCGAGGCGCCCGTCTCGCGGATCGCCCACAGCCGGCCGATCTCGCCCGGGTCGGTCACGATCCGTCCGCGCAAGGCGCTCGCGCGGTCGAGCGCCTCCTCGCGCGTGTCGCCGCCGAACTCGATCAGCATCCAGGCCTTGCCCTCGGGAAGGAGCTTGAGGTCCTCGAGCCTGAGGCCGCGCTCGCGCAGGCCCCCCACGATCGGCTCGTCCAGGCCTTCGCAGGCGATCGGGCCGGCGGCGAGGATCTCGGGCACCGCGTCGCCCGCGGCGAACACGTCGGGGTGGCCCTGCACGAGGAGAATCCGGTGGCGCGGGCTCTTCACCAGCTTCGCCCGGGCCTGCAGCGTGACCGCGCAGGTGCCTTCCGAGCCGACCAGCGCGCGCGCCACGTTGAAGCCGTTCTCGGGCAGCAGCTGGTCGAGGTTGTAGCCCGAGACGCGCCGCTTGATCTTCGGGAAGCCCTTGCGGATCCGGTCTGCGTAGCGGTCGGCGAGCATCTTCAGCGCCCGGTAGATCTCGGCCTGCCGGTCGTTCCTCGCCAGGATGCGGTCGAGCGCCGCGTCGTCGGTGGGCCCGCACCAGAATCGCGCGCCGTCGTAGGCGAGCACCTCCAGCGCCTCGATGTTCTCGACCGTCTTGCCGGCCATCACGGAGTGCGCGCCGCAG
>DASUFW010000166.1:0-1944 GCA_036274335.1 Burkholderiales bacterium | reverse complement strand
GTCCGCGAGCATCGCCCGGCCGTCGCTCCGTTCCTGCTCGAGGCGCCGGCACTCGCGCGCGGCGGCCTCGCGCGCTTCCTGCTCGGCGCGCAGGCGGGCGAGTTCCGCCGCCGCGGCCGCTTCCGCCAACCGGCGCGCTTCTTCGGCCCTGCGCGCAGCCTCTTCGGCCAGCCGCTGCTTCTCGGCGGCGATCCGCGCCTCCTCGGCCTCCTTCGCCTTGCGGGCGGCCTCTTCCCGCGCCTGCTGCTCGGCGCGCTCGCGCTCGAGGCGCTCGCGCTCGGCGCGCGCTTCGGCTTCCCGCCGGGCCGCTGCCTGCCGTTCTTCTTCCGCGATCTGGGCGCGGCGCTCTTCCTCCGTGACCCTGCGGCACAGCAGGTTGCCGCCCTCGGTATCGAAGGGCTTGGTGCAGTCCTCCGGGCTGATCTTGCGCTTGGGGTCCATCGGCGGCGTCAGGAGCACCGGTGCGCAGGCGGCGGCGAACACCAGGAGGAGGAGGACGACGGCAATGTTCTTGTACATGGCGCTCCCTTCGGGACCGTTCGCGGGGGATTGTAGCTCCCCTGCCCGTCGGCGTTTTTTGGGGGGAGCTTTGAGCAATATTCCTCAGCAAGAAAATGCCGGCACATGGCCGGCATCAATTTGCGTTCGAATCGTGCGGAATGCGGAGCCTGCTCGAACGGTGTTTCTTCCCCGCCGCGAATCAGTGGCGTCCCCACGGGGATTCGAACCCCGGTACTCACCGTGAAAGGGTGATGTCCTAGGCCTCTAGACGATGGGGACCTGGAACGAAAATGCAGTCTGGTCTGGTGGAGGTAACCGGGATCGAACCGGTGACCTCTTGCATGCCATGCAAGCGCTCTCCCAGCTGAGCTATACCCCCAGCACAGGGCGCGGATTATAGCCCAGGGGACCTACTCTTTACAGGGCCCGAGGCGCTGGCCGCGGGTCTTGGTGTGCACGCCGCCCGACAGCTTCAGCTCGCTCGCCATGTGGTTGCGCGAGACCTGCGCCCGACCCGCCCCGCGCATGTTGGACGCGGGGCAATCCATCTCCCAGGCGGTGTAATCGGGGCCCAGCTTGACGCTGGTGACCTTGCAGTCGGAGGGCACGGTGGCGCTGCGGCCCCAGAACATGGGGTCGCGCGCCTGATCCCGCGTGAGGCAGGTCCGGTAGCCCGACTGCTGCGGCCGGGGCAGCCCGGGCATGGCGATCTCGTTGATGAATTCCCACTCGCCCTCCTCCATGCGCTGCGCGTAAGCGGCGGTCGCGAAGAACAGGAGCAGCAGGACGGCAAGCCTCACGCGAGCGCGCGCTCCAGCCGCGCGAGCACGGTCTCCCGCCCGAGGAGCTCGAGCACGGCATCGATCGAGGGCGTCTGCTCGCGCCCCGTCAGCACGCGCCGCAGCGGCATGGCGAGCTGCGGCATCTTGAGGTTGTGCGCCTTGGCGGCGCCCTGCACCGCCGCGCCGAGCGCTTTCCGCTCCCAGGCGAGGCCGGCAAGCTCCTTCGCCAGCGCGGCGAGCGCGGGCTTCGCCTCGGCGGGCACGGGCTGCGCGCCCGGCTCGACATAGAACATCTTCGCCTGCTCGGCGAGCTCGGCGACCGACCCCGCGCGCTCCTTGAGAAGCGCCACCACCTCGCGCGCGGGCTCGCGCCCGAGGCGCGGCGCGACCAGCGCGGCCAGCCGCGCGTCGTCCGCCTTCTTCAGGTATTGCTGGTTGAGCCAGGCGAGCTTGTCGGGGTCGAAGCGCGCCGGCGAGCGGCTGACGTGCGCGAGGTCGAACCACGCTTCGAGCTGCGCCCTCGAGAAGATCTCGTCGTCGCCGTGCGACCAGCCCAGGCGCGCCAGGTAGTTGGCGAGCGCCTCCGGCAGGAAGCCCTCGTCGCGGTACTGGGTGACGCTCACCGCGCCGTGGCGCTTGGACAGGCGCTCGCCGTCGGCGC
>DASUFW010000165.1:0-1189 GCA_036274335.1 Burkholderiales bacterium | reverse complement strand
CACGCAGAGCGAGGAGCTGCTGCGCCTGTACTCCAAGGGCAAGCAGCAGCAGTGGGACGCCGAGAAGCGCATCGACTGGTCGCAGGACGTGGACCCCGACGACCCCATGCAGATCGTCGAGGAGATGCTGCCGCTCTACGGTACGCCGCTCTACGACAAGCTTTCCGGGCGCCAGAAGTCCGACCTGCGCTACCACAGCCAGGTGCACAACCTGTCGCAGTTCCTGCACGGCGAGCAGGGCGCGCTGGTGTGCTCGGCGCGCATCGTGCAGGACGTGCCGATGCTGGAATCCAAGTTCTACGCCGCCACGCAGGTGATGGACGAGGCGCGCCACGTCGAGGCCTACCGGCGGCTGCTGAAGGAGAAGTTCCGCTTCGCCTACCCGATCTCGCCGCCGCTGCAGCGGCTGCTCGAGCAGGCGCTCACCGACAAGCGCTGGGACTTCACCTACCTCGGCATGCAGGTGCTGATCGAGGGCCTCGCGCTGGCCGCCTTCCAGCGCATCCGCGACTACGCGAAGAACGCGCTCTGCCAGGCGGTGAACGCCTACGTCATGCAGGACGAGGCGCGCCACGTGGCCTTCGGACGCATCGCGCTGCGCGACTACTACCCGCAGCTGAGCGACGCCGAGCGGCGCGAGCGCGAGGAGTTCGTCATCGAAGGATCGTACTTCCTGCGCGACCGGCTGAATTCCGCCGAGATGTGGGAGCGGATCGGCATCGATCCCAAGGACGCGCTGAGCGCGCACGCCGCCTCGGAAGGCCAGATCCGCTTCCGCAAGCGCCTGTTCAGCCGGATCGTGCCCACCGTGAAGGACATCGGCCTGTGGAGCGCCGAGGTGCAGGCTGCCTACGCCGACATGGGCGTGCTGCACTACGGCGACCGCAACGCCCAGGAGATGCTCGACAACGACGCGAACGTGGCCGCCGAGTTCGACAAGCTGAGGGCGGGCCGCGCCGCTAGCGCGCCAGCGTGATCACGGCGATGCCGACCGCGAGCAGGGCCATGCCGCCCAGCTCGCGCGGCGAGAAGCGCTCGCGGAACAGCTTCCTCGAGACCGCGTAGCTGAAGAACAGCTCCACCAGCCCGAGCGTGCGCACGTAGGCGGCGCCCTGCAGCGCGAAGGCGCTGAACCAGCCCGCCGAGGCGGCCGCGCCCATGAACCCGGCGAACAGCGACGGGCGCCACA
>DASUFW010000164.1:0-5732 GCA_036274335.1 Burkholderiales bacterium | reverse complement strand
TCCGCACGCCGTTCTACATCCGCGGCTGCAGCGGCGTGGTGGAGCGGATCTGCGGCGCGTTCCCCAACCCCGAGGAGCTCGCGCAGCAGCGCGACGGCCTGCCCGCGCAGCCGCTCTACCGCGTGCGCTTCCTGCAGCGGCACGTGTGGCCCGACTACCGCGGGCATGCCGCGGACGTGCTCGAGCTCGAGATCTACCAGCACTGGCTCGAATGAGCACCCGCCCGGCCGGCCGCTACCAGCCGTACGACTACTTCCAGCTGATGGAAGTCAGCCTGCGCGAGCTGCTGGTCGAGAAGGGCGTGGTCAGCGAGGACGCCATCGCGGGCGCGGTCGCCCTGATGCGCGCGCGCGGGCCCGAGCGCGGCGCGGCGATGGTCGCGAGGGCCTGGGTCGACCCGGACTACAAGGCGCGCCTGCTGGCCGACGGCAGCCGCGCCGCCGAGGAGCTCGGCTTCGAGGTCCCGGGCCTCAGGCTGATCGTCGTCGAGAACACGCCGCGCGCCCACAACGCGATCGTCTGCACCCTGTGCTCGTGCTACCCGCGCGTGCTGCTTGGCATCCCGCCCGAGTGGTACAAGTCGCGGCCCTACCGCAGCCGCATGGTGCGCGAGCCGCGCAAGGTGCTCGCCGAGTTCGGGCTCAAGATCCCGCCGAAGGTGCAGGTGCGCGTGCACGACTCGAACGCGGACATGCGCTACATGGTCCTGCCGATGCGCCCCGGAGGCACGGAGGGCTGGAGCGAGGCCGAGCTCGCGCGCCTCGTCACCCGCGACTGCCTGATCGGCGTCGCCCTCCCCAATTTGCCCAAGCCAAGGAAGTCCTGATGACCGCAAAGCTCTTCACGCCCGTCGACCTGGGCGGGATCACCTTATCCAACCGCGTCGTCGTGTCGCCCATGTGCCAGTACAGCGCGGCGGACGGCGCCATGACCGACTGGCACCTCGTGCACCTCGGCAGCCTCGCCTGCTCGGGCGCGGGCCTGACCATCATCGAGGCGACGGGCGTGACGCGCGAGGGCCGCATCTCGCACGGCTGCACGGGCCTGTACACCGACCAGAACGAGGCGGCGATGAAGCGCGCGGTCGAGGTGTATCGCGGCATCTCGAAGTCGCCGATCGGCGTGCAGCTCGGCCATGCGGGGCGCAAGGCCTCGTCGCAGGTGCCGTGGGCCGGCGGCAAGGCGCTCGGGCCGGCCGAATCGCCGTGGCAGACGGTGGCGCCCTCGGCGCTCGCCTACGACCAGGACTGGCACACGCCGCGCGAGCTCTCGGTTGCGGACATCCGCGGGCTGGCGGACGCCTTTGCCGCCGCGGCGCAGCGGGCGAAGCGCATCGGCCTCGACCTCGTCGAGATGCACTCGGCGCACGGCTACCTGCTGCACCAGTTCCTCACGCCGAACGCCAACCGGCGCAGCGACCAGTACGGGGGCAGCCTGGAGAACCGCATGCGCGCGCCGCTCGAGATGGCGCGGGCGCTGCGCGACGCCTGGCCGAAGGAGCGGGCGCTCGGCGCGCGCATCACCGCGAGCGACTGGGCGCCGGGCGGGTTCGAGACGGCGGACGCGGTCGCCTACGCGAAGGCGCTCAAGGCGATCGGCTTCGACTACGTCTGCGTATCGAGCGGCGGCGCCGTGCCGCACCAGAAGATCAAGGTCGAGCCGGGCTATCAGGTGGGCTTCGCCGATGCCGTGCGCCGCGGTGCGGGCCTGCCGGCGATGGCGGTGGGCATGATCGTGGACCCGCAGCAGGCCGAGGAGATCCTCGCCGCGGGCCGCGCCGACCTGGTCGCGCTGGCGCGCGGCCTGCTCGACGATCCGCGCTGGGTCTGGCACGCCGCCGAGCGACTCGGCGTGAAGCTCGAGCTGCCGCCGCAGTACCGGCGTGCGCGCCACGACGTCTGGCCGGGCGCGCAGCTCGCGCGGCCCCCCGCCGAGGTGCAGGCCGGCTAGCGGAACTTCACCCGGCAGCGCACGCCCGCCGGGATCTGGAACTTCCGGTTGCGCAGCTCCAGACGCACGCCGAACGTGCCGCTGGCGGCGTCGATTACCTTGTCGACCAGCGTCACGGTGGTGTCGTAGCTGCCGCCGACGGGGGCTTCCGGCATCACGGTGGCCCGCTGTCCCGCCTTCACCTTTCCGTACTGGCTCACCGGCAGCACGAGCTCGACGTACAGCGGGTCGATTTCCGCCAGGCGCATGATCGGATCCTTGAAGGTGATGGCGCCGAATTCGCCCGGCTTGAGCATCACTTCCACCACCACGCCGTCGAGCGGGCTGCGAATGCTGCGCATCGCCAGCACCTCTTCGGCGCGCCTGGCCTCCAGCACGTTGAGGCGCTGGGTCTCGCGCACGCGGCGCAGCTCCTCGGTGGCGAGCTGCAGGTCGGCGAGGGCTTCGTCGCGCGCGTTCTCCGAGATGAACTGCTGCTTGAAGAGCTCGCGCGCCCGCGCCGCCTTCTTCTGCGCGATGTCGAGGCGCGCCTCGGCGGCCTTGGTCTCGCCCTGCATCTCGGCGCGCGACTTCGCCAGGTCGACCGCCGCGCGCTCGGGGCCGGCGGCCAGCGTCACCAGCAGCTGCCCCTTCTTCACCCGCTCGCCGCGGCGCACGTGGATCTGGTCGATGACCGCCTCGACGGGCGAGCGGATCTCGATCTGCTGGCGCGCCTCGATCAGGCAGTCGTACTCCTGCGCCGCCGCGGGCAGCGCCGTCGCCGCGATCGCGGCGCCCAGCAGGAGTCGAATGGAGGGAGACATAAGGCGAAAGGGCGAAATTATGCCCGGAACGGAGACCCGGCGAGCAAAAAGCGCATATCCGGCGAGAACTTGCGAGCGAGCGGGCGCTTCGCGCGGGCGGGCGCTCGAACGAAGGCACAGTCGCACCACACCGAGTTTCGCCGTACGAATGTCATGCGGCGACGCGTTTGCGGTTTGCTCCGATGGGCGCCTGACCATCTCTGACACTCGGCGTGCGGGATCGCGTGCGCATTGTCACGACTACCCGATTGGCAGGGAATCGCGCAATGAAAGAGAATGCAGCGCCATGACATTCGCTGAAGAGGCGCAGTGAACATCAGCAACCCGACTGGTCTCTCCGCACTCTTCTTCGGACGACTCGCCAATCTTTGCCGCCTGCGCCGCGCCGAGCGCCGCGCCGGGCGCCGCGCGCCGAGCCTGGAGCCGCTCGAACCGCGGATGCTCTTTTCCGCCGACCTGGTCGGCACCCTCGAGTGGGACGCGGGCGCGGCGGCGCAGTTCCCCGGGGCGAGCGCCGAGGCCGTGGTGCACGTGGCGAACGTGGGCGACGAGACGGCCAAGGCGGCGAAAGTCAGCGTCTATGCCTCGGCCGACGGCGTGCTCGATACCGGCGACCTCCTGCTCGGCACCGCCCAGGTACAGGGCAAGCTGAAGGCCGGCGCCTCGGCGGACGTCGACGTCCGCCTCGATTTCGACGAAAGCCTCGTACCGGGTCGGTACCAGCTCATTGCGCTGCTGGACTCCGGCGACAAGGTGCACGAGTCCGACGAGACCAACAACACCGCGCTTGGCCCGGTGTTCGACTTCGCCTGGAAGTTCGGCGAGCTTCCCGGCCACCACGGCAGCGAAAAGCTCTCGTTCCAGGATGCCGACGGCACCCAGGTACAGCTGCGCATCGTCGGCGCCGGGACCGGCGAGCTGACCTGGGACGGCTCGGCCTGGGACCTGCTCGTGACCGGCACGGACGCGCACTCCAAGCTCTTCGTGCAGACCAACGGCCGGGGCGACGGCCGGTTCACGCTCGACGACCTGCACGTCGAAGGCCCGCTGGCGGCGCTGCTCGCGAGGACCACGGATTTGACCGGCACGCTGGAGATGGACGATGCGCTGCGCGGGCAACTCGTTCTCGGCAGCGCGACGGGCGCGACGATCCTCCTGCCGCTGCCCGGCGCCACAACGGCGTACGGCGGCGACCATCACCGCCATGGGCATCAGTCCGGGCCGCAGGGCATCTTCATCCTCGGCGACCTCGCCGACTCGCAGATCCGCATCGAAGGCGGCGACCTCGGCAAGCTCGTGATCACGGGGTCGATGATCTCCTCCACGGTGAGCGTTGGCCAGGACCCCGTCGACGGGATCTACGACAACGGCGACGACGTCCTGCGCGACGGCCGCATCGGCGCGGTCAGCATCTTCGGGGACATGAGCGACGACAGCCGCATCGTCGCGCAAGGGCTGCCGAAGTACGCGTTCATCGATCACCACTTCGTGAAGACGGCCTTCGATGCGCGCTTCGTCCGCGAGCTGGGCGACCACGTCGCCCCGACGGTGAGCATCGACCAGGCGGCGGGGCAGGCGGATCCGGCCGCCGACGCGCCGATCGAGTTCAGCGTTCTCTTCAGCGAGGCCGTGTTCGGCTTCGACGCGAGCGACATCGACTTCACCGGCTCGACGGTGGGCGGCACGCTGGTCGCGAACGTCAGCGGGAGCGGGGCGAACTACACCGTTTCGGTGACTGGCATGACCTCGAGCGGCCTGGTGGTGGCTTCGATCGCCGCCGGCGCCGCGCAGGACGCCGCGGGCAACGCGTCTGGAGCGTCCACCAGCGTGGACAACACGGTCAGCTTTGTCACCGACAACGTCGCGCCGACCGTGACCATCGACCAGGCGCCGGGACAGGCGGATCCGGCCAGCACCAGCCCGATCGAGTTTGCAGTGGCCTTCAGCGAGGACGTGTTCGGCTTCGACGGAAGCGACATCGATTTCACGGGCTCGACGGTGGGCGGCGTGCTCGTCGCGAACGTCAGCGGCAGCGGGTCGAGCTACACCGTCTCGGTCAGCGGCATGACGACCAACGGGATATTGGTCGCGTCGGTCCTGGCGGGCGCGGCGGCGGACGCGGCGGGCAATGCTTCCACGGCTTCGACCAGCACCGACAACACGGTCACGGTACAGATCTTCGACGAGATCGCGCCGACAGTGACCATCGACCAGGCGGCGGGGCAGGCCGATCCGGCCAGCACCAGTCCGATCGAGTTCGCGGTGGCCTTCAGCGAGGATGTATTCGAGTTCGACGCGAGCGATATCGATTTCACCGGCTCGACGGTGGGCGGCACGCTCGTCGCGAATGTCAGCGGGAGTGGATCGAGCTACACGGTCTCGGTCAGCGGCATGACGTCCAACGGGCTGGTGGTCGCATCAATCCTGGCGGGCGCGGCGGTGGACGCCGCGGGCAATGCGTCCACGGCTTCAACCAGTACCGACAACACGGTCACGGTACAGATCTTCGACGAGATCGCGCCGACGGTAACGATTGATCAGGCGGCGGGGCAAGCCGATCCGGCCAGTACCAGCCCGATCGAGTTCGCGGTGGCCTTCAGCGAGGACGTTTTCGGGTTCGACGCGAGCGATATCGATTTCACCGGCTCGACGGTGGGCGGCACGCTCGTCGCGAATGTCAGCGGAAGCGGGGCGAATTACACCGTCTCCGTGACTGGCATGACCTCGAGCGGCCTGGTGGTGGCCTCCATTGGCGCCGGGGCGGCCGCGGACGCCGGAGGCAATGCCTCGCTCGCCTCCACCAGCACCGATAACTCGGTGACTTTTCTCGTCAACTCAGCGCCGGTGGGCGTGGATGACAGCTTCATGGTGGACGAGGACGGGACGCTGACGGTGAGCGCCCCTGGGGTGCTGGGCAACGACACGGATGTGGACAGCTCGACGCTGACGGCGAGCCTGGTGAGCAGCACGACGAACGGG
>DASUFW010000163.1:0-2716 GCA_036274335.1 Burkholderiales bacterium | reverse complement strand
GCCGCGCTGCGCGAAGGCATCGAGCTCGGCATGACGATGATCGACACCGCGGAAATGTACGGAGACGGCCGCTCGGAGTCCCTCGTGGCCGAGGCGATCGCCGGCCAGCGCGAGAAGATCTTCCTCGTCAGCAAGGTGCTGCCCTCGAACGCCAGCCGCAAGGGCGCGGTGCGCGCCTGCGAGGCGAGCCTGAAGCGACTGAAGACCGACCGGCTCGAGCTGTACCTCCTGCACTGGTCGGGCTCGCACCCGCTCGAGGAGACGGTGCGCGGCTTCGAGGACCTGCGGAGGGCGGGGAAGATCCGCGACTGGGGCGTCAGCAACCTCGACCTCGCCGAAATGAAGCGGCTCTCGGCGATCGCCGGCGGCCAGGCCTGCGCGGCGAACCAGGTGCTCTACAACCTCTCGCGCCGCGGCATCGAGTTCGACCTGCTGCCCTGGAGCCGCGCGCGCGCGATGCCGATCATGGCGTATACGCCCATCGAGCAGGGACGCATCCTCGGCCACCAGGCGCTCGGGGCGGTCGCGGCGCGCCTGGGCGCGACGCCGGCGCAGGTCGCGCTCGCCTGGGTGCTGCGCCAGCCCGGCGTGGTCACCATCCCGAAGGCGGGCACGCGCACCCACGTGCGCGAGAACCGCAAGGCGCTCGACCTGGGCCTGGACGCCGAGGCCCTGCGCGCCCTCGATGCCGCCTTTCCCCCGCCCACCCGCGCCCGGCCATTGGAGATGCTGTGAGGCGCACCGGCAGGCATTAGTCCTCTTTCGGCCCTCGCCGGGCCGGTGCACAATAGCCGCGCTTTTCCGAACCTACCTGGGAGTCAACGACATGATGAAGACCGCACTGGCCGTCGCGCTGGCCCTGGCCGTCACCCCGGCACTCGCGCAGCGCAAGGACTGCAACGAGCTCAAGGCCGAAATCGACGCCAAGATCACCAAGAACGGCGTCAAGGTGTTCACCACCACCATCGTCGACAAGGACGCGCCGGAGGATGGCAAGGTCGTCGGCACCTGCGACGGCGGGACGAAGAAGATCGTCTACAAGCGCGGAGCGATGGCCGAGCAGCCAGGCATGGCGCCGTCTACTTCGAAGCAGTAACCATTATCTCCACGAGGGCCGCCGGGTCCGCGAGCTTCGCCTCGATGCACGCGCGACCCGGCAGGTTCTTCGGATCCGCCCACCGGGTCCACGCCTCGTTCATCGCGCCGCGCAGGCGGATGTCGGGAACCCAGATGGTGGCCTGCAGGATCTTCGACTTGTGCGATCCGCACTTGGCGAGCAGCCGGTCGATCTCGGCCAGCACTTCCTCGGTCTGGCCCTTCACGTCCTTCTTCAGGTCCTTGGCGACGATGCCCGCCAGGTAGACGGTGTCGCCATGCTCGACCGCGAGGGACAGCAGCGGCCCCGAGTCGTGTCGCGTGATGCTCATGCCGATTCCTCCTAGGCCTTGTCCAGGCTGAGCCGGCCGGGGCCTGTGAACGCCACGTACAGCAGCCCGCCCATGATGGCGAGATTCTTGTTGAACTGGATGCTCTGCGCGTAGACCTGGTCGGCGGGCACCGCCCAGTACGGGTGGAACACGAACGAGGCGATCAGCGTGAAGCCGAAAATTGCCCAGGCCGCCCAGCGCGCCTTCCAGCCGAGCACCAGCATCAGGCCGCCGATGAACTCGATCACGATGGCCCCCACCAGCAGCGCCTCGGTCATCGGCATGCCCTTGGCCGCCATGAACTTGGCGGTGCCGGCGAAATTGCTGATCTTGCCGAAGCCGGAGATCACGAAGATGTAGGCGAGCAGCAGGCGTCCGGCGAGGAGCCCCCAGGGCTGGTATTGGGCCATGTCGAAACCTCCCTCAGTCTAGCGACCCGGCGGCGGCCGGCCGCGGCGCGGTCGATTGTGGAACTTGCGCCCGGCATTCCCGCCCGGGTGCTGCGGGCCACCGCCGCCCCCATGGCGGGGACGGCCGTCCTGATTGCCCCCCTTCTGCCCCTGGGGCGGGTGCGGAGACAGGTTGCGGTTGGAGACCGCCATCATGATCTCGAGCTCGTTCAGCTCGTCCCACTGCTCGTCCGTGCGCTCGCGATCGGGAATCGCGAGCAGCTCCTTCATGCGCGCGCGGCGCGCATCGAATTCAGGGTCGCTCATGCCGCTATTGTCTCACCATCGGGACGCTCAGCGCTGCGCGATCAGGGCCAGCCCGGCGACCAGGACCACGGCCACCACGGCCAGCGCGACGGCCAGCGTCTCCGCCGCCGACAGCGGCCGGCGGCGGAGGTTCTCGAACCGGTCCAGGTCGCGCGCCGCCTTCTCGGCCACCAGCTTGCGCGCGTGCAAGTCGATGGCCTCGCGATCGACTGCGCGGTCCGGGTCCGGACGGGTCTCGGCCATGACCGGGAGATTACACACCAAAACGACGCCGCAGCATCACATCCCTCGCTAGAATCCATCGGGTTGACCTTCCGCCCCCCAAGTTCCCCGGTCCTGGCGCGCTGCCGCCGGCTCCTCGCGTTCCTGCTGGCCGCGCTGCCGCTCGCGGCCGCCGCCGAGGAGGCGCCGGGTCACGCCGACCTCGACCTCGAGATCGTGACGGCGCCGGCCAAGCGCGACTTCGCGGAGATGAAGCGCGTGCGCCTGGTGCGCGTCCTCCTGCCCCACAGCCGGACGCTGTTCTACCTGGAGCTCGGCCACCAGCGCGGCGTCAGTGCCGAGCTGGTCCAC
>DASUFW010000162.1:0-6734 GCA_036274335.1 Burkholderiales bacterium | reverse complement strand
GGGCGTGGCGCGCGAGGGCGGGTTCTACCTGTTCACGCTGCGGCTGATTCCGGCGATCCCGTTCGTCGCCATCAACGTGGTCATGGCGATGACCACGATGCGCGCGGTCACGTTCTACTGGGTGAGCCAGCTCGGCATGCTTGCGGGCACGCTGGTGTACGTGAACGCCGGGACGCAGCTGGCGGCGATCGAGTCGCCGCGCGGCATCCTGTCGCTCGGCGTCATCGGCGCCTTCGTCCTGCTCGGCCTGTTCCCGCTGCTCGCCAAGCGCCTCATCGACCTGCTCAAGCGCCGGCGCATCTACCGCGGCTGGCCGCGGCCAGCGGGATTCGACCGCAACCTGGTGGTGATCGGCGCCGGGTCCGCGGGCCTGGTGGCGGCCTACATCGCGGCTGCGGTGCGCGCGAAGGTGACGCTGGTCGAGAAGCACCGCATGGGCGGGGACTGCCTCAACACCGGCTGCGTACCCTCCAAGGCGCTGATCAAGACCGCGCGCGTGCTGTCCACCATCCGCCGCGCGCGTGAATACGGACTGAAGACGGCGAGCGCGGAGTTCGATTTCGCGGAGGTCATGGAGCGGGTGCAGCGGGTCATTCGTACCGTGGAGCCTCACGATTCCGTCGAACGCTACGCTTCATTGGGCGTTGAATGCGTCCACGGCGAGGCAAGGATCGCCTCGCCGTGGAGCGTGGAAATTCGAAAGGCCGATGGAAGCAAGCAGTCGCTCACCACGCGCTCCATCGTCATCGCCGCGGGCGGGCGGCCCTTCGTGCCGCCCATCCCGGGGATCGAGCAGACGGGCTACCTGACCTCGGACACCGTGTGGGGGCTGCGCGAGCTCCCCGCGCGCCTCGTGGTGCTGGGCGGTGGACCGATCGGCTGCGAGCTCGCGCAGGCGTTCGCGCGCCTGGGCTCGCGCGTCACGCAGGTCGAGATGCTGCCGCGCCTGCTGATCCGTGAGGATCCCGAGATCTCGGACATGGTCGAAAAGCGCTTTCGCGCGGAGGGCCTGGACGTGCGCACGGGCCACAAGGCGAAGGAATTCCGCGTCGAGGACGGCCGCAGGGTGCTGATCTGCGAGCATGAGGGCAAGGACCTCGCCATCGAGTTCGACGCGCTGCTGGTGGCCGTGGGGCGCGTCGCCAATACGACGGGCTACGGGCTCGAGACGCTGGGCATCCCGGTGACGCGCGCGCGGACCGTGGAGACCAACGAGTTCCTGCAGACGCGCTACCCGAACATCTACGCCTGCGGCGACGTCGCGGGGCCCTACCAGTTCACCCACACCGCGTCGCACCAGGCCTGGTACGCGTCCGTGAACGCGCTGTTCGGCGTGGTGAAGAAATTCCGCGCCGACTACTCGGTGATTCCCTGGGCGACGTTCACCGACCCGGAGGTGGCGCGCGTCGGCCTCAATGAAACCGAGGCGCGCGAGCGGAACATTCCCCACGAAGTGACGGTCTACGGGATCGATGACCTCGATCGCGCCATCGCCGACGGGGAGGCGCACGGCCTCGTGAAGGTGCTGACCGAGCCCCGCAAGGACCGGATCCTCGGCGTGACCATCGTCGGCGAGCACGCGGGCGACCTGATCGCGGAATTCGTCGCCGCCATGCGACACGGCATCGGGCTGAACAAGATCCTCGGCACGATCCACATCTATCCGACGCTCGCCGAGGCCAACAAGTACGCGGCGGGCGTCTGGAAGAAGGCGCATGCGCCGCAGACCCTCCTCGGCTATCTGGAAAGGTTTCACGCATGGATGCGCGGCTGATCCTGGCGGCGGCCAGCCTGGTGTCGGCCGCGGCGGCCGCGCAGGACTTCGACCAGGGCCACGCGGCCTGGGGCGCGCTGCTCGAGAAGAACGTGGTGGTGCTGCCCGGCGGGCACGCCTCGCAGGTGCGCTACGACGGCTTCGCGGCGGACCGCAAGGCGCTCAAGGCCTACCTCGACACGCTGTCCGGCGTGAGCCGGGCGCAGTTCGACGGCTGGACGAAGAACGAGCGCAAGGCGTTCCTCCTCAACGCCTACAACGCCTTCACGGTCGAGAAGATTCTTACGCGCTGGCCCGACATCCGCTCGATCTGGGACTTCGGCAAGATCTTCGGCAACCCGTTCAAGGACGACTTCTTCAAGCTGCTCGGCGGCCCGATGACGCTGGACGGCATCGAGCACGGCATGCTGCGCAAGCGCGGCGCCTACGACGACCCGCGCGTGCACTTCGCCGTGAACTGCGCCTCCATCGGCTGCCCGATGCTGCGCGAAGAGCCCTATGTCGCCGGGAAGCTCGACGCGCAGCTCGAGGAGCAGGCGGTGAGGTTCCTCTCCGACCGCTCGCGCAACCGGTATCGCGACGGGCGCCTCGAAGTCTCGAAGATCTTCGACTGGTTCAAGGAGGATTTCGAGCCGCGCGCGAAGTTCTTCGCGCGCTACCGCGAGGCGCTGGGCTACCCGGGCGGCGACGTGCCGGTCGAGTTCCTCGACTACGATTGGTCCCTGAACGACTATCGGTCGTCGTCCCGGCGCTGAACGAGGCGGCCGGGATCGGCGCGTGCCTCGAGGCGCTCGCGCCGCTGCGCGCGCGCGGCCACGAGGTGATCGTGGTGGACGGCGGCAGCGCCGACGGCACGCCAGCCCGGGCGGCGCCGCTCGCCGACCGGGTGCTGCAGGGGCCGCGCGGCCGGGCAGCGCAGATGAACGCCGGCGCGGCGGCCGCCTCGGGGCAAGCGCTGCTCTTCCTGCACGCCGATACACGGCTGCCGCCCGGGGCCGACGGGCTGGTCCGCGATGCGCTCAAGGCGCATGCCTGGGGCCGATTCGACGTGTCGATCGACTCCGACGATCCGCGGCTCGCCGTGATCGCGTATTTCATCAATCGGCGCTCGCGGCTGTCGGGCATTGCCACGGGCGACCAGGCGATCTTCGTGCGCCGCGACGCGTTTCCCGGCTTTCCGCCCATCGCGCTGATGGAAGACGTCGCCTTCAGCCGCCAGATGAAGCAGGTGTCCCCGCCCGCGTGCCTGGCGGCGCGGGCCGTCACCTCCGCGAGGCGCTGGGAGCAGCACGGCGTCGCCCGGACCGTGCTGCTGATGTGGCGCCTGCGCTACGAGTACTGGCGGGGCGCCGATCCCGATGAGCTGGCGCGCCGATACACGCACTGAGGTGGTGGTGTTCGCACGCGAGCCGCGCGCGGGGCGCGTCAAGACGCGCCTTATCCCGAGGCTCGGCGCCGAAGGCGCCGCGCGGCTGCACGCGCGTCTCGTGGCGCGCACCGTGCGCACGGCGCGAGCGGCCAGGCTCGGCCGGGTGCGCCTGTGGACGACGCGCGAGCAGCGCGGAGCCGACCTGGGCGCGCGCATGCTTCACGCGTTTCGCCGGACGCTGCGCGGCATGCCCCGCGCGGTCCTGGTGGGCACCGATTGCCCGGTGCTGGGCGCGGCCGACCTGCGGCGGGCGGCGCGCTGGCTCGCGGGCGGCGCCGACGCGGTGCTCGCGCCCGCCGAGGACGGCGGCTACGCCCTGATTGCCCTGCGGCGCATCTCGCCGCGGTTGTTCGAGGGCGTGGACTGGGGCACCGCGAAGGTGATGGCGCAGACGCGCGAGCGGCTCGCCGCGCTCGGCTGGCGCTGGCGCGAGCTCCCCGAGGTGTGGGACGTGGATCGCCCGGCAGACCTGGCGCGGCTCGCCGGCCTGCGCTTCAGAGCGCGCCCGCCTTCCTGAGGCGCTCGGCGACGCGCTCCGCGATGAGGCGGTAGCCCTTCGCGTTGGGGTGGATCGGGTCGGACTTCAGCTCGGACTTGCGCAGGATCTCGCCGATCACGTCGCCTTCGTACGGAATGCCGGCGTCCTTGGCGAGCTTCGCGTAGAAGCCGGGCGGCTTGAGGAGCAGGCCCTTCTCCGGCGTGCCGATCAGCAGCACGCCTGCGCCGCTTTCCTGCGCCAGCCGCACCATGCGCCGGACGTTGGCCTCGACCTGCGCGGCGCCGAGGTTGCGCAGGAAATCGTTGCCGCCGATGCACAGGATGAGCAGCTGGGGCCGGACCTCCTCGAGCATGCCGGGCAGCCGCGCGAGCGCCTGCGCGCTCACCTCGCCGGGCACGCCGGCGCGAACCACCCGGCGCCCGACCAGCGACTCGAGCTGCGCCGGATAGCTCTCGGCTTCGCTCGCCCCGGTGCCGAACGTGAGGCTGTCGCCGAATGCAAGGATCACCGCGTCGGGCGCGAGCGGTGCGAGCTTGGCCGAATCGCCGCACGCCGCCGCGAGCGCAGCAAGCGCCAGCAGGAGCGCCCTCAGGATGCGCATCGCCTGCATGCTACACTCGGCGCCCACCTCGGGAGGAGCGAACCGGTGCGGATCCGAAGCCCAAGAGATTTCTGGGCGGGCGCGATGTTCATCGCGTTCGGCGTGTTCTTCGTCGCGTGGTCCTTCGCCAGGTACAACATGGGCAGTGCGGTGCGCATGGGGCCGGGCTACTTCCCCGCGCTGCTCGGCGCCCTGCTGGTGGTGCTCGGGCTCATCGTGCTGGCCAAGTCGCTGGCCGTGGACGGTCCGCGGGTCGACGCCTTCCACTACAAGCCGCTGCTGCTGGTGTCGGGCTCGGTAGTCGCCTACGGCTACCTGATGAAGCCGGGCGGTCTCATCGTGGCGACCATCGCCGCGGTCATCGTCGGCGCGCTGGGCGGCGAGGAGTTCCGCTGGAAGGAAGGCGTGATCCTCACGATCGTGCTGGTGCTGTTCTCGTGGCTGGTGTTCGTGCGCGGCCTGACGCTGCCGTTCCCGATGTGCCCCGAGTTCGTGGAAAACTGCCCGATCCGCTGAGGCCCGCGTGGAACTGCTCGAGCACCTCTGGCTGGGCGCGCAGGTCGCCTTCTCCTGGCAGAACGTCCTCTACTGCCTGATCGGCGCGCTGCTCGGCACGTTGATCGGCGTGCTGCCGGGCATCGGCCCGGTGCCGACCATCGCGATGCTGCTGCCGATCACCTTCAAGCTCGACCCCACCGCAGCGCTCATCATGCTCGCGGGCATCTACTACGGGGCGCAGTACGGCGGCTCCACTACCGCGATCCTCGTCAATCTGCCGGGCGAGGCGTCCTCGGTGGTGACGGTACTCGACGGCTACCAGATGGCGCGCCAGGGCCGCGCGGGCCCCGCGCTCGCCATCGCGGCGATCGGCTCGTTCGTCGCCGGCTGCATTGCGACCCTGATCATCGCTACCGCTGCGCCGCCGCTCGCGGAGGTGGCGCTCAAGTTCGGACCCGCCGAGTACTTCTCGCTGATGGTGCTCGGCCTGGTGGCGGCGACGGTGCTCGCCCACGGCTCGCTGGTCAAGGCGATCGCGATGGTGGTGCTGGGCCTGCTGCTCGGACTGGTGGGCACCGACGTGAACTCCGGCGTGCTGCGCTTTACCTTCGACATCCCCGAGCTCGCCGACGGCATCGGCTTCGCGATCGTCGCCATGGGCATGTTCGGCGTCACCGAGATCATCACCAACCTCGAGCAGCGCGCGACGCGCGAAGTGTCGGTTGCCAAGGTCACGCATCTCTTTCCGACCCTCGAGGACCTGAAGCGCTCCTGGGCCCCCATCCTGCGCGGAACGGCGATCGGCTCCTTCCTCGGCATCCTGCCGGGCGGCGGCGCGCTGCTCTCCTCCTTTGCGTCGTACACGGTGGAGAAGAAGATCTCCAAGCACCCGGAGCAGTTCGGCAAGGGCGCCATCGAGGGCGTGGCCGGGCCCGAATCGGCGAACAACGCCGGCGCGCAGACTTCGTTCATCCCCATGCTGACGCTCGGCATCCCCGGCAACGCGGTGATGGCCCTGATGATCGGCGCCCTGATGATCCAGGGGATCGCGCCCGGGCCGCAGGTCATGAACGAGAAGCCGGCGCTCTTCTGGGGGCTGATCGCCTCGATGTGGCTCGGCAACGCGATGCTGATCGTGCTCAACCTGCCGCTGATCGGCATCTGGATCAAGCTGCTGCAGGTGCCCTACCGGTACCTGTTTCCCTCGATCCTCATCTTCATGAACGTGGGCGTGTTCAGCCTCTCGAACAATCCGTGGGACTGCCTGATCATGTCGGTGTTCGGCGTGCTGGGCTACTTCTGCGTGAAGCTCGAGTGCGAGCCCGCGCCGATGATCCTCGGCTTCATCCTCGGGCCGCTGATGGAGGAGAACCTGCGCCGCGCAATGCTGCTGTCGCGCGGCGACGCCACGGTGTTCTTCAACCCGATGGAGAAGCCGATCTCGTTCGGCTTCCTGCTGGCGGCGGTCGCGCTGCTGGCGATCATCGCGCTGCCCAACATCCGCAAGCGGCGCGAAGAAGTCTTCGTCGAGGAATAGCGCCTGGAGCGCCGCCTGTCGATCGCCGCCCTATAGTGCGGCGATGGTCTGCACCTCGATCAGGAACTGCTCGCCGACCAGGCGGTCGATGACGAGCAGCGTATTGGGCGGGTACTTGCCGTCGGGGAACATCTTCGGAAACTCGCGCAGGCGCCAGGCCATGAACCTGGGAATGTCCTGCGAGTGCACGAGGTAGGTGGTGAACTGGGCGACCTGGCCCCAGCCCGCGCCCGCCGACTTGAGCGCCACCTCGATCTGCCGGAACACGCCGCTGCATTGCGTATCGAAGTCGTCGCCGGGCGCCAGCATGCCCGCGATGTAGAGGGTCTCCGTCGCGTTCTTCACGCGGGTCAGGTGGGAATACTGGCCGAGCGGCTTGCCCAGCGCCTCCACGTT
>DASUFW010000161.1:0-12323 GCA_036274335.1 Burkholderiales bacterium | reverse complement strand
TGACGCGGATGAAGACGTCCATCAGGTCGATCATGCGCGCGATGTTGGCGAACGGCGAGAGCTGGTCCCAGCCGTGCACTTCGAGCGCGCGCTGGCCCTGCGGATTCTTCACCCCCGCGAGCGCCCCGGCGATGCGTGACTTCGCTGTCGGCAGCGCGCCGAGGCTCTTGAGACGCACGGCGACCTCGCTCACCTCGGCGTCGGTCATGCGCAGCACCTGCCGCGCGTCCTCGAGGTGGAGGTAGCCGTCGCGCCCGCCCGGGCCGGTGACGTCGCCGAGCACGCCCTGCACCACGAAGGTCTGGCCGTTCACCGAGCCGTCGAGGTTGGTCGCGACCAGCACCACGGTGTCGCCGGGCTTCACCTTCATGCCGCGCGCGAGGATCTCGGGGATCAGCACCTTGCCGCGCTCGACCAGCGGGCCCGATCCGCCGCCCTGCACGAGACGCCCGCGCAGCGCCGGCATGGCCGCCTCCTCGCGCTCCGGCAGCACGCCGTTCAGGCGGATCGAGGTGGTCTCGGTGAAATTGCTGAACATGGCGCCGAACTTCAGGCGCGGCGACCAGGCGACCACCGCGGGATCGGCGCCGAGCGCCTTGTCGACCTGCGCCACCGCCGCGGGCTTCATGTTGAGGTTGAGCGGTAGGTTGTCGATCGAGGCGACGTAGCCGCGCCGATGCACCTGCAGGTGGCCGAGCATCGAGTCGGTGATCTGGCCGACGATCAGGCCCTTGAAGGAGCCCGACACCGCGACGAACAGCAGCACCGCCACCACGCCGAGGATGATGAGCCCCGCGGTGAGCAGCGTCCGGCGCCAGTAGCGCGCGAGGTTGCGCGCCGCGAGCCCGAGGATCTTAGTCATGGTTCACCAGCCGCCCATCCTCGAGTGTGAGCACCACCTCGGCCTCGCCCACGATCTTCGGGTCGTGCGTCGAGAACACGAACGTGGTGCCCTGCTCGTTGCGCATCTTCTTCATCAATTCCAGGATGCGGTAGGCGGTGTCATGATCGAGGTTCGCGGTGGGCTCGTCGGCCAGCACGAGCTTTGCCTGCGTCGCGAGCGCGCGCGCCACTGCCACGCGCTGCTTCTGCCCGCCCGAGAGCTGGTCGGGGCGCTTCTCGGCCTGATCCGCCATGCCCACCGCCGCGAGGAGCTCCATGACGCGCGCGCGGCGCTCCTGCGCGGGGCGATTCTGCACCATGAGCAGCGGGTACTCGATGTTCTCCGCGGCGGAGAGCACCGGGATCAGATTGAAGTCCTGGAAGATGAAGCCGAGGTTCGCGCCGCGGAAGTCCGCGGCCAATCGCCGGTCGAGCTTCGCGACGTCCGTGCCGAGCACCTCCAGCGTTCCCGCGCTGGGATGATCCAGGCAGCCCACCATGTTGAGCAGCGTGCTCTTGCCGCTGCCCGAGGGGCCGACGAAGGCGACGAGCGATCCGCGGCCGATGGTGAAGCTTGCCTCGCGCACCGCGGGCACCGCGACGGCGCCCGCCTGGTAGGTCTTGGAGAGGTTGCGCGCGATGACGACGTCCATGGCGCCGCCATCCTAGACAGCGCGGCCGTCGTCCCGCTTGATCCTGATCAACTCAGGGAACGAGCACCGCCGCCCCCTCCAGCCTGCCCTCCCGCAGGTCCGCGAGCGCCTCGTTGGCTTGCTCGAGCGCGTAGGTCTTCACTTCCGTGCGGATCGGCGCGCGCGCGGCGAGATCGAGAAATTCCTCGCCGTCCCGGCGCGTCAGGTTGGCCACCGACTGCACGCGCCGCTCTTCCCAGAGCAGGGCGTAGGGGAAGGACGGGATATCGCTCATGTGGATGCCGCCGCAGACAACGCAGCCGCCGGGCCTGACCGCCTTCAGCGCCTGCGGCACGAGCGCGCCGACCGGCGCGAAGAGAATCGCCGCGTCGAGCGGCTCGGGCGGAAGGGCTTGCGAGCCGCCGGCCCATGCAGCACCAAGGCGCTTCGCGAAGGCCTGCGCGCCGGCATCGCCCGGCCTCGTGAAGGCGTACACCTCGCGCCCCTGGGCGCGCGCCACCTGCGCGAGGATGTGCGCCGCCGCGCCGAAGCCGTAGAGGCCGAGGCGCTTTCCGTCGCCCGCCATCGCGTAGGCACGATAGCCGATGAGGCCCGCGCACAGCAGCGGCGCGGCTTCCGCGTCGCCATAGCGCTCCGGGAGCGCGAAGCAGTAGCGCTCGTCCGCGACCACGTGCTCGGCGAACCCGCCGTCGCGCGTGTAGCCGGTGAACTTCGCGTCCGGGCAGAGGTTCTCGCGCCCGCTCGCGCAGTACTCGCAGCGCCCGCAGGTCCAGCCGAGCCAGGGAATGCCGACGCGCGCGCCCACCGCGAAACGCCGGCCCGGTGTCTCCACGCGGCCGACGATCTCATGGCCCGGGATCACCGGGTACGCGCAATCCGCGAGGTCTCCGTCGGCGACGTGCAGGTCGGTGCGGCACACGCCGCAGGCGAGCACGCGCACGCGAATGTCCCCTTCGGCCGGCTCCGGCACCGGCACCTCGTCGAGCGCCAGGGGCTTCCCCGGCGCGTGCACGCGCATGGCCCTCATAAACAGGGACAGACCCTATTTTTCGCCATGCGAAAAATAGGGTCTGTCCCTAGCTTTTCGGTTTGTCGTCGTCCATGAGGACGTCGTGCGCGGGGCGCTCGAGGTCGTCGAACTGGCCGCCCTCCAGCGCGCGCCAGAACACCCAGCCGATCACGAATACGAGAGCGACCGAGAGGGGGATGAGGAGGTAGAGGCTTTCCAAGCGGGATCCCTGTGCAGCGGCCTGAGCGCATTCAGCACGACGATGAAGGAGCTCGCCGACATGCCGAGCGCCGCCTCCCAGGGCCCGATCCAGCCGAGCGCGGCCGCGGGGAGCGCCACCGCATTGTAGGCGAGCGCCCAGCCGAGGTTCTGCCGCACGAGCCGCATCGCGCCCCGCGCAAGGGAGAGCACGTCCTGCAGCGCCCCCAGCCGGTCGCCCGTCAGCACCACGTCGGCCTGCAGCTGCGCGAGGTCGGCGCCCGCGCCCATGGCGATGGAGGCGTCGGCGCGCGCGAGGACCGGCGCGTCGTTCAGGCCGTCGCCCACCATCGCCACCACGCGGCCCGCCGCCTGCAGCCGCGACAGGTAGTCGAACTTGTCCTGGGGCGTCGCGGCGCCCGCCCAGGCCTCGATGCCGAGGCGCTCGGCGAGGGCGGCGACCCGCGCCGGCGCGTCGCCGCTCACCAGGTGCACGCGCAGGCCGCGCGCGAGGAGCGACCGCACCAGGCCCTCGGCTTCGGGACGCAGCGCGTCGTCGACGTGGAACGCCGCCAGCCAGCGCCGCTCTTCGGCGAGGTATACCTGCGCGCCGTCTCCCGGCGCCGGCGCGCCCGCGATGCCCGCGCAGAAGTCCCGCGCGCCGATGCGCACGAGGCGCCCGTCGACGCGCGCTTCTATCCCCTGCCCCGGCGCGTTGCGCAGGCCGTCCAGGCTGGGAACCGCGCCTTCGATCCGGAAGGCGCGCGCGAGCGGGTGGTTGCTCGAGGCTTCGAGCGCCGCCGCCAGCCTCCGGCAGCGGGCTTCGTCCACGCCGCCGAGGAGATCGACCCGCACGATCGCCGGGCGTCCGTAGGTGAGCGTGCCGGTCTTGTCGAAGACCACGTCGCTCGCGCGCGCCAGCGCCTCGAGCGCGCTCGAGCGGGTGAGCGCCGCGCCTCGCTCGAGCAGCTGCGCTCCGGCCCGGGTCAGGACCACGGGGGCCGCGAGCGCGAGCGCGCACGGGCAGGTGGCGACCAGCACCGCCACCGCGACCCACACATCGCCCCAGGCGGCGCCGGCGAGCGCCGCCGTCGCGATCACCACGGGGGTCAGCGCCCGCGCCATGCGGTCGGCGCGCGCCACCAGCGGCGGCCGGGTCGCCGCCGCGCGCTCGACGAGGCGCGCGATCGCCGCCGCCTGCGTGTCGGCGCCGGCGCGCGTCACCTGCATCGTGAGCGGCTGCTCGAGGTTGACCGAGCCGCCCACCAGCGCCGCGCCCGCGGCCTTGGGCACCGCGCGCGATTCGCCCGTGAGCAGCGACTCGTCGGCGCTCGACGCCCCGGCCTCGACCACGCCGTCGGCCGGCACGCGCTCGCCCGCGCCGACGAGCACGCGATCGCCGGCCGCCAGCGCGTGCGCCGGCACCCGCTCCGTCGCCTCGCCCGCGAGGCGCAGCGCGAACGACGGCATCCAGCGCGCGAGGCGGTCGAGCTCGCGGGCGGCCTTCTGCCGGGCGAAGAGCTCGGCGGTGCGGGCCCCGAGCAGCAGGAACGCCAGCATGGCGATCGAGTCGAAGTACACCTCGCCGCCGCCCGTCACGGTCGCCCAGGCGCTCGCCGCGAAGCCCGCCGCGAGGCCGAGCGCGATGGGCGTATCGAGCGAGAGCCGCCGGCCTTTCGCGTCCTGCCAGGCGCCCCGGAAGAACGGCGCGCAGGAAAACAGCAGCACCGGCGTGGTGAGCACGAGGCTCGCCCAGCGCATGAGCTGCCCGGCGTCGGGGCTCAAGGTGCCGCCGCCCGCGTCGACGTACGCGGGCCACGCGTACATCATCACCTGCAGGGCGCCGAAGCCCGCCACGAACAGGCGGAACAGCGCGAGGCGGCGCTCGCGGCGCGAGCGCTGCTCGCCGCGGCGTGGGTCGAAGGGGTAGGCGTCGTAGCCGACCGCGCGGATCGCCTCGATCACCGCGGACAGGCGCGTCGCGCGCGGATCCCAGGCGACCTGGGCGCGCTGGGTCGCGAAGTTGACGTCGGCGCGCAGCACGCCCGGCACCTGCCGCAGCGCCTGCTCGTTCAGCCACAGGCAGGCGGCGCAGCGGATGCGATCGAGGATCAGGGTCGCCTCGCGCCGGGCTTCGGCCGGCGCGGCGACGAACTCGCGCTGCGCGGCCGGGTCATCGTAGACGAGCGCGCTCGGCAGGGCGTCCGGCCGCACGCCCGCGTCGCTGCGGGTCTCGTAGTAGCGCTCGAATCCCGCCGCGGCAATGGCGCGCGCCACGGCCTCGCAGCCGGCGCAGCAGAACTCGCGCTCGGCCGCGAGGATCGCGGCGCGGTGGCGGCCGGGCTCGAGGACCGGCAGCCCGCAGTGGAAGCAGGCGCTCAGCTGACGCTGACCCGCTTGCCGCCGCCGTTCGCCTTCTTCGGCAGCATGAGGTTCAGGACGCCGTCCTTGTAGTCCGCCTTGGCGCCCTTCTCATCCACCTCGGTCGGCAGCGAGAAGCTGCGGCTGACCATGCCGTACTGGCGCTCGGTGTAGAGCGTCTTCTCGCCCTGCTTCTCTTCCTTCTCCTGCTTCATCTCGGCGCGCAGCGACACCACGTTGCCGTCGACATCCACCTGGATGTCCTCCTTCTTCGCACCCGGGATGTCCGCGTGCACCGTGTACGCCTTGTCGTCTTCCTTCACGTCGACCTTCATGCTCATCTCGGCGCCCGCCGGGTAGGCGAGCGGCTTCACCCAGAAGCCCTTGCCGAAGTCGCCGAACAGGTCTTCGAAGGGGTTGTATCGAGTCAGGTTCGTCATAAAGCCTCCGCATCTGGACTGCCGCTTCATGCTAGGCGCACCCTGCCGCGCACCCTTGACCTTCGTCAAACCGGCGCCCACGATGACCGCTACGTTCGCGGGAACCCCGGCCGCCGGCGCGCGGTCCACCTTTCAAGGAGCTGGCCATGTTCAAGCATATCCTCATCCCCACCGACGGCTCTCGGCTCGCCCTGAAGGGCGTCAAGGCCGGCGTGCGCCTCGCCAAGGCCCTGCGCGCGCGCGTCACGGGCGTGTACGTCATTCCGCCGTTCATGCCGGTCGCCTATGGCGACGCGGCGGTGTACGTCCCCTCGATCTCGCCCCAGGAGTACCGGCGTCATTCGGAGGCCGCGGCGCGCAAGGCGCTCGGCGCGATCGAGGCCGAGGCGAAGAAGGCGCGGGTGCGCTGCCGGACGAAGTTCGTCACCGCGGTACGCACCTACGAGGGCATCCTGAAGGTCGCCCGCGGCGCGAAGTGCGACGCGATCTCGATGGCCTCGCACGGCCGCAGCGGCCTCACCGGCGCGCTGCTCGGCAGCGAGACGACGCGGGTGCTCGCGCAGTCGAAGCTGCCGGTGCTGGTGACCCGCTAGCCGGGGCCGGGGCGCCTACTCGACGTCGCTCACGAACACGCGCGGGCCGGGCGCGACGCTTTCCACGGTGAAGTACACGCGGCCGATCTCCCGGCCGTCGTTGGTCTCCACCTGCACCTTCCAGCGCCCGGGCTGGTAGTTCGTCTTGTAGCCGTAGCCGCGGAATCCCTGCTCGCGGCCACCGACGATGTCGATGGGAATGTTGTCCTGCAGCAGCCAGCCGCGCCCGCCCGGCTCCCAGAACCAGCGCATGCGCACGCGGTCGGCGAAGCGCGCAGGCGAGAACACGCGGAAGAAGACGTAGACGCGGTCGCCCGGCTGCGCGAGGAACTGCTGGTCGCCGTGCTCCCAGAAGCGCCACCACGGGCGCTCGTTGAGGAGCTGGTAGCCCTGCTCGGTGCGCTCGACGGCGTGGTACACGCCGATGAACGGGATGGACAGCGGGACCGGCGGGATGACGCGCAGCAGGTAGGACCCGACGAACAGCAGCAGCACCGCCGCCGCCGGCACGAGGATCTGGCGGCGCGCCGCGCCCGCCAGCGCCGGCCGCCGGCGCCGGACCCACAGGCCGAGCGCGGCGAAGGGCAACGCGCCGGCGAGCATCGAGCCCGTGAACACCCAGGGACCCACCGAGCCGGCGAGCGTCGGCACCAGGATGCAGGCGAACGACAGCACGCACAGGGCGAGCAGCGCCGATTTCACGTGCAGGCCGAGCGCCTTGAAGCGGCGCGACTCGTTGGCGACCAGCAGCACCAGCAGGAAGGCGAGGAAGCCGAAGGACACGAGGAGCGACGAGCTCTTGAAGAAGAAGATCGCGTACAGGTTCATGAGCGCGCCGAGCGCGAAGTGCAGCGCGGCCACGCGATACTCGTAGTACCAGCCCGCGAGCCGCGAGCGCGCCTCGGGCGCCGGCGGCGGCGCGCCCTGCTCGAGCAGCATGTGCAGCAGCACGCCGAAGATCGCCGCCAGGTACAGGACCTGCTGCGCGATCGTCACCCACGAATCGATGCGCCCCGTGGTGACGATGTCGAAGACGAAGCCGCCGGCGAAGAATCCGACCGCGACCTGCCGCTCGTTGCGCTCGACGTAGTCGCGCAGCCGCTGCAGGGCGGCCGCGGAGGCGGCCGGCGCCCCCGGGGCGGTCATCGTCCGAGCAGGCGCCGCAGGAACGCGCCCGCCACCCAGGCGCGCACGAACCACCCGCGCAGGCGCGGCGAGCTGCCCAGCAGCGCGACCGCGGCGCCCAGGCCGAGGATCGCCGGCTCGGCGACCGCGCGCTCGACCCCGCTCAGCGCCTCGGCGACCTGGCGGCGCTGGCGCTGCGAGCGCGCCACCAGCGCGGCGCGGCGCGCGCGCAGGGTGTCGATCACGTCCATCACTCGCGCGGCTCCATCGACTTCACGTCCTCGGCCAGCTCGGAGAGGCTGGCGGCGAACGGCTTGAGGCGCGCGGCCCGCCGCAGCCGCCAGGCGATGATCGCAGCGGCCAGCAGGAACGCCGCGGCCAGCCCGGCTGTCACCGCGACCCGCTGCTCGGACGGCACCGCCAGCACCAGCGCCACCGCGCCGAAACCGATCGCCAGCGCGGCCAGCAGGCTGGCGGCGACCGCACCCACCATGAGGAGCACCAGCCGCGCCAGCACTTCCTGCATCTCGACGCTGAGCAGCTCCAGGCGCGTGCGCGCCAGCCCGAGCGCCGTGGCGAGCAGCGACTGCGCCGAGCGCATCAGCCCCATGGCTAGCGCCTCCCCAGCAGCAGGCCGATCAGCAGCCCCGCGGCTGCCGCGACGCCCACGGCCGCCCAGGGATGGCGGCGTACCCGCTCGTCGATTTCCTCGGCCGCTTCCTGCGCGCGCCGCCCCGCGTCCTCCAGCTGCTCGCCGGACTCGGCGGCCACCGCGCCGATCAGGCTCTCGGCGTCGCGCACCACGGCGCGCAGGTCGGCCATCAGTTTCTCGGTCGTCGCGGTATCCATTCGTCGTCCTCCGGTCATTGCCCGGATTGTATAGTCGGGCCGTGGCCGCCCTGCCCGAAAAGCATTACCTGACCCCCCTGTTCGAGCCGGCGGCGGTGGCGGTCGTCGGCGCCACCGAGCGCGCCGGCGCGGTCGGCCAGGTGCTGGTCGCCAACCTGCAGGCGGCCGGCTATCGCGGGCAGCTGTTCGCGGTGAATCCGAAGTGGAAGTCGGTGCAGGGCGCGCCCTGCTATCCGTCGATCGGCAAAGTCCCGGCCCGCGTCGACCTCGCCGTGATCGCGACCCCCGCGGCGACCGTGCCCGAGGTGATCGAGCAGTGCGGCCGGGCGGGCGTGCGCGCCGCGGTGGTGATCAGCGCGGGCTTCTCGGAGACCGGCCCCGCCGGCGCGAAGCTCGAGCGGGCGCTGCTGGAGAACGCGCGCCGCCACCGGCTGCGGCTGGTCGGTCCGAACTGCCTGGGCCTGATGCGCCCCTCGCTCGGCCTGAACGCCACCTTCGCGCGCGGTGCGACGCTGCCCGGCTCGCTCGGCCTGGTGGCGCAGTCGGGCGCGGTCTGCACCGCGATGCTCGACTGGGCGCGCCCGAACGGCGTGGGCTTTTCCAGCGTGGTGTCGCTGGGCGGCTCGACCGACGTGGACTTCGGCGAGATCGTCGACTACCTGATCGAGGACCCGGCGACCGAGCACATCCTGCTCTACATCGAGGGGGTGAGGAGCGCGCGGCGCTTCGTCTCGGCGCTGCGCGCCGCCGCGCGGGTCAAGCCGGTCATCGTCATGAAGGTCGGCCGCCACCCGGCCGGCTCGCGCGCTGCCGTCTCGCACACCGGCGCCATCGTCGGCCTGGACGACGTGTTCGACGCCGTGGTGAAGCGCGCCGGCGTGGTGCGCGTGACCACCATCGGCCAGATGGTGGCCGCGGCGCAGGCGCTCGCCGCGCACGTGCGCCCGCGCGGCGACCGGCTCGCGGTGGTCACCAACGGCGGCGGCCCCGGCGTAATGGCCGCCGACCGCGCCGCCGACCTCGGCATTCCGCTCGCGGCGCTGGGGCCGGCGACCATCGAGGCGCTCAAGCCCGCGCTGCCGCCCAACTGGTCGCACGGCAACCCGCTCGACCTGATCGGCGACGCCGACGCCGGCCGCTACCGCGCCGCGGTGTCCGCCTGCCTCGCCGACGACGGCGTGGACGGCGTGCTCTCGATCCTCACGCCGCAGGCGATGAGCGAGCCCGAGGGCGCGGCGCGCGCCGTGATCGAGGCCGCGAAGGGCTCCAGCAAGCCGGTGCTCGCCTGCTGGATGGGCGAGGAGCAGACCGCCGGCGCGCGGCGCCTGCTCGCGCAGGCGCGCATTCCGGTGTTCCGCACGCCCGACCCGGCCGTCGAGATGTTCGGCCACATTTCGTCGTTCTACCGCAACCAGCGCGCGCTGCTGCAGACACCGGGCCCGGTGGCGGCGCACCGCCCGCCCGACCTGGTGACCGCGCGCGCCATCGTCGAGGACGCGCTCGGCGAGAAGCGCGAGGTGCTGAGCGAGATGGAGTCGAAGGCGCTGCTCGCCGCTTTCGCGGTCCCGATCGCGCGCACCGTGCTGGCGAGCTCGCCGCACGAGGCGATGGTGATGGCCGGCGAATTCGGCTTCCCGGTCGCGATGAAGATCGACTCCCCGGACATCACGCACAAGAGCGACGTCGGCGGCGTGCGCCTGAACGTGGCCAACGCGCCCGCCGCGGAGGCCGCCTGGCGCGAGATCATGGCCGAGGCGCGGCGCCTGCGGCCGGAAGCGCGCCTGAACGGCGTGGTGGTCGAGCCGATGGTGCGCCGGGCGCACGGCCGCGAGCTGATGGTCGGCGTGATCCGCGACCCGGTGTTCGGGCCGGCGATCGTATTCGGCATGGGCGGCACGGCGGTCGAGATCTACCGCGACCGTGCGGTGGCGCTGCCGCCCCTCAACCGCTACCTGGTGGAGGACATGATCCGGGGCACGCGCGTGGCGCGGCTGCTCGGGGAGTTCCGGCGCATGCCGCCGGTGCACCGCGAGGCGCTGGAGGACGTGCTGCTGCGCATCTCGGAGATGGTCTGCGAGCTGCCCGAGCTCGCCGAGCTGGACGTCAATCCGCTGATCGCGGACGACGCGGGCGCGGTCGCGGTGGACGCGCGCGTGGTGCTGCGCCGGCCGCCGCCGCGGCGCGACCGCTACGGGCACATGGCGATCCACCCCTATCCGACCGAGCTGATCAGCACCTGGCAGCCGCGCGAGGGCCCGCAGGTGACCCTGCGACCCATCCGCCCCGAGGACGCCGAAATGGAGCAGGCGTTCGTCAAGCGCCTGTCGAGCGAGTCGCGCTACTTCCGCTTCATGGATACGCTGCGCGAGCTCACGCCGCAGATGCTGGTGCGCTTCACGCAGATCGACTACGACCGCGAGATGGCCTTCGTCGCCACGGTCGCCGAGGACGGCCGCGAGACGGAAGTGGCGGTCGCGCGCTACGTCACCAACCCGGACGGCGAGAGCTGCGAATACGCGATCGTCGTGGACGACGCCTGGCAGGGCCGCGGCCTCGGCCGGCGCATGATGGAGCAGCTGATCGCGGTGGCGCGCGCGCGCGGGCTGCGCAGCATGCTCGGGCACGTGCTCACCGAGAACCGCGGCATGCTGACGCTCGCGCAGAAGCTCGGCTTCACGGCCGGCGACAGCGCCGAGGGTCCGATGGTGAAGCGGGTGGTGCTGGCGCTCGCCGAGCGCTGAGGCGCTACAGGCCGAGGGCGCGCGCCGCGCGCAGCGCCTCGGCGGCGCGCCCGCCTTCGGCCGGCGCCGTCGCCGCGACCGCGGCCCAGTCTTCAGCGCCCAGCAGTTGCGCGGCGCGCGGCAGGACGTGCGCCTCCTCGGTGTTCAGGTGGTTGCGGTAGTAGACGAGGAAGGTGGCCGCCGCCGACTCCAGGTCGGCGCGGCGCGCGAAGCCGCCGGCCACCACGTTCTCCAGTTGCACGAGCAGCGCCTCGCCCGCGTGGCCGATCACGCGATGCTCCTGGAGCAGCCGGTTGACCGGCAGCGCGAGGGTCGGGTCGCGGCGCACCATGCGCGCGAAGGCCACGTCCTCGCGCGGGTGATGCACGCCGTCCGCGTAGTGGCGCAGCCACAGCACGATGTCGCGCATGCGCTCGTAGTCGGGCGCGTCGCCGCCGTGGAACACGGCGACCTCCTTCTCCAGCGCTTCGAGCAGCCGCGCGAAGCGCACGTGATCGGCATGCCAGGCGGCGATCGGGTCGACCATCGGCCTATGAGACACCGGGCCCTCCGCGCGCGCTTGATCTGGATCAAGCGCGCCGCCATTGACGGCGGCAATGGACCGCATCGGGCTTTTCGATTGGTCGCGCGCGCCGTAGGGACGTATCCTCCCGGAGAAGAAGACATGGAGGCGCGATGACCATCCGCGAAGGAAGCCTCGAGGCACCCACCCGGCACCCGCTCGATTGGCGCAACCCCGAGTTCTACGACGAGCTGAAGCTCGACCAGGAGCTCGAGCGCGTCTTCGAGATCTGCCACGGCTGCCGGCGCTGCGTCAACCTGTGCACGGCGTTCCCGACGCTGTTCGACCTGGTCGACAGCTCGAAGACGCTGGAGGTCGACGGCGTGGCGAAGTCGGACTACGCGAAGGTCGTCGACCAGTGCTACCTCTGCGACATGTGCTACATGACCAAGTGCCCGTACGTGCCGCCGCATCCCTGGAACGTCGACTTCCCGCACCTGATGCTGCGCGCCAAGGCGGTGAAGTTCCGCCGCCATGGCGCCGGCCTGCGCGACCGGCTGCTGTCCTCCACGGACGCGATGGGCAGGCTCGCGGCCATCCCGGTGGTGGCGCAGGCGGTCAACGCCGTGAACCGCATGCCGCTTGCGCGCGGCGTCATGGAGAAGACGCTCGGCGTCCACCGGGACCGCGAGCTGCCGCCCTACGCGGGCCGGAAGTTCCGGCCCGCCGCCGCGCAGAGCCGCGCCCACGCGGTGCGCGACGGCAAGAACGCCCCCGGCAAGGCGGCGATCTTCTCCACCTGCTACGTGAACTACAACGAGCCGGGCATGGGCCACGACCTGCTCGCGCTCCTCGAGCACAACGAGGTGCCCTACGTGCTGGTCGAGAAGGAGGCCTGCTGCGGCATGCCCAAGCTCGAGCTCGGCGACCTGGAGGCGGTGGCGAAGCTGAAGGAAACGAATATTCCGCC